>PMAD01000032.1 GCA_003152415.1 Acidobacterium sp.
GGGATTTCCTTCAGCAGGTAGTCGCAATCGAGGTCTGCCGCGAGGCGGCGAAGCTCCGCGGGCAGGCCCGCGCCGGCGGAGGGCTGGGAAAGCTGATGCACTTTGCCGATCAGAGCCTGGACTTCTGTGAANNGAATCCTGCAGGAAACGCACATTGTCGCCCACGAACTGCATCGGAGTATTGATTTCGTGAGCGATTCCCGACGCGAGGCGGCCCACAGATTCCAGCTTCTGGGCCTGGCGCAGTTCCATCTCCGCGGCATCGCGCCCAGTAATGTCGCGCGCAATCGCCTGGATTCCCACCGCTATGCCGTCCCTGTAAATCAGGCGCGGATTCATTTCCAGCGTCACCCGGCGGGCATCTTTGGCCCTGATGTCGAGCTCGATTTTTGCCGCGGGATGCCCTGCCACCAACCGCTCCACGGCCTGCTCGACGCCCCTCCATGGCTCGGCATCGACGAGCTGCCGCAGGTCCATCCCGATCGCTTCTTCCCCGCCATAGCCCATGGTCGCTTTGGCGACGCGGTTGAGCGAGGTAATGCGCATGTCGAGATCGAAGGTGTACACCAGGTCGCTGGCGTTTTCGAACAGCTCCCGATAGCGCTCTTCCGAAGCGCGCAGCCGCTCCTCGGCAACCTTGCGTCGCGTGATGTCCCTGGCGATATGCACCGCTCCGGTAATCTTCCCTGCCAAGTCGAAGACCGGCGAGGTATTCAGCGATATCTCCACACGCCGTCCATCCTTGCGGATCCTCACTGTCTCGTGGCTGGCCACCGCTTCTCGCCGCTGAATCGTCTGCAGAATAGAGGACAGTTCGTCCGGCCATTCCGGGGGAATCACCACCGCCGCTGTCTTCCCGATCATCTCCCCGGCGCTGTACCCATACAGCTCCGCGGCTCCGCGGTTCCAGCTGACAACCACGCCCTCCGGAGTCGTGCCGATAATGGCGTCCTGCGAGGACTCCACCAGCGAAACCAGGAAGGCCTGCGCCTCGTCGGCTTGCTTCTGGAGCGTGATGTCCTCAACCTGGGTAATAAAATGCGAGGGATTCCCGGAACGGTCCTTCACCACGGAAATTGTCACCCTCACCCATACGGCGTTCCCCCGTTTGTGGATGTACCGCTTTTCCAGCCCCAGCGTGGTCGCCACGCCCTTCCTGAATTCAACCGCCACCTGGCGCGAACGTTCCAGATCGTCCGGGTGGGTGATTTCCTGCCAGGCCCCCGCCAGCAGTTCCTCCGCTGTGTAGCCCAGCATCTGGCACAGCGCCGCATTGGCGTGGAGAAAGCGGCCGTCCAGTCCCGTCATACACATGCCATGGGGAGCCTCTTCAAATGCAGTGCGGAATCGATCTTCGCTTACGCGCAGGGATCCTTCCGCCCGCTTGCGTTCCACGAACTGCGCGATGCTGTGGACCACCGATTCGAATGCCTGCAGCGCGGCCTCGGTGAGCGGCTGGCAGGCAAATGCGGCCGCCACCCCCAGAACCTGCTCCCGAACCTTGAGGGGAGAGCCCACAAAGGCGTTGTCCAACTGGGTTACGCCGGTGTCGGCAATGCGCTCGATCCGGGAAAGGTCCATGCGCTTGCGATCGGGACCGCAATTCAGCTGAATATCCGCGCTGGCCTGCAGCTCGAGGCGGTGCTCCTTCTCGTTGCTGGTCCAGATTCGCGCAAACGCGATGTCCGTGTTGCGAATCAGCGCATCCACGCATTGCTGCAGCCCCTCGCTCAGGTCCTCGGCTCCGGTGAGCGCCAGCCCAACTTCGGCCGCCAGGGTCGCCAGGCGATGGCGTTCCGCCCGCTCCGCTTCAGCCTGTCGACGCCCGGTGACGTCCTGGTAAAGCGCCAGGATTCCCTGCGGCCGGCCCGCGATGACCAGCGGCACTCCGAAGATCTCCACGTCCACCAGCGCGTTATCTTTACGGCGCCGCCGGCTGGTAAAGTGCGCGCTCCTCCCGGCCAGGCTCTCCTCGGTGAAGTGGCTGGCCTCGGAAGCCAGATCGTCCGGGACAATTAAGTCGCTCAGACGCTGGCCCTGCATTTCCTCCCGCGAGTAGAGGAAGAGCCGCTCCAGCGCCGTATTCGACATCTGAACCCGTTCCTCCTGGTCCAGAACCACAATGCCCAGAGGGCTGGTTTCAAACAGCGTATTCAGATAGGCGGTCTGCTCCTCAAGCGCCTTTTCCGCGCGCTTGCGCTGCGAGATGTCGAGAAAACTCTCCAGCAGGTAGCGGCTGCCGTCGATCTCGACCGAACGCACCGTCTTGATGATCGAGCGCTTTTCCCCCTGCGCCGTGAGCAGCACGCGCTCCGAGTTGTCCACCGTCTGCCCCAGGTCGGTGACCGGGCAGCGCCCCTCCTCCGCGGGACAGACAAACTTGTGACACAGCGCGCCCACCATCTTCTCGCGCGGCGCGCCCGTCAGCTCCAGGGCCACCGGGTTAGCGTCGACAATGCGATGCGATTCCGGATCGATGACGAAGATTCCTGTCTCGACCCCTTCGAAAACCGCCTGCAATTTGGCGCGTGCTTCACGCAGCGCCGCGTCCGCGACCTTTCGCTCCACCAGAAGTTGCGGCACACTGAGATCGCCGGAGACGTCAGGCAGGCCGCCGCATCCGGCTTCGGAATCTGGGAAGGCCTCATCCATGGGCCGTCCCTTTGTCGTCGGGGCGCTCGCGGCGTACGCCTCCAGCCAGCCCGGCATCGAAGGCCGCCAGCAGGTCGCTGAATCCAGGAAACTGCGCTGCGGGCAGAAGA
>PMAD01000018.1 GCA_003152415.1 Acidobacterium sp.
GCCCCAGCCTGATCGCGCCTAACCTTGCCGGTGAACCCTTTCGCCGAATCAGGCAATTCGAAGCACGCCCGCAGCCGCCTGGTCATGCCGTCTTTCGGTGTCCTCGATTTCCCAGGCGACGAAAACAGGTTTGATTTTGAGCAAAACTGACCATCTTTATTAGTGCCGGTCTGCAAGAATTTCTGAGTGTGACTCCCCGGGCGACCCGCATTCTTCGGTTAATTGGCCTAACCGCAAAAAAGGAGCCTTTCCAGGGTTAATTTCTGGTGGCTGCTTTTTGTTCCTGTGCCGAAGCCCCAAAGACGACTCGAATCCGGGCGGATTCGACCTGAGCTGAAGAGGTAATTCGAAATGAGAAAAAGCAATTCGCTTTCAGCACTGATTTTCCTCGTCATCGCCGGCATTGGCGCGGCGCTTGCGTATTTCTCACACCGGGCGGCAGCCAACGCGGCCAGCATAGCGATTTTCTGCGCTGCAATTGTCGTTGCCTTCATCGTCTCGTCCTCCATTCAGGTCGCGGACCAATGGAACAAGGCTGTCGTTCTGCGGTTGGGCAAATTCCGCTCCCTGGAGGGACCAGGACTCTTCTTCATCATTCCGTTGATTGAAAATATTCCCTACTGGCTCGACACCCGCGTGCTCACCAGTTCTTTCAAAGCGGAGAAAACGCTGACGAAGGACACTGTCCCGGTGGATGTGGACGCAGTTTTGTTCTGGAAGATCATCGACCCTAAAAAGGCTGCGCTCGATGTAGCCGACTACCAGAGCGCGATCAGCTGGGCCTCACAAACGGCCCTGCGCGACGTCATCGGAAAGACGATGCTTTCGGACATGCTCGAAGGCCGGGACAAGATCAGCAGCGTGCTGCGTGAAATTATCGATGAGCGCACCGAGCCGTGGGGCATCAACGTGATCTCGGTTGAGGTGAAGGATGTGTTGATTCCGCCGGCACTGGAAAATGCGATGTCGATGCAGGCCCAGGCGGAGAGAGAGCGTCAAGCCCGTGTCATTCTTGGTGATTCGGAGCGTCAGGTGGCGGAGAAGTTTGCCGAAGCTGCCAAAACCTATACCAACGATCCCGTCGCGCTGCATCTGAGAGCCATGAACATGCTGTACGAAGGTCTGAAGCAGAACTCCACCATCGTCATAGTTCCCAGTTCTGCCATTGAGACGATGCAGCTTGGAGGCCTTGCCGGGATGACCGCGCTGACTATGGGCATCGGGCAGGAACGCGCTAACAAAGCCGCTGCGGGCGAACGCAATGGACACAGTGGCTCCGCGCCCGCTCCCGAAGAAGAATTACAGGGAGCATGACCGACCCCGGACAGACTCACTCTCATCATGAGGACGGGCCGCATCCCAGTCACGCTCAGCAGGACCGCCCTTACTGGATGCGCGCGCATCGCGACTGGCGCTTCTGGGTTGGCGTCGTTTGCATCGCTGCAGCCCTGTTCGTTTACATCACGAGCGTCGACTTATCGCTGGTGCCGGGTAGGCGCCATCACGCGACAACCCCAGCCGGGCAATAGGAAGCTTCGATTGTCGCGCCGGAAACCTCGAACAGCAGCTGGCGCGCGGACGGATTCGGGCCACCCACTTCCGCAGAAGGATCACTGCAAATGAGGTGCACTTGTGGGCCAAACCGTTCTCTACCCGCTGCGATTTGAGCCGATCTATCAGTATCGGCTCTGGGGCGGCCGACGACTGGCGGACTTACTGAGCGAGCCGTTGCCGAACGGTCCGATCGGCGAAGCCTGGGTGCTCAGCGACCGCGATGACCACACCAGCATAGTGGACAGCGGCATCTTCAAAGGGCAGACCATCGGTCAGCTGATGTACGAATTTCCAGAACAGATGATGGGGAAGCTTACTGGACGGTTCCTGCGATTCCCACTGCTGCTGAAATTCCTCGACGCCCACGAGATGCTCTCAGTTCAGGTCCATCCTGGATATCCCCCCGATCAACCTCTGCCAGCGGGCGAGAAAGAGAAGACGGAGGCCTGGGTGGTGATCGACGCGGGGAAAGAGAGTCACATCTATGCAGGGCTCAAACCAGGCGACACTCCAGACATTCTTCGGCAGTCGATCGCAAACGGAACGCTTGCGGACCATCTCGCATCCTTCCAGCCAAAGCCCGGTGATGGCGTCTTCATCCCCGCCGGCACGGTGCACGCTCTGGGTGGCGATGTCGTTGTGTTTGAGATTCAGCAGAACAGCGACACGACGTTTCGCCTGTACGACTGGGGCCATATTGATGCGAAGACTGGCAAGCCGCGAGCACTCCAGGTGGACCAGGCACTGGGCTGCATTGACTTTGCAGATGGTGCTGCGGGTCTCGTGAAACCAACAGTGGACATAACAGCTCCGGAGCGGGAGCTGGTCTTTGACTGCGAACCGTTTCGGCTGTGGCGGCTGCGTAGCCACTCGCCTTTTTCCGTGGGCGCTGCGGATCTTCCACGTGTGCTGGTCTGCGTCGAGGGCGCGGGGCAGATTGAGCACGACGGCGCGACCTATGCAATCGAAAGAGGCGAAGTGTGGCTGCTGCCAGCGGTTGTCGGGATTTGTCATTTTCGGCCCAGCGATGCAGTGAACTTGTTGGAGATTGCCCTGCCCGGCTAGATGACATCGGCATCACAGATGACTCGCAGCATGGGCGTTGCATATGGAGAGTGAATGAAGAAGCTCATCGTTTTCGATCTGGATGGAACGCTCGCCAGGAGTAAGTCGTCTCTCGACGACGAAATGTCGGCACTGCTTGGCGATCTTCTCTCGATCGTCAAAGTGGCGGTGATCTCCGGAGGCGCCTGGCCGCAGTTTGAGGAACAACTGCTCTCCCATCTGCCCCACGACGAGCGCCTGCTGAATCTGTCTATCCTTCCCACATGTGGAACGCAGTTCTATCGGTATTCAGGGCAGTGGAAGAAGATTTATTCGGAAGATTTCACGGCGGATGAAAAAGAGAAGATCGTCAGCTCGCTGAAGAAAGCATTCGAGGCATCAGGATTCAAGGCCGATAAGGTGTGGGGAGAGGTCATCGAAGACCGGGGAAGCCAGATAACGCTGTCTGCGTTGGGTCAGCAGGCGCCGCTGGCAGAAAAGGAGAAGTGGGACCCGGATTTTGCGAAGCGGAAGAAGATCAAAGCGATCCTGGACCCATTGATTCCCGGATTCTCCGTCCGGCTGGGGGGTGCGACCTCCATCGATGTCACGAAGCCGGGCATTGATAAGGCCTACGGGATTCGCAAGCTGCGCGACATCCTCGGCATTTCGCTGAAAGAGATGATCTACATCGGCGATGCCTTGTTTGTGGGCGGGAATGACTATCCTGCGGAAAAGGCGGGAGTGATCTCCATTCCGGTGCGCGGGCCGGAGGATACGAAACGCGTGATCGAAGCCATCCTGGCTTGTTTAGGAGACGTACCGCAGGCTGACTTGCAGGTGGGAATCCATGGGCGGGCTTAAGCTGCAACGCATTGGAATTCTGATGGAGCCGGAGCCCGGAAATCTCTACGAGGTCGAGGGTGTTCTGAATCCGGCAGCCGCCCGCGGCCCAGATGGCCAGCTATATCTTTTTCCGCGTCTCGTTGCGGAGGGAAATTACTCGCGCATCGGCATTGCCCGAGTGCGATTCAACGATGCCGGCGACCCTGCTGGCGTCGAGAGGCTCGGCATCGCGCTGGAACCGGAGGCCGATTATGAGCGGCGCCCCGATGGGGGCGGCGGTTGCGAGGATGCTCGTATTACTTTTGTACAACCGCTCAAGCGTTACATCATGACCTACACGGCATATTCGCCCAACGGCCCGCG
>PMAD01000342.1 GCA_003152415.1 Acidobacterium sp.
GTTTCGGCAGACGTGGAAGGCGGAGGAGACGATTCCGCGGGAGGCGCTGCCGGCGGGGCGGTATGCGGGTGCGCGATCAGCCGGGACCGCGATCTACTATCTGCTCGAGCCCAATAACTTTTCTGAGATGCACACGCTCGCGTCGGACGAGGTGTTTCATTTTTACCTCGGCGATGCGGTGGAGATGCTGCAGCTTTGGCCGGATGGATCGGGGAAGCGAGTGGTGCTGGGGCGGGACATTGCGAACGGAGAGCTGCTGCAGACGGTGGTGCCGCAGGGTGTGTGGCAGGGGACCCGGCTGATTCCTGGAGGGAGGGTTGCGCTGCTCGGGTGCACCGTGAGTCCGGGGTTTGATTATGCGGATTACGCGTCGGGAAAACGCGAGGATCTGGTGCGCGGCTGGCCGGAGTGGGGAGAGATGATTCGGGGGCTGACCAGGGGATGAACAGCTAGCTCGATGGATCCCAAGCGTCGACGATGGTCTTTGCCAGTTTGGCGATGAGGAGCTCGGCTTCGTTGTCGGCGGTCCAGCTCGTGTCGGCGTTGTCGTGGGTGAAGGCGGAGATGAGGATGGTGCCGTGGTTCGTGTAGACGGCGCCGACGTCGACGCGGGCGTGGTCGACGGCTCCGGTTTTGTTTGCGATGGCGGAGTCGCCTTCGGTGGTGTCGAGTTTTTCAAGGTAGCGCGGGATCATGTCGCGGTCGGACTGGACCTTGAGCATGTGGATGGCGGCTGCGCAGAGGTCTTTATCTGAGGGGATCGGCGTCGCGGCCGCGTTTGCTGGCGGCGTAGTTGGAGCGGGGCCGAGGTTGCAGGTGACGAAGCGCTCCATGATGCCGGCCATCTCGCGGGCGGTGGTTTTGCCGAGGCCGAACTGCGGCTGGTCCGCGGGGACGGGGTCCTGCGCGGGGCGGTAGACCTTCTTATAGAGCCATGTGTTTTTGAGCGCGAGGCCCTGCGGGGCTGGGCCGGTGAGCCGGCGGTCGATGGTGTCGAGGCTGAGGTCATCGATGACCAGGTTGGAGGCGCTGTTGTCGCTGACCGCGATCATGAGAGTGAGCGCGTCTTTGAGGGTGAGGGTCATGGGCGTGTCAAAAAAGAGGAGAACGCCGGAGCCGGGGACCCGGTCTTCATGGTGGAGCATGAGGCGGTCGTCGAAGTGAGCACGGCCGGCGCGGATTTGTTCGAGCGCCGTATAGAGGATGCCGAGTTTGATGACGGACGCGGTGGGGACAGGCTCGTCAGCGTGGTACTCCATGGTTTCGCCGGTGGAGAGATCTTTGGCGAAGTACGCGACCTGGCCGTGGAAGTCATGGATAAGGGAATCGATGCGGACGGTAGCCGGATTGGCGGGGCCAGGGCCGCTTTGCGCGAGCGCGGGGAGAGTGAAGAGGAGCAAAAGAGGCGCGAGGGCGAGGCGGGGGCGAGGCATGGGGGAAATGTAGCATCCACGCCCCACGGTCTAGCGCGGGTTGGGGAGAGCGCTGAACCAGCGTTCGAGCAGGTTGTGGACCTGGCCGGGGTTCTTGCCAGGAATTTCGAAACGCCAGCGGCGGCGGCCACCGGCCTCGACGATGACGTCACCGTTGACGGCGCTGATCTGGTCGCGCGTGAGCGAGAAGGAATGCACGTTGGAGGTGAAGTTGAGGGTTTCCGGGGTGAACTGGAGGTTGCCCTCGCAGAATCCGCCGAAGTGATGGATGTGATGCGCGAGAAGGCTCGGCGCGGCAACGTAGGCTCTGCGGAACGGGATGGCGGGCGGAACGTGGCCGGGTGCCGCACCAGGTGCGTCATTCGCGGGCCCAGCGGAGACCCCTGCATCGGCTTCAAATGACGAGGCAGAGGGAGCGGGCTGCGTTGGGGGCGCGGAAGGCGGGACATTGGCTGCCGTTTTGGATGTCGCGGAAGTCGGTGCGCCGCTGGCGCCTGCTTTGGGCGTCGCAGCAGACGGTTTGGGCGTGCCAGCGGCAGGTTGAGGCGCGGGTTTGGAGACGGGAGCCGGGGTTGCTGAGGACGGCGCGGCCGTATTTGTCGCAGGGGTTGTTACGGATGGAGGGGCGGCAGCGACATTTGTAACAACCGCTGATTTCTTTTTGCCGAAGTACTCGATTCCGGCGATGGCGGAGGCGGTGACGACCAGAGCCACGAGGCCGCCGATGAACAGGGCGGGACGGAAGAGCGGGCCGCGGGGTCGAGCCGGCACCAGGTGCAGCGGCGCCTCCGGGACCGGAGTGGGCCAGGGGCTGGCGGCGGGCTCTGCCGAGGTGCCGACGCGAATCATTCCCGGGTAAGAAGCGGTGGCGGGCAGATGCGCACCGGTTGCGTGGATGCCGGAGGAGCTGCGCTGCAGACGCCGGAGGTCGGCGCGGAGATCGGAGGCCGACTGATAGCGGAGATCGCGATCCTTCTCAAGGGATTTGTTGAGGATATTCTCGAACTCCGGCGGTAGATCGCGATTGAGCGAGACGGCCGGGGGGGGGTGGTAGTTGAGGAGCTTGTCGAAGACGACGGCGCTGGTGGTTCCGCTGAAGGGGTGGTTGGCGGTGGCCATTTCGTAGAGCACAACGCCGAGAGAGAAGAGGTCGCTGCGGGCGTCGAGGGATTCGCCGCGGGCCTGCTCGGGGGACATGTAGGCGACGGTGCCGAGGGTTGCGCCGGAGCGGGTGAGCTTGTCGCGCTCGGAGATGCCGGAGCCGGTGGAGTCGCCGACGGCGAGAGAATCGATGCGCGCGAGACCGAAGTCGAGGATTTTGGCCTGGCCGGAACCGGTGATGAAGATGTTGGCGGGCTTGATGTCGCGGTGCAGGATGCCTTTGCGGTGCGCGGCGTCGAGCGCGTCAGAGAGCTGGACGCCGATTTCGGTGAGGCGCGGCAACGGAACCGCATGGCCGCCATAGAGGCTGTCGAGGCTCTGGCCGTCGAGCAGCTCCATGATGAGGAAGGGCTGGCCGTCGGTTTCGTCAATCTCGTGGATGGTGCAGATGCCGGGATGGTTGAGGGAGGAAGCGATGCGGGCTTCGCGGTGGAAGCGCTCGAGGGCGGAGGGATCGGGCGCGGAGTTGCCAGCGATGAGCTTGAGGGCGACGTGGCGGCCGAGGCGAAGGTCCTCGGCCTCGTAGACAACACCCATCCCACCCGCGCCGATGCGGCGCAGAATCTTATAGTGGCCAACGGTCGAACCGGGCTGGAGATCCACGGAAACACTATGCAGCGGCGGAGTGGCGAGTGCAAGGGGAAACGGTTGCAGCCGGTAGCCGGTAGCCTGTAGCGGGTAGCGGTCAGCTAAGAGGCGGTCAGCTAAAGTGCGGTCGGCGGAAAAGCGGTCGGCCAATGCGGCGCGCTGCGCGCGATTCCCACGTCTCGAAATCGAGACGTGGGGCACCCGCATTCGTTTCGCATCGAAGGGTTCGTATACTTTGATCGCTACAGGAGGCGGGATGGGGCTGCGGCGAGTGGGGTTGCGCGGAAGGGCGCTGGTGGTGTGGGTTTTGGTTGGGGGATGGAGCCTGGGGCTGGCGATGAGCGCCGGGGCGCAGCAGATTGCGATCACCTTTGACGATTTGCCGGCGCATGGGCCGCTGCCCGGGGGCGAGACGCGGATCGAGGTAGCCAGCAAGGTCATCAGGGCGCTCCAGCGGGCGCACGTTCCGCCGACCTATGGATTCGTGAACGGCATCGCCGTGGAGCAGCATCCGGAGACCGTAGCGGTGCTGGCCGCGTGGCGTGCGGCAGGGTTTCCGCTGGGCAATCACACGTGGTCGCACATGAATCTGAACCAGCATTCGCTCCAGGAATTTGAGCAGGACACGGAGAAGAACGAGGGCCTGCTGGAATCGCAGATGCAGGGCGTGGACTGGCACTGGTTCCGGTTCCCGTATCTGGCGGATGGGGACAACATGGAGAAACAGATGGGCGTGCGAGTGTTCTTTGCCGAGCACGGGTACAGGATTGCGGCAGTGACGATGAGCTTCGCCGATTATGAGTGGAACGAACCGTATGCGCGCTGCGAGGCGAAGCACGATCGGAAGGCGATTGCGGGGCTGGAGCGGAGCTATTTGCTGGCGGCGGATGAAGATATCGGGTATCGGCGGGAGATGTCGGAAAAGCTGTTTGGGAGGGACATTCCTTACGTGCTGCTGATGCACATTGGGGCGTTCGACGCGCGCATGCTGCCGCGTCTGTTGCGGCTGTATCAGTCGCGCGGGTTCACGTTTGTGACGCTGGGGGCGGCGGAGGAGGATTCGTTCTACAAATACGATGTCGATCCGAAGCTGCTGTCGGGCCCGGACACGCTCGAAGGGGCGATGGCGGAAAAGCATCTGGCGCTGCCGGGGAGGAAGGATTATGGGGCGGAGCTGGAGAAGGCGTGCAGGTGAAGAGAGCGTTCAGCGTTCAGAAAGGCGGGGCGTCTAATGCGTTGTGCGCGGTACAATGGCGGAAGCGCAGTGGCCGAGACGATGCTTGCGAGGGAAGGCCGGAAGACGGCGTTCTCCTGACGGATCGGGGCGGCGCGCAGAGACGTTGAACCCTATGATGCTTCGTATTTCGCTGTTCCCTGCCATGCTGGCCGCCGGCGTGGCGTTGTCCGTTGCTCCGGCTGTCTCGGTCGCGCAGGGCCGCGGCTCTGCCGATGTCACATCGCAGCGCACTTCCCAGTCGCCCTACCAGGGGACGGTGGTGGAAGACATCGTGGCGATGGTGAACGACCAGGTGATCAGCAAGTCGGACTACGACCGCGCCGAGCAGGAGATGGAAGGGGAGGCGCGGCAGCAGGGGTGGTCGCAGGCCCAGTTGATGGCGCAGCGCCGGGATCTGCTGCGGTCGCTGATCGACAACCAGCTGCTGTTGTCGAAGGGCAAGGACCTGGGGATCACGGGCGAGACCGACGTGGTGAAGCGGCTGGACGAGATGCGCAAGCAGTACCACATGGACTCCATGGAGGACCTGCAGAAGGCAGCCGAGGCGCAGGGCGTTTCCTTTGAGGATCTGAAGGAACAGATCCGGGAGAACGTGATCCGGTCGGCGGTGATCGGCCAGGAGGTTGGGCACCGCATCGATATCGCGCCCTCGGAGATCCAGGCGTATTACAACGCGCACCTGCAGGAGTTCCAGAGGCCGGAGCAGGTGAAGCTGAACGAGATTCTGATTGCCACGCCGAACCCCGAAGATGCGGCGCAGGTGGCGGACGCGCAGAAGAAAGCCGATGACGTGGAAGCGCGGCTGAAGACGGGGGCGGATTTCGCGACGGTGGCGAAGGCGGATTCCAGCGGGCCAACGGCGCAGGAGGGCGGCCGGCTGGGCGATTACAAGCCCGGGGACCTTCCGAAGGTGATGGAGGACGCGACCTTCAACCTGCAGGCGGGGCAGTTTACGGCGCCGATTCGCACCAAGCAGGGCTGGCTGATCCTGGAAGTGACGGAGCACAACAAGGGCGGGCAGACTCCGCTCGCCGAGGTGCAGAACCAGATTCAGGAACAGATCGGGATGACGAAGATGGAGCCGGCGATGCGCGACTACCTGGCAAAGCTGCGCGACGAGGCGGCCATCCAGGTGAAAGCTCCGTATTCGGATTCCGGAGCGACCGCCAACGAGATCAAGTTCATCCAGGGCGCGTACACTCCGCCGCAGCCGAAGAAGAAGAAGCATGTGGAGCGGACGCGGTTCCGGCAGAAGCCGGTGCGGAAGGAAAAGCAGACGGCTACGAACGCAGCACCGCCGGCAGGCGTGCCGACGCTGGACCAGGTGAACAAGCAGAAGGCCGCGCCGGTGCAGGTGGCGAGCGTGAGCCCGAGCCCGGGCACGCAGAAGCCCGGCAAGAAGGAGAAGATCCGCTTCGGGCAGGCGCCGCGGGAAACGCTGCCGGCGGGGAATACACGAGAAGTGGATGCGGGAGCGACCGCTGCGGCCGAGCCCCAGCAGGTGGCCTCGAACGACACCGGCAAAGAGGTGGCGCTCACCAATGCCGAGGGCAATGTGATCGACAGTGGAGCCAGCACGGAGAAAAAGACGAAAACGCGCCTTTCCGACAAGATGAAGGAACCGAAGCAGAAGCTGGCGCAGGAGAAGTCGTCGAAGAAGAAGCAGAAGTTTGTGCCGCCGACGGAGACTCCGGAGCAGCTGGCGCAGGATAAGCAGGACCAGGCGGCGCTGGGACTGAACGGCGACACGACAAAGAAGAAAAAAGTGAATCCGGCGAAGGGCGGGCCGAAGCGGCGGTTGGGCGACGAGGACAAGAATGCGCAGCCCGGACAGACCGGCGCTGCCGGATCGTCGACGCCAAGCGGGACGGGAGCCCCGGCGCCTTCGACGCCCACGAACACGCAGAATCCGCCGCCCGCGCAAAGCGCGCCTCCAGCGCAGGGAACGACGCCAACGCAGCCTCAGCTTTAATCCATCAAGATGAAAGAACCAGTAGTTGCCGATCTGGCCAGCCGGGAGAACCGGGAAATTACCGGGTTTTTCGTGGCGGGATGGAAGCAGGTGCGCACCGGCCGCGATGGCGGGCGCTACTTTGCGCTGACGCTGCAGGATCACACCGGTCAGATTGAAGCGCGGATGTGGGAGATCGACGAAGCCGGCGAGTTCGATGCCGGCGACGTGGTGAAGGTGCTCGGCGAGGTCAACCGCTTCAACGAAAAGCTGCAGATCAAGGTGAAGAAGATTCGCCGGGCCGCGGAGGGTGAGTACGACCTGGGCGATTTTGTTCCGCGCTCGCAACGGGACATCGCGGAGATGTGGACGGAGCTGGAGGGTTGGGCCGCGAGCCTGCGCGATCCAGACCTGAAGGCGCTGGTCGAGACGTTCCTGAACGACGCGGAGATTGCTGCCGCGCTCAAGCAGGCGCCGGCGGCGAAGAGCATGCATCATGCGTGGATGGGCGGGCTGCTGGAGCACATCCTGTCACTGATGGGATTGTGCGAGCTGGCGGCGCAGCATTATCCGAATATCGATCGCGATCTGCTGCTGACCGGCGTGATGTTGCACGACATCGGCAAGCTGCGCGAGCTGAGCTGGGGGACGAGCTTCGATTACACGCTGGAAGGGCAGCTGCTGGGGCACATCACCATCGGGATTGGCATGATCGAGAAGAAGATCGCCGCGATCCCGAATTTTCCGGCGGCGAAGCGGCTGCTGGTGGAGCATCTGGTGCTGAGCCATCACGGAGAATACGAATTCGGTTCGCCGAAGCTGCCCATGACGCCGGAGGCGATCCTGCTGCACTACCTCGACAACCTGGACGCGAAGATGCAGACGGTGCGCAGCGAACTGGCGAAGGCCGAGGCCAGCGGGCGGACGGGCGCAGAGATGACGGAGTGGGTGCGTCCGCTGGAGCGGCAGTTGCTCAACACGCAGTCGTTCCTCCGGAGCGAGGGGTTGGAAGGGGTCGCGGCGCAGGCGGAGAAGCTGGCCGCGCAGGAGCAGGCCGGGTCCGGATTGCAGAACGGGAATCGCCACGAACGTGAGGAGGAACGAAACCATGCCCTACCTTTTGAAGACTGAGCCGGGAACGTACTCAGTGGACGATCTGGCGCGCGAAGGGGAGACGGTGTGGGACGGCGTGTCGAATCCGGTGGCGGTGAAGAATCTGGCAGGGATGCAGCGCGGGGAGATGCTGGTGATCTACCACACGGGCGACGAGAAGCGGACGGTGGGACTGGCGAAGGTGGTGTCGGTCGACGCGAGCGACGCGAAGAATCCGCAGGTGCGGATCAAATTTGTGAAGAAGACGAAGACGCCGCGTACCCTGGCCGAGATTAAGGCGCAGGGGATTTTTGCGGACTCGCCGCTGGTGCGGCAGGGGCGGCTGTCGGTGGTTCCGCTCACGGAGAAGCAGTACGCGTGGCTGGCGACGGAGTGAGCTGGCCGGATTCACGGTTCATTCATCTACAATCAAAGCGGGAAATTAGGCGAGAATGCTGCGTTTTTCCACTGCCGGCGAGTCGCATGGGGAGAGCCTTGTGGCTCTGCTCTCAGGCGTGCCCGCGGGTGTGCCCATCGACGAAGCGCGGGTGAACCGCGAGCTGTGGCGGCGGCAGCAGGGCTATGGGCGCGGTGGGCGCATGCGGATCGAGACCGACACCGCGCATTTCCTCAGCGGGGTGCGGCACGGGAAGACCATCGGGTCGCCGATTGCCATTGCGATCGAGAATCGCGACTGGAAAAACTGGACGGAGGCGCTGCCGGTCGGGGCGGGCGATCCGGCAAAACACAAGGCTGTGGCGTCGCCGCGGCCGGGGCACGCAGACCTGGCGGGCGCGCTGAAATTCGATTTTCCCGATGCGCGGTATGTCCTGGAACGGGCGTCGGCGCGCGAATCGACCGCGCGAGTGGCAGCGGGAGCGCTGGCGAAACAACTGCTGCTGGAGTTGGGCATCGACGTGGCGAGTCATGTGATTCGCGTGGGCGGCGCGGAGCTGGAACGCGATGTGACGTGGGAGGAGATTGCGGCGCTGCGGGCAAGGGATGAGATTTTGCTGAACTGCGTGGATGCGGAAGCCGAGGCGCGGATGAAGGCCGAGGTGGACGCGGTGCTGCGGACCGGCGATACGGTGGGTGGCGTGTTTGAGGTGGTTGTGCACGGGGCTCCGCCGGGGTTGGGCACTTGCGCGAACTGGGATGAGCGGCTCGATGGCGTGCTGGCGCAGGCGGTGATGTCGCTGCAGGCAGTGAAGGCGGTGGAGATTGGCCGCGGGGTGACGGCGGCCGAGTCGCTGGGCTCAGAGGTCCACGACGCGATTGGGTATTCGCGCGAGGCGGCGAATGGGCGGCACACGCGGTTCACGCGAGAGCACAACAATGCTGGCGGCGTGGAAGGCGGCATCTCCAATGGAGAGGACATTGTGGTGCGCGGGTATTTGAAACCCATTTCGACGCTGCGGCGGCCACTGCAGTCGGTGCGATTCGACACGCGCGAGGAGACCAAGGCGGCGTACGAGCGCAGCGACGTCTGCGTGGTTCCGGCTGCCGGCGTGGCGGCGGAGGCGATGGTGGCGCTGGCGGTGGCGAAGCTGGCGCTGGAGAAGTTTGGCGGCGATTCGTTGCGGGAGTTGAAACGTAACTATGACGGTTACGTGGAGCAGATCGCCAGGTACTAGCTGGGAGCTGGGAGCGGAGAGCTGGGAGCGAGCGAACGACGAGCGAAAAACGAGCGGAAAAGCGAGCGAGAAGCGTTTAGCGAAAGACTGTTAGCAAGAAGCTATTAGCGAGAAGCAAAAGGGATGCAGCGCGAAGCAATGATCAGGGAAATAGTTACGTATCCGGACCCGATTTTGCAGAGGCCGACGGAAAAGGTGACGGAGTTCGACAAGGAGCTCCGCACGCTGGCCGCGGATATGTTCGAGTCCATGTACACGGCGATCGGGATTGGCTTGGCAGCGCCGCAGATCGGCGTGTCGAAGCGCATCACGGTGATCGATCTGAGCAACCAGAAGAATGCCGACGAGAAGATCGTGCTGGTGAATCCGGAAATCATTCACAAAGAGGGCAAGCAGGTTGCCGAAGAGGGCTGTCTGAGCCTGCCGGATATTCGCGACAAGGTGTCGCGGGCGGCGAAAGTAAAGGTTCGCGCACAGGATCTTGAGGGAAAAACGATCGAGCTGGAGGGGACCGAGCTGCTGGCGCGGGCGTTCCAGCATGAGATCGATCATCTGGATGGGATTCTGTTTCCCTGGCGGCTGAGCGCGCTCAAGCGCGATCTGATTTTGCGCAAGATTCGCAAGCTGCAGAAGTCCGGCGAGTGGAAATGAAGCTGGTGTTCTGCGGGACTCCGGCGTTTGCCGTGCCCACGCTCAAGCTGGCGCTGCGGGCTGGGTACGATGTGCCGCTGGTGGTCACGCAGCCGGATCGGCCGGTGGGACGGGGCCAGCACGTGACCGCTCCTCCAGTGAAAACGACGGCGATCGAGGCCGGGATTCGCATCGCGCAGCCGGAGAAAATCAAAAACAATGCGGAACTGAAAGCGGAGCTGGAGTCGATCCAGCCGGATGCGATCCTGGTGGTCGCGTATGGGCGGATCATTCCGCTATGGATGCTCGCGCTGCCGCGGCTGGGGAATCTGAACCTGCACGCGTCGCTGCTGCCGAAGTATCGCGGGGCCGCGCCGGTGCAGTGGGCCATCGCCAATGGCGAAGGTGCGACGGGCGCGACCACCATGCGCCTCGACGAGGGTCTGGATACCGGCGACATTCTGCTGCAGCGGGAGATGGCGATTGCGCCGAGCATGACGGCGACGGATGTGTTTCCGCTGCTGGCGGAGATGGGCGCGGACCTGATGATGGAGACGCTGCGTGGGCTGGATGGGGGGACGATCATGCCGCGGAAACAGGATGAGACGAAGGCGACGCTGGCGCCGATCCTGACCCGCGAAGATGGGCGCATGAATTTTGCGCGGCCGGCGATGACGCTCTACAACCGCTGGCGGGGATTCCAGCCCTGGCCGGGGGCGTGGACGACGCTGGGGGAAAAGAAGCTGGCGGTGCATCGGATGCTGCCGACGGAAGTGCGGGGCGCACGAGCGCGGCAGCCGGGAGAAGTGCTGGCCGAGCAGGGAACCCTGTTCGCGGCGTGCGGCGATGGCACGTGGCTCGAACTGGTCGAGGTGCAGCCGGAAGGCAAGCGGCGCATGACCGCGGGTGAGTTTTTACGCGGACATGCGGTGGAGAGCGGGACCAGGCTGGGGTGAGGCTGGGTCCAGTGCCCTCGCGAATCCCGACGAACGTTTTCGTCGGCATTGCTGACGCTCGGGAGGTCCTTCGACTATGTTCGACTCGGGGAGTCGAACTTCGCTCAGGATGACGATGATTGCTCCGGCGCGGCGGGTTTCGTATCGGATTCTGTTACAAATCGCAACGTCCGATGCGCACAGCGATGAGCTGCTGCGGTCGGACAAGGTCGATCGGCTGTCGGCGCAGGACCGCAACCTGACGACCACGCTGGTGCTGGGGACGCTGCGCTGGCAATTGGCGCTTGATGCGCGGATTCGCGCGTTGCTGGCGCGCCCGGAGGCGAAGCTGAGCCCGGAAGCCGCGACGGCGCTGCGCATGGGGGCGTATCAGCTGCTGCATCTGGACCGCGTGCCGGCGCATGCGGTGATCCACGACAGCGTGGAGCTGGTGAAGTACGGCGATGAGCGTGGCGCGGCGGGGATGGTGAACGCGGTGCTTCGGAAAATGCAGAGCACAGAGCACAGATCCCAGAGTACGGGCCGCACAGCTCGGGAACTGGCAGCGGAGTGGGCGCATCCGGCGTGGATGGTGGAGCGATGGGCGCGTCGGTATGGGCTGGAGACGGCGGAGGCGATTTGCCGGTGGGATCAGGAGCCGGCTGGGGCGACGATTCGGATGACGGAGCGCGCGGCGGACCTGGGCGGGATCGAGACAGAGCCGGGATATTTCCTGAATTGCTCGCGGCGCGTGGTTCGCGGCGATGTGGGACGGAGCGAGGCGTTTCGGACGGGGCGGGTGCGGATTCAGGATGAGGCTTCGCAGCTGGTGGCCGAGATTGCGGCGGCGGCTGCTGGGAGAGCGCAGCGGGTAATGGATGCGTGCGCCGCTCCGGGAGGGAAGACGGCGATTCTCGCCGAGCGCCTGCCGGAGGCGGAGATCACGGCGGTGGATGTGAGCCGCAAACGTCTGGATTTGATGCGAGAGCGGATGCCGGGTGCGCGCGCGGAGCGGTTTGTGTGGGAAGTGGCCGATGCGGCCACGCTGCAACTCAAGCCGGAGTGGGATTTGATCCTGTGCGATTTGCCGTGCAGCGGGACGGGGACAATCGCGCGCAATCCCGAAATACGGCTGCGGGTGAGCGAGGCGGATCTGGCGCGGCAGCACGCGAGGCAGGTGGCGATTCTTCGAGCGGGACTCGCGGGGCTCAATCCGGGTGGGCGGCTGGTGTACTCGACGTGCTCGCTGGAGCCGGAGGAGAACGAGGATGTGGTCGCGGAGGTGCTGCGGGAGACACCGGGTTTCCGGGCGGTTCCCGTGGATGCGATTCTCGATCGGCTGGCGGCGAGCGGGGTAGTGACGGCGACGGGACGCGAGCGGCTGCGGACGGCGCCGGCGGGGGATTCTCTGCGGACGTTGCCGGGGGTGCACCCATGCGATGGGTTTTTCGCCGCAGTGCTTGAGAAACAGGGCTCAGAGCACAGAGCATAGGGAATCGTTAGACGGTGAAGTGAGCTGCGGTTTGGATTGACATCATCCTCGAGGCGAAGCTGCGCGGTCACATTAGAGAATTCTTAGGTTGGTACGAGGAGCGATGGACTCCTGTTTGCCTGTGAACGGGGCAGGAGAGACGCTATGGCTTTGTTTACGTGGAACGATTCGTACAGCGTGAAGGTGGCGCTCTGCGACCAGCAGCATAAGAAGCTGTTCGAGATCATCAACCAGCTGGCCGATGCGATGCGCCTGGGCAAGGGCAATGAAATGGTCAGCAAGACGGTCGGCGAGCTTCTGCAGTACACGCGCACGCACTTCCAGCAGGAAGAAGCGCTGCTGAAGAGGGCGAACTATCCGCAGCTGACGCCGCACCAGGAGCAGCACAGGAAATTCGTCGCTGATGTGGAGGCGTTGCTGAAGCAGACGCGGGAAGGGCGCGCTGCGAACTCGATCCAGGTGCTGAATTTGCTGCGGGACTGGCTGGCAAATCACATCCAGAAGACCGACAAGGCGTATTCGGACTGTCTGAACGCGGCGGGGATCAGGTAAAGCGTTCGGCGCTCCGGAAGATTCTCAGCAGACCAGATGCGAGCGGTTGAGGTGCAGGCCGTCGAGGCGGCCGAGCAGCGTCAGCGCGACCTTGTCGGGCTTGAACAGTTCCGTCGCCATGGCCATCACTTCTTCTTCGGTGACGGCTTCCACGCGGTCGATGATTTCGTCGAGGCCGAAGAAGCGCTCGAAGTACATCTGCTGGCGCGCGAGGTTGGACATGCGCGACATGGAGCTTTCGAGCGACAGCAGCAGGTTGCCCTTGAGCTGATCCTGGGCGCGGCGCAGCTCGCCGGGCTGCAGCGGCTCGGTTTTGAGGCGGCGAAATTCCTCCATGATCAGGTCGATGACCTGCAGGGCGCGGTCGGAGGAGGTTCCGGCATAGACGCACAGTGAGCCAGTGTCGCGATACGGAGCGAGGTCCGAGTAGATCGCGTAGACGAGGCCGCGTTCTTCGCGGACGGTCTGGAAGAGGCGTGAGCTCATGCCGCCGCCGAGGATGGTGTTGAGCAGAAGCGTGGCGTAACGCGATTCGTCGCCGATGGGCGGAGCGGGGACACCGAGACAAAGCTGCACCTGCTCGAGCGATTTCTTATTGCGCAGATGAATGCGCGGAGTGACGGTGGGCGCGCCGCTGTCGCTGAGGACATTGCCGGGCGCAAGCGAACTGAATTGGCGAGCGACCTGCTCGACAAAGCTGTCGTGTTCGATGTTGCCGGCCGCGGAGAAAACCATATTGCCGGCCTGAAAACGCTGCTCGAAGAAGCGGACGAGGGTGTTCTGCTCGAAACTGCGGACCGTCTCGCGCGTGCCCAGGATGGGCTTGCCGAGCGGATGCCCCTTCCAGAAGTTCTGCATGAAGATTTCGTGGACGAGCGTGTCGGGATTGTCCTCGTCCATCTTGATTTCTTCAAGGATGACGCCGCGCTCGCGGGCGATTTCCTCGGCGGCGAAGACGGGATTGAGCACGAGGTCAGAGAGAACATCGAGGGCGGTAGCGACGTGCTCGTCGAGAACCTTAATGTTGAAGCAGACGGTTTCCTTGCCGGTGAAGGCGTCGAGATTGCCGCCGATCGCGTCGACTTCGCGGGCGATGCGCTGCGCCGAGCGGGATTTGGTTCCCTTGAAAACCATGTGCTCGACGAAGTGGGAGATGCCGTTCAGCTCGGGCACTTCGTGACGCGAACCGGCGCGCATCCACACGCCCATGGCGACCGAGCGGACGTGCTCCATGCGCTCGGTGAGCACGATGAGACCGCTGGGGAGGACGGTGCGGCGGATATTGCGTTCGTCATTCATTGGTTTTGTCGGGGCTTAAAGGCCGGCTCTATGACCGATTTTAGATGCGCTATTCTCGGATAGATAGATGACTACCGGCGGGAAATTACCAACCCCTACCTTAGACGCTCCAGATGTGGCCCCGGATGGAGCCCTTTTTGGCCTTTGGAATGAGGAGCTTAGTGGGGCGCTGAAGGGGTTCGAGTTACCGAGGTACCGCGTCCGGCAGCTGGAAACGGCCCTTTATCGGCAGAAGGTGGCGGATCTGGATGAGGTGACAACCTGGCCGAAAGAGCTGCGGGAGCGGGTGGCCGCGGCGGGATTTCGGGTGGGGATGCCGCGCATCGTGGAGACGTTCACGTCGGCGGATGGGACGGAGCGATACCTGATTGCCGGCAACGATGGGCAGACGGTTGAGACGGTGTGGATGCCGGAGGGAGACGGCGGCGAAGAGGGGGATTCCTCGCCGGAGGTCGCGGGCCGGGGATCCAATGCGAAGAAGGAATGGTCGCGCGCGACGATTTGCGTGTCGAGCCAGATTGGCTGCGCGGTCAACTGCCAGTTCTGCCTCACGGCGCGGCTGGGAATCCTCAGCAACCTGACGGCTGGCGAGATTGCAGGGCAGGTGGCGGCGGTGCTCAAGCGGCACGAGGCCGAGCCCGGGCGCGACCGGATCAATCTGGTGTTTATGGGGATGGGCGAGCCGTTCCTGAACTACGACGCGTTCATGGGGGCGGTGCGGCTGCTCGCCGGCCCGATGGAGATTCCCGAGTCGCGCATGACGGTCTCGACCTCGGGCATCGTGCCGGGGATTCTGCGCTTCGCGCAGGAAACGGTGCGGCCGAAGCTGGCCATCTCGCTGAACGCGCCCAACGATGCTGTGCGCGAGAGCATCATGCCAATCACGCGGAAGTGGAGCATTGCCGAAGTCGTCGATGCCGTTCGTCACGTCCCGCTGCGTGCTCGCGAACGCGTCACCTTCGAGTACGTCCTCCTCGGGGGCGTCAACGACTCGCCCGAGCACGCCGATGAGGTAGTAAAGCTGGTGCGGCGAGCACAGTTTCCGGCGAAGGTGAATCTGATCGCATGGAATCCCGGTCCCGACGTGCCGTTTTCGATGCCGGCTGCGGAAGATGTGGCGCGTTTCCAGGAGCGGCTGCGGGAGCAGGGCGTTCCCGCCTTCATCCGCCGACCGCGCGGTCGCGACATCTACGCGGCCTGCGGGCAACTGAAAAGAACTGCGAAAAGCGCTTAGCAGAAGACGTTTAGCGAGAAGCGTTTAGCAAAAAGCGTTTGGCGAAGAACGTCTGGCAAAGAGCAATAAGATCGGCGCCTTTTTCCGCTGCAATTCCGAACAACAAGCCCACCCGTATCTGGATTCCTGACCGGCAGAATCCAAAAACCGTGGTAAGCTAAAACATCTTTTGACGAGAGGAAAGCGCCCATGAGAATCCATGTCTCGCCCCGCGACCCCAAAACGCAGCGGCCTGGTGCTTTTCCCGTCAGTACTCTCGAACGATCGGCCGCGTTTCGAGCGCATTAGTTCGACCGGTTTTCCGAACCTGACAACCAGGCTGTAGAGCGGCCCCCTCCGTGGAGGACTCGTCTCTCGCGCCTCGCGGTTTCTTCCCATTCGAAGTGTTTCTGAACTGCCGATCCGGGCGGAAATCTCTTTCCCGTCACGGATCAGTTGAGGATTATATGAGCCGAACGAGTCCGCAAAACTTGGCCGAGCGCAAATCCCCCAATGTTGTGCGCGAGGTGCTCGCGTTTCTGATGCGTCACTGGCGACGCGAGGCGTGGTGCGTGGCCGGCATCGCCGTGAGCATGCTGGTGGCGACCGGCGCCGATCTGCTGCTGCCGGTGTTTTCCGGGCGTCTGGTCGACGCGGTAGCGAGCGGCCCGGCGCGGGCGAGTGCGCTGCGTGCGGCGGCTTACGCGATCGCCGCGATGGCGGGCCTCGGAGCGGTGCTCGCGCTGGCGCGGTATCTCGCCTTCCTGGGCATCGTGCGGCTGACGGTGCGGCTGATGACGCGCATGGCCGGCGACGCCTTCTGGCGGGTGCAGCGCTTCTCCACCGACTGGCACGCGAACAACTTTGCCGGCTCCATCGTGCGGCGGATCACGCGCGGCATCTGGGCCGTCGATCTGATGGACGACACGCTGCTGCTGGCGCTGTTGCCGGCGGTGCTGGTGCTGATTGGCTGTCCGCTGCTGCTGGGATGGCGCTGGCCGGCGATGGGCCTGCTGGTGGGCGCGGGTGCGTTGGCGTACATCAGTGTCTCGGTGGCGCTGTCGCTGGGGCTCATCGCTCCGGCGGCGCGGCTCTCGAATGCGCAGGACACGCGGATGGGCGGCGCTCTCGCCGACGCCATCACCTGCAACACNNTCGCACAGCGGAGCGGCGCAGATGATCGCGCTGCTGGCGCTGCGGACCCTTGTGGTGGGTTGCGCGGCGTGGCTGTGGTGGCGCGGGCGCGCGACCGCGGGCGACGTCACGTTCGTGCTCACCAGCTACTTCATCGTNNGGGCAGCACATCGCGAACCTGCAGCGCAGCGTCAACGAGATGGAAGACATGGTCGGCTTCGAAACGCAGCCGCTGGGCGTGGCCGATCGCGCAGGAGCGCGGCCGATTCGCGTCACTGCGGGCGAGATTGTCTTCGACCGCGTGAACTTCCGTTACGGCATGCAGGTGGAACCGCTGTTCCGCGATTTTTCGATCCGCATCGAGCCAGGCGAGCGCGTCGGCCTGGTCGGTCATTCCGGGTCGGGCAAGACGACGTTCGTGAAGCTGCTGCATCGGCTCTACGACGTCACCGGCGGAAGAATCGTCGTGGACGGGCAGGACATCGCGCACGTCACGCAGGATTCGCTGCGCGCCCAGCTCGCGCTGGTGCCGCAGGAGCCGATCCTGTTTCACCGGTCGTTGGCCGAGAACATCGCGTACGGCAGGCCAGGGGCGAAGCCTCGCCAGATTGAGGAGGCCGCGCTGCTGGCCAACGCGCATGCGTCCATCGAGCGGCAGGCGAAGGGCTACTCCACGCTGGTGGGCGAGCGCGGCGTGAAGCTCTCGGGCGGCGAGCGCCAGAGAGTGGCGCTGGCCCGCGCTTTTTTGGCGAACGCTCCGGTGCTGGTGCTGGACGAGGCGACGTCGAGTCTCGACTCCGAGTCCGAGGCGCTGATCCAGGAGGCGATGCAGCGGCTGATCGCAGGCCGGACGGCGATTGTGATCGCACACCGGCTGGCGACGGTGCGGATGCTCGATCGCATTCTGGTCTTCGACAACGGCGAAGTCGTCGAGGAAGGACGGCACGACGATCTGGTGCGGAAAATGGGCGGCATTTACCGGCGGCTGTTCGAGCGGCAGGCGCTGGGCCTGCTGACCGGAGAGGACGCCGAGTTGCTGGACGACGTTGACGACTTCACCGAGGCCGTCAGCTAAGGCGGCGGGGCCCGCGCTCTACCCCCCCACCCCCCCCGGGGGGGGCGGGCAAACTGTTCATTCTATGGGCCTGATTAGTACCGTGAAACAGGTATTACCCTCCGGC
>PMAD01000234.1 GCA_003152415.1 Acidobacterium sp.
CCGCCGATGGCGTCGAGTGCGGTGCGGGAGACGGCGAGGGTGGAACCGAGGCCGAAGCGGAGGCCGCGGTCGAGGAAGCGCGCGGTGAGGACGCCGGGGGCGAAGTCGGTGGCGATGCCGAGGGCTTCCATCTTTGAGCCGAGGGTCTGGTGGGTGATTCCGCGATAGAGCGCGGTGACGAGGCCGACGGGGGGATTGGGTTGGTCGGGGCTTTCGTTCGAGGCAAAGGGTGCGAGGGTGTGGGCGAGGTAGTTGGGGCCGACGCGGATGTCGGCGTCGTTGATGAGGAGGAAGTCGTAGCGGGCGTGCTGCACGAGCTGCGCGAGGTTGCTGACTTTTCCGTTGGGGCCGAGGGTTTCGGGGCAGAGGATGAGCTGGATGGCGCGGTCGGGGAAATCGGCCTGAAGCTGGCGGACGACGGCGCAGGCCGGATCGTCGAGCGAGGAGACGCCGAAGAGTAACTCATATTCGCCGGAGTAATTCTGGCGGCAGTGGCTGGCGAAGGCTTCGGCCATACCGGGGTCGATGCCGTAAATCGGCTTGAGCATGCTGACTGGGGGAGCGAATCCGGCGGCAGGGAAGCGGGGACGGCGCAGAAAGGCTCGGGCGCTCCAGAGGGCGATGAGGTAGTAGGCGAATCCGGCGACGGTGAGCAGGGTGGTGAGGCCGGCGATGATGGTCGAGAACATCTGAGGGAAGTTTATTGAAGGTGGGGGGAGGATGCACGTATGATAGGCGTCAGCATGCGAACTACGATCAATGTGCCGGATTCCCTCTATCGTCTTGCGGAGCGCGCCGCAAAAAACCGTGGCGTGACGGTGGAGGAACTCATCGCGGCGACGTTTGAAAGCGTAGCTGCCGCGGAGTTGGAAGGTGTTGCTCCGAGGGGTCAGGTAAAGCTGCCTCTGATTCGTTCGAAGAGCCCCGGATCGTTAGATCTGTCCGATTACAACTTCGATGATCTTCTTGCCTGATGTCAATGTGTGGATCGCTCTGACTTCGGATCGACACATCCATCACCCATCGGCAAGGACGTGGTTGGAAAGCGGTGACGACCTCCAATTGGTATTTTGCCGGGTCACGGAAATGGGCTTTCTGCGCCTACTGACAAATCCGCATGTGATGGGGGACGATGTCCTGGATGCCGAGGCGGCGTGGAGCGTCTACGACACCTGGCGAACCGATGAGCGCGTTGTTTTCCTGCCAGAGTCGCTTGGGTTCACCGCTCGGTGGCGACGTGCCAGCTCCCGGATCCCACTCAATCCCAATGCGTGGACTGATGCTTATCTGGCTGCGTTTGCTGGGGACGTGCGGGCGGCTGTTGTGACATTCGATCGCAGGTTTCGATCCTTGGGGCAATGCGAGGTTCAAGTTCTTAAAGCCTGAGACGCGCGATTTCCACAACTCTTCTCACTCTCCGAGGATGGGCATGTCGAGCGGGGGCTGGGCGAGCCAGCCGGCTTGACTGACGCGATCGAGGGCGCGGCGTAAGGCCGAGGCGGCGCAGGGTTCGACGGTGACGACGAAGGGGAGATTGCCTTTCTCGTAGCCGGGGCGCTGGAAGAGGGCGTCGATGTTGATTTTTTCCGACGCAAGGGCGCCGGCGATTTCAGCGACGATGCCGGGGCGATCCTTTACGACGAAGCGGATATAGTGGCGGAGCTCGAATTCGCCGCTGAGAAGCGCGGCGCGGCTGGGCAGGTCGGCGGCGCGCGAGCCGTGCGCGAGGGAAATGAGGTCGGAGACGACCGCGACCGCGGTGGGATTGCCGCCTGCTCCGTGGCCGGAGAAGACCACGTCGCCACCATATTTGCCGCTGACGAGAACCATGTTTTCGGTGCTGCGCGACCAGGCAAAAGGCGAGCGCAGGGGGACGAGCATGGGGCCGACGGCAGCGGCGACTCCGTCAGGGCGGAGCTCGGCTTTCGAGATCTGGCGGATGGTGCAGTTGAGGTCGTGCGCGTAAACGAGGTCGACAGCGTCGACTGCGGTGATGGAGCGGCAGGCGACCGATTCGACGTCGATGTCGGCGCGGAGAGCGATGCGCGAGAGAATGACCAGCTTGGCGCGAGCGTCGTAGCCGTCGACGTCTTCGCTGGGATCGGCTTCGGCGTAGCCGAGCTTCTGCGCGTCCTCGAGAACGTCGGCGAAGGCTGCGCCTGCTTCCATGCGGCTGAGGATGTAGTTGCAGGTGCCGTTGAGGATGGCTTCGATGCGGGTGATGCGATCGCCTGCCAGTCCCTGCTGCAGGCCAGGGATGACGGGGATGCCTCCGGCGACGGCTGCGCCGTAGAGCAGGTGCGCACCTTTGGAGCGGGCGAGGCGGTCGAGCTCGACGCCGTGCCTGGCGATGAGTTTTTTGTTGCCGGTGACGGCGGATTTGCCGGCTTCGAGGGCGCGGCGAACCCAGGAGCCGGCGGGTTCGAGGCCGCCGACCAGCTCGACAATGACGTCGACGTCCGAGTGCAGGACCTGGTCGAAGTCTTCGGTCCAGACAACGGTGGAGGGGGCCCAATCGGCTTTTTTGCGGGCGACGCCGCGGTTGAAGACATGCGAGAGCTCGAGGCCGTCGGGTTTAAGGTCGCAGAGAATGCGCGCGACGGAGCTGCCCACGGTGCCGAATCCCAGGATGGCGACTTTCATAGAAACAGGTTACAGGGTTCAGTGAACAGTGATCAGTGAACAGCGATCAGGGAGAGAACCAGCGAGAGGCGAGCGAACTGCCAGCGAAAGGCGAGCAAAGAAGGAGTGAAAGGCAAGCGAGAGACTGTTAGCGAGAAGCGTTTAGCGAAGTACGTTTAGCGAAAGACTTTTAGCGAGGGACGTCCAGCGAGAGTCAACAGCGGAAGCCACTACAATCGACTTTTGCATTGAAGGTGATGCCTTGGGGCTTTTCAAAAAGAAACTGAAGCAGGAACACAAGGTGATGCTGCAGGCAGAACGGGCCGGGGGCGCGATGCTGCCGGAGTATCACCGCGCGACGCCGGAGTGTCCGCATCCAGAGCAGTGGAGCATGTACGACTCGATGACGGCCGAGGTGGAGGTGCTCGAGTTTCTGGCCACGCTGGTGACCACCGTGAAGCCGAATCTGATCGTGGAGACGGGGGCGTTTCTTGGGGCCAGCTCGATATGGATGGCGCAGGGGCTGAAGCGGAACGGATTCGGGAGGATTGTGAGCTGCGAGTTCGACCCTCAGGTTTATGCGAAGGCGCAGGAGAAGGTTGCGGCTTCGGAGGTAGCGGAGTGGATCGACCTGCGGAATGTTTCGAGCCTCGAGATGGAAGTGAGCGGGACGATCGATCTGTTTTTCAGCGACAGCGATCTGAAGATTCGCGAGCAGGAGGTGCGGCGATTCCTGCCGCAGATCGGCCCCAACGGGCTGGTGCTGATGCATGACGCGAGCTCGCATCCGGGGATGATTCGCGAGGCGGCGCTGCGACTGGAGGCCGAGGGCCTGCTGTCAGTGGTGTTGTTGCCGACGCCGCGNNCGCGGGTGAAATAGTTCGGCAGGCCGTGGATATCCACGAGGTAAGTGAGGACCGGGTTCGTCAGGACAAGGCCGGGGTTGAAGTTGGCGTACTGAAAGTCGGCCTGGGCGCGAAAGGCGAAGCGCTTGGTGAGACGCGTGTCCAGGCCGCCGCCAGCCATGGCCGAGAACGAGGCGGTTTGACCGGGAATCTGGTTCGGCAACCAATTCCTGTTCATGCTGCCGGTGCCGACCAGACCTTCGACGAAGCCGGTTTCCCTGCCGAAGCGGCGGTTATATTGGCCGCCGGCCATGATGAAGAGGGGATGCTGGGGAGCTCCCTGATTGATCCCCCGATAGCCGGAGACATCGAGCTTGAAGCGGAGGCCGTGCCAGCGGAGGGCGGCAAAAGCTGCGTCCCATCCGTTGAGAGGCTGTCGGGCGCTGGGGACTCCATCAATGGAGTTGGAGAGCCAGCTGTAGTTGCCGGAGAGCTGGTAGAGCGAGTACTTGTCTGCCTGGGCGTGGAGGGCCGACGCCAGGAACAACAGGGGTAGCAGCCGGAGGATGCGAGGGAAGGTGGAGGGCATCGGGTTGTGCCCTCCATCCTAGCTGGTCATGGAGTTGTTGGGAATGGAGAGTGGGCGATCAGGCGCTCGCTCTCGCGGTTCTGGGACGGACGCGGAACTTCTTTGTGGTGATGTGGAGGGTCCGCTCCATCTTGCGCAGCGCGTGAGTTTCGTCGGGGGCGGCGAAAGTGGAGGCGACTCCACGAGCCGATGCGCGGCCGGTGCGGCCGACGCGATGCACGTAGTCTTCAGCTTCCTTGGGCATGTCGAAGTTGACGAC
>PMAD01000137.1:0-17641 GCA_003152415.1 Acidobacterium sp.
CAGCGCTGGCTCAAGCCGGGAGAAACCATGATCGCCGAAATTGAAGGCCTCGGCCAGCTCATCAATCCAGTAGTGGCGGCCCACTAATGGACTCGCCGCGCCCCATCGCCACGCCGCACGCGAGCATTGTGCAGGCGCCACTCACCGAGCGCCGCTATGTATGGCCGCTCATCCTCGTCACTTGTCTCTTCTTCCTTTGGGCCGTCGGTGTCAACATCAACGACATCCTCATCCCGCACTTGCGCGGCGCTTTCCACCTGACCGATTTCGAATCCTCTTTTGTGCAGGTCGCCTTTTTCGGCGGATACTTCCTCGCCGCTTGGCCGGCAGGCTGGATCGTCGGTCGACTCGGCTATCAGCGCGGCATCGTCCTCGGCCTCGTCATCTGCGCCATCGGCGCATTCCTCTTCATCCCAGCAGCCTACATTCACGTCTACGCCGCATTCCTGTTGGGACTCTTCATCATGGCCTGCGGCCAGTCCTTCCTTGAAGTCTGCGCGAACCCCTACGTCACGTTTCTCGGGCCGACGGAAACCTCCGAGCGCCGCCTGAACCTCGCGCAGTCTTTCAACGCGCTCGGCGCAGTCCTCACACCGATCTTCGGTTCGGCGCTTATCCTGGCGCGCACCCACAAACTCGCTGCAGGAGCCAACGCTGCCGCGGCTGAAGCCGCCATCGTACGCCTTCCCTACCTCATCATCGTCGGCATTTTTCTGGGCATGGCGGTGCTCATCGGCCTGTCGCACCTGCCTAAAATCTCAGAAGAACCCGCCGACGGCGACCTTTCCGCCGCGCAGGACGTTTTGCATTTTCCCCACCTGCTCAAGGGAGTCGTGGCGCAGTTCTTCTACGTCGGCGCGCAGGTCGGCGTCGCCAGTTTCGTCATCCGCTTCGTTGAGTTCACTCGTCCCGGCACTTCCGACGTGCAGGCCGCGAACTACCTGAAGCTCCACTTGCTCGCCTTCATGATCGGCCGCTTCGGCGGCTCCGCTCTCATGAAGCGCTTCGCGCCCGCCTCTATGCTGGCCACCTTTGCCGTCGGCTCGCTGCTGTCGGTAGCTTTGGTCCTCACCAACCGCGGTCCCGCCGCGCTCGCCGGCATCGTGCTTCTGGGCTTCTTCCACTCCATCATGTTTCCGACCATCTTCGCACTCAGCATTCGTCACCTCGGTCCCGCAACCCGCAAAGGTTCGTCGCTGCTCGTCATGTCGATCATCGGCGGCGCCATTTGCCCAGCCATCATGGGACGTATCTCTGACGCCACCAATATCCAGGTCGCTTTCCTGATCCCGCTCATCTGCTACTGTTTCGTCCTCTATTTCGGACTCCGCGGCTACCGCCCAACCCACTTAGTAACTGAAATCGTCGGATAACTCGCTATTCTGATCGGAGAGCTTCCATGGGATTCACCCGCGCCGCTCGTCGCGCCGGCAAATACGCTGCGAGCATGCCGCTCAGAAACAGCAGGACTGCCGCACCGGCAAGCGTCCCGCCATCATGCGCCTTCACGCCATACAGGAATCCTCGCACCAGCCGTCCCGATGCCAGCGCCAGCCCAACTCCAACAACAACGCCCAACAGCAGCATTGCGCCCGCTTGCCGCATCACCAGCCAGAGCAAATTCGCGCGCTGCGCGCCCAGCGCAATGCGCAAGCCCATCTCGCGCGTTCGTTGCGTCACCACATACGCGAGCAATCCATACAGACCGGCCACGCACAGCAGCAATGCCGATCCACCGAAGATCTCCAGAAGATGCGCCGCCAGCCGCTGGCTGCCAAACGAATCCTCAACGATCTGATCCATCGTCGAAAACGTCGAGTTCGCCAGCTCGGGACTCGCCTGCCGCAACAAATCCCGCAGCTCCGGAATCATTTCCGCCGTCGGCCGCTCCGTCCGCACAGCGAGGTCCATCGCCATCGTGATTGGGTTATAAACGCTGCCGCCTGGCGTGATCTGGCAAAGGCAAACCTCCACCTCCGGCTGCGACGGCCGATCGACGGCCTTCTGCCGCTCATTGTCCAGAACACCGATAATCTTCGCCGGTGTGTCCTTGCGCAGATTCCAAACCGTGAGCCCCAGCAGCGAATTCAGATCATGCTTGTTCGGCGCATACAGCCGCGCAAACGCCGGATTCACCACCGCGACTCCTGCCGATGTTGGCGTGTCGTCGTGGTTGAAATAGCGTCCGGCCAGCATTTTGAAGCCGAAGATCGGCTGGATGTCCGGGCTCGCCGTCTTCAGCGCGGCAACAATGTTGTTGCCGTTCATCCGCAGCGACAACATGATGTTGAAGGTCTGTCCCAGCGGCACCTCGCTGATGAGTCCTGCCGCCTGCACCCCGTGTAGCTGTTGCGCCCGCTCCAGCAGCGGCTGATACAGCGTCGCCGTCACGTTCTTGTTTACGTAGCGATACGACGGGATGGAAAGATTCGCCACAATGATGTGGTCGGTGCGATACCCAAGCGGCACATGCCGCAGCGTGTAGATGGTGCGCAGCAGCAGCCCACAGGCCACCAAGAGCGTGAGCGACATGGCCACCTCGACCGCAACCAGGCCGCTGCGCAGCCGGTTGTGGCGTCGCCCGCTGCCCGCCTGCTGCCCGCCCTGCTTCAGCGCCGGTTCAATAGGCGCGCGGACCGCGATCAGCGCAGGCCATGCCGCCGACAGCACCGCCGACAGCAGTGTCAGACCGCACAGCGCAGCCAGAATCGTGAAGTCGACATGCGTCGAAAAATCCACGTTCAGGTGAATCGGTGCGACGGCCCCCGTTAGCCTGATCGCGCCCAGCGCCAGCCCCGTACCGAGCACCGCGGCGCACCCGCTCAGCACCAGACCCTCCACAATCATCTGCTGCATCACGCGTCCGCGGCTCGCTCCCAGCGCCCCGCGCATCGCAATTTCCCGCTGCCGCGCCGTGCTCCGCGCGAGCAGCAGATTCGTCACATTCACGCTTGCGATCAGCCACAGTACGCCGGCCGCCGACAGCAACGCCAGCAGCGCCCTCTTCACATTCGTGTCGATCAGCGAATCCTGATACCGCTCCACCTGCACCACGCTGTGATCTTCGCGCAGTTCTGCATCCTGATATTGCGCAGCGACCCGCTTCTGAATCGTCGCCATCTCCGCGCTCGCAGTCTCGAGCTTTACTCCCCGGCGCAACCGCGCCATCACCTCGTAGTGCTCCGAATCGTAGTCGCGTCCCTGATCCTTCGCGCCCAGCTCGATCGCCGTCCACACCTGGCCGTTCGCGCCACGGTCGATTGGATACCGAAAACCCGCCGGCATCACGCCCGCCACCATATACGGTTTATCGTTCAGCCGCACTACGCGTCCCACGATCCCTTTGTCCCCGCCAAAGGCCGAACGCCACACCGCATCGCTCAGCACAATGGTGCCTGCGTTCTTCACCGCCCCAAAACCTGGCGGCTCCGCGATCATCCCGCGCCCCAGCGCCGGCTTCACCCCCAGCATCGCGAACAGGTTCTCGCTCACCTCAGTACCGCCCACCAGCAGCGCGGCGCTGTTTCCCGCCAGATAAGTCCGCCCGCTCATCCCCGTTGAAAACGCCATGTCCTCGAACGATCGATTCTGCTCCCGCCATTGCGCGAGATCCACCCACGGCGTATAGAAGAACGTCTTCGCGTCGCGGCCGCCCTCCTGCAGCTGCACCAGATGTCCCGCATCCTTATAAGGCAGCGCCCGCAGCAGCACATGATCGACCACCGTGAACATTGCCGCGGCCGCGCCAATCCCCAGCGCGAGCGTGCCAATCACCGTCGCCGCAAACCCCGGGTTGCGCCGCATCTGCCGCAGCGTGTAGCGAACATCCTGCCCCAGGCGCTCCAGCCACACCCAGCCCCACGTCTCCCGCGTCACATCCTTCGCCAATGGCAGGTTGCCCATTTCACACTCCGCTGCTGCCCGTGCTTCTTCTTCCGTTGCGCCCCGCGCGACGCGATCCGCAATCGCCATCCGCAGATGCGATGCGATCTCCTCGTCCAGATCCCGCTTCCTCGTCCCGAAGCCTCGCCACCGGTTCATCGCGCTCTCCTCGCCCGCGCAGCTACGCCTCCAGAATCGAAGCGATCGCTGCCACCATCGTCTCCCACTTCGACCGGTCGTTCGCCAGCTGTCGCCGCCCCTCCGCCGTGGCCCTATAGAACCGCGCCCGCTGGTTCTGCTCCGTAACCCGCCACTCCGCGGCAATCCACTTATGCCGCTCCATCCGGTGCAACGCGGGATACAGCGATCCAGTCTCGACCTGCAGCACCTCGCCGGATCGCGTCCGCAGCGCCTGGGTGATGCCGTATCCGTGTTGCGGACCCCACTGCAGCGTCTTCAGGACCAGCATGTCCAGCGTACCCTGCAGCAGCTCGATGCGATTGCGATAGACTTCCCGCTCAGATTTCATGGATGTAGTCAATCTACCCCCAATGGATGTAGATTGTCTACCTATTCCTGGCTAACCTATTTTCTCGCTGCGCTATATTCCAGACTGAGCTGCAAATCCTAACCCCCTGAGGTGCGCATGAATCGATCGCGCCGCCGTTTCCTGCTCCGCTCTTCTGCCGGGCTGCTCTCCGCGGCAGTCGCTCACGATCTTGCCCCGAACCTCGATGCTCAGCAGACACCGGCCCCAGGCACGCCGCCCGCCTTTGGAACCGCGCCTGCCGTCGGCCCGGAAGTTTCTGCTGCGACTTTCGCCGAAGCCGAGAAGCTCGTCCGCGTCGAGATGACCGAGAAAGACCGCGCCCAGGCCGCATCCAACTGGCGCGAATCCATGGCGCCTCTCTACGAACGCCGCACCGGACCCCGCAAGGTCGCGCTCGAACCCGGCCTTCAGCCCTGGTCCCGCATCCAGGCTGTCCAGCCCGGCCAGCAATCCGGTCCTGATCGCGACCGCTTCATCCGGACCGCTGCCGATCCTGGCCCTCTGCCCTCGAGCGAGGAAGCCATCGCCTACGCGCCCGTCAGCAAGCTGTCACGCTGGATCGAGAAACGCCGGCTCGCTGCTGAACGCCTCACAGGAATCTATCTGGATCGCATCCGCCGTTTCGATCCGCAGCTCCGTTGCATCATTACCCTCCTGCCTGAGCACGCACTCGAGCAGGCTCGCCGCGCCGACTCGGAAATCGCCGCCGGCCGCTATCGCGGCCCGCTGCACGGCATTCCCTGGGGTGCCAAAGACCTCCTCGACACGGCAGGCATTCCCACCACGTACGGCGCAGAACCCTTCCGCAACCGCATCCCCGACAAGAACGCAGCGGTCGTCGACCGCCTCAACAGCGCCGGTGCGGTGCTCATCGCGAAGCTCAGCATGGGCGCGCTTGCGCTGAATGACATCTGGTTCGGCGGCCAAACCATGAACCCCTGGAACCTCGAAGAAGGTTCGTCGGGCTCGAGCGCTGGCCCTGGAGCCGCGACTGCCGCAGGCCTCGTCGCCTTCGCCATCGGCAGCGAAACCGGCGGCAGCATCGTCGGTCCCAGCATGCGCTGCGGCATTACCGGCCTGCGTCCCACCTACGGTCGCGTCCCGCGCACCGGCGCTATGACCCTCTGCTGGTCCCTCGACAAGCTCGGTCCCATGGCGCGCTTCGTCGAAGACACGCTTCTCGTCCTGAACACCATCACTGGTCCCGATCCAGGCGACATCGACAGCGTTCCCAGCCATCTGGACTTCGACACCGCAACCTCCGTGCGCGGCCTCCGCGTCGGTTTTTTCCCCAAGTGGATGAACGAGGACCCAGCCACCGAGGTCGATCGTGCCGCCCTCCACACCCTTCCCTCAGTCGGCATGATTCCCGTCGAAGTCTCGCTCCCCGACTGGCCTTACGACGACCTCGACGTCATTCTCTTTGCCGAATCCGCCGCAGCTTTCGAAGAGATCACCCTCGACCACGAACTCGATAAGCTGCGCGCGCAGGTTCCTGACGCCTGGCCGAACACCTTCCGCCAGTCGCGCTTCCTCTCCGCCGTCGACTTCGTTCAGGCCGATCGCTTCCGCCGCAAAGTCGCCAACGAAATGGCCCGCATCTTCACCCAGGTCGATCTGCTCCTCGTCCCCTCGCTGCGCGACGAGATGCTGACCCTCACCAACTTTACCGGCCACCCGTCGCTCACTCTGCGCGCCGGCTTCATCGAAGTCTCCGAAGCGCGCAGCGACTGGGCTCCCGATCCGGCGCATCCGTTGCCGAAGTTTTCTCCGCCGCGCCGCGTCCCGCACGGCGTCACGCTCATCGCCAAGCCCTTCGACGAAGGTATTTTGGGCTCTGCCGGAATCGCGCTGGAGCGCGCCTTCCACGTCGCGGATGAGCATCCGCCAGGCTTCTGAGCGTGCGCATTTCCGTGCGCACTCTCAAATCCCCCACAACGAGAGCTGAAAGAAAGGTCGCGTATCAATTCGTGCTGGCGTGATTGGTGGACCTGGTCGGGATCGAACCGACGACCTCTTCCATGCCATGGAAGCGCGCTCCCAGCTGCGCCACAGGCCCACAGGAAGGACTATTCTATTTTCATGGAGCTGGAACAATTCGTCAACGAATCGGAAGCGGTGGTTAAGACACTTTGGTGTAACGACTTTGGCCGCTTCGGACCGCGCTGGCAACCGCTGGCTGCAATGAAGCATCGTCCTCATATGTCTTTCACCCGGGTCTCGATGGCATTGCTGGCTGCAACGCTTTGCTGGACTGTTTCCGCGCAAAGCGCTGTCCCCACAGCGCCAGGTGCCACCCCTGTTTCCGGCACGCTGCGTCCGGCGCTTGCCCAAGTGGGGCAATCGCTGAGCGGCATTTCAATCCGCCGATGGAAGGCGCCGAACGATGTAAAGGCGGCTGCCGACCAGGACGTGGCCTCCATTCAGCGCGACCTCAGCGGCACACTCGCGACGCTTATGGGTCAGGCCGACGCCGCGCCAGGTTCTGTGCCTGCGGCGTTCGCGGTGTATCGCAACGTGGATGCACTGTACGACACGCTGCTGCGTGTAGTGCTGACAGCGAATCTGGCGGCGACGGACACCGAGGTGAATTCGCTGCAGGCAGCTCTCAGCACCCTGGAGAGCGCACGCGGGACGCTGGGTGAATCGATCCTGAACGCTTCGCAGGCGCAAACAGCCGAGCTGGTAAGGGTTCGGACGGCGCTGGCCAAAGCTGCGGCGGTACAGAAGGCTCCGGCGACGACGACCGTGGTGGACGATGGTCCGGCTACGAGTACGTCGAAGAGCAAGCACACCACGAAGAAGCCGACGTCCAAACCGGCGAATTCCAGCAGCGGAAGCTCGGCTCCGCAGTAACCCTTTTGGGAGTACGACAGGTAATTTTGGGAACCCTGCAGTGGGATCCCGTGTCTAAAGAAGCAGAGTGAGCGAGGCAGTTGTGCCCGGATGAGCTCCGGCGCGCCGACCAGCGTGCCGGACTCCGGGAAAACTGCACGGGAACGACACGGTTCCTGATACGCTTTAGGGAGCGTTTTGGATGGGAACGGTCGTGGGAAATCTGGCAGGAGTCATCGGCGTTCGTCCCGAGGAAGCTGCGGTGGTGGAGCAGCTGAAGGCGGGTTCCGAGGAAGCCTTTGCCTGGCTGATTTCGCGCTATCAGCAGCCGCTGTACAGCCTGATCTACCGCATCCTTCCCAACCCAGGCGACGCAGCCGACACCACCCAGGAAGTTTTCGTCAAAGTTTTCCGCGGCATCGCCCATTTTCACGGCGAGGCGAGTCTGCGGACCTGGATTTATCGCATCGCGCTGCACGAGGCGCTGAATCAGCGGCGCTGGTGGGCACGCCATCAGCGGCAACAAGTAACGATCGATGCGGACCGCGACGATCCGCATGCTTCTCCGGCAGAGAACCTGGTCGATACGCATGAGTCGCCTTTCGATGCGGCCGCGCATGCGGAAATTGCAGAGCGCGTGGAAGCTGCGCTGCGCGAGGTTCCGGAGCCTTTCCGCACGGTGGTGGTGCTGCGCGACATCGAGGGATTCGGGTACGAAGAGATCGCCGAGATTCTCGATGCGAACCTGGGAACCGTGAAGTCGAGGCTGATGCGCGGCCGCGCGCATTTGAAGAACCTTCTGACGCCGTATATGGAAGCGGCGAACCGCAAGCCTTCGCATCGTTCGTCCGTTGCCCCTGCCTGCTCAGTTGAGGAGGCCGTATGAGTTCGTGCCACACCATTCGCGCACAGTTTTCCGATTATCTGGACGGAAGCCTGACCGGCGTTGCCATGCAATCGGTGGCAGGACATCTGGCCGGCTGCCGCGACTGCACCGCAGAGTTCGGACAATGGCGAAGCATGCAGCAGTCGCTGGCGAATCTCGGTCCGGTGCGGCTGCCTGCGGAGTTGGCGCTGCGGATCCGCGTGGCGCTGTCGCAGGAGTTGTCGAAGACTCCACGGAACGCGCTGGCCGGCTGGAAGGTTCGCTGGCAAAATACGGTGGCTCCTTTCCTGCTGCAGGCTTCAGCGGGTCTGGCGAGCTCGCTGGTGCTGGTCGGAACCATGGCGTTCCTGATCGGAGCGTTTGCCGCTCCTGAGCCAGCTTCGGCGCGAGACGAGCCGCTGGGTATGGCAACGAGTCCACACTTCCTTTACTCGACGGTCGAAGCGAATGCGGGAACGGTTTCGGGCAAGGGCGCTCCAGTGACGGTCGAGGTTTACGTCGATCCGCAAGGTCGGGTGTACGACTACGACATCGTGTCAGGACCGAACGATTTGGCGACTCGGGCTGAACTGGAGACGCTGCTGCTTTCGAGCAAGTTCGAACCAGCGCAGTGGTTTGGGCAGCCGGTTCGCGGCGTGGCGGTGCTGTCGTTTGCCGGCGTTTCCGTTCAGGGATAACCGTAGCCTGTAGGTTGCAGGCTAGCCCACCCCTTCTCCCTTATCTTTTTGTTAAGTGTTTGAAAACAAGTGCGTTCGTCTTTGCCTTCTGAGGCCCTTTGGGTACAAGTAATAGAAAACAGGTTAGTTGCCATAGGCCCTCTGCGTAAAGGTGTGATTCAAAAGCAGGGAACAGCCAGTAGCCGGTAGCCGATAGCTGGTGGCCAGCGGGCCCCGCCCACCCTACCCGCCAGGGTTTTTGTTAAGTGTGTGATTCCAAGCGTGTTTGGGCTCACTTCCTCGATTAAGTGATTGAAAATGGGTCAGTTGCGTCGCGCATCCGAATGCATCAAATGGCGCTCGTGAACGATGCGGTCATGTGCATGAAGGGGCAGAACTCGCGGCCGACCTCCCCACTCAAATCAAAGAGGGGCATGAATGGAGCACCCCCCGTCTGTCAAAGCAGAAAAGCCCCGCCGATGATGGCGAGGCTTTTCTTTTTCTATCCTAAGTTCAGAATACCAGATCCAGAGAATAAGAGCGCCAAAATGTTTGGCTAGGAAGTCCTTCTGCATCAGCATTTGTTACTTCGGTGAAGCGGTGGAAACTTGACAAAAAAGCAGAGGTCAGGGGTTGGGGGTTAGGAATCAGAAACGGTGGCGTCCAGGGCTCCATAGACCGCGCTGCGGATTTCCGGGAACCTTTCTGTGGGAAGCTTCGTATACTCGCCTCGACATACTATTTCAAACATAGTATATGTAAACAACTATGGGAAATGAACAGGAGTTTCGTGATCTGTTTCCGGGGGCGCTGGAGCTGATGATCCTGCAGACGCTTTACCGGAGGCCGATGCATGGATATGCGCTGGCCCAATACATCAAGGCGGTTTCCGATGAGCTGCTGCAGATCGAGGAAGGGTCGTTGTACCCGGCGTTGCAGCGGATGCTGAAGGCGGGGTGGCTGGAGTCGGAAATGGGCGTGTCGGCGAGGAACCGGCCGGTGCGGATCTATAAGGTAACGGCGGCGGGGGCGAAGCGGCTGGAAGCGGAGATTTCGAGCTTCGAGAAGATGTTTGCGGGGATCAGGCGGGTGCTGGCGGTTGGTTAGAGCAGGGTGCAGGTGGGGGTGGCGTTCGGTGTTCGAGAAGCTGTCGCGCTTCGCGCGATCCCACGTCTGCCAAAGGCGGGCAGATGTGGGGCACCCGGTAACAACGTTCAGCGTTCAGCGATCAGCGTTCAGAAAAACTGAGCTCAGGGCACAGGGCACAAATGAGGGCTTCGAGGTTTTTGGGAGAGCGGGTGACGGCGATGAGCTGGTTTGGGCGGATTTTTTCTCGACGGCGGCGGTTTGAGGAGCTCTCGGAGTCGATGCGGGAGCACCTTTCCGAGAAGGTTGAGGAGTTGGTCGACGGGGGGATGGCGCGCCCTGATGCTGAGTTTGCAGCTCGGCGGGAGTTTGGGAACGTGACGCGGATCGAGGAGCGGAGCCGGGAGGTTTGGCAGTGGCCGCGGTTCGAAAGCGTGTGGGCGGATCTAAAGTATGCGGTGCGGCAGGCGAGGAGATCTCCGGGATTTGCAATGACGGCGATGGCTACGCTGGCGTTGGGAGTGGGAGCGAATGTGGTGGTGTTCAGCGTGTTGAACGCGCTGATCCTGCGTCCGCTGAACGTGCCCGAGCCGCAGAGCCTTTATCTGGTCGAGCACAAAGAGCATGCGTCATACATGCAGTCCTATCCGGACTACGTGGATTACCGGGACGGGAACAGCACGTTCAGCGGACTGGCCACGTTCGACACGGCGAGTACGGCGATTCGGATCGGAAAAGTCACGCTGAAAAGCTACGGCTATCTGGCGTCGGGCAATTACTTCGACATGCTGGGTATGCAGCCGGCGGCGGGGCGGCTGTTTCATGTGAGCGATGAGCATGGGGCGAACTCGGCTCCATACATCGTGCTGAGCTATGGCTTCTGGCGCGAACGGTTCAATGGGGATCCGAATGTAGTGGGGACGACGGTGGATTTGAACACGCACCCGTTTACGGTGATCGGGGTTGCGCCGCGAGAGTTCCAGGGGACAGAGATTTTCTTCTGGCCGGACTTCTGGATTCCGATGGTGGAGGCCGGGCAGCTGGGGTACAGTCCGCATTTTTTGGCGACCCGGAGCGCGCACAATCTATGGATTCTGGGGCGGCTGAAGCCGGGCGTGACGCCGGCGCAGGCCGATGAAAATATGAACGCGCTGTCGGCGCGGCTGGCGAAGGCATACCCAGCTGCGGACGATGATCTGGATGCGCGGCTGGTGAAGCCGGGGCTGATGGGGGAAGTGTGGGGCGGGCCGGTGCGGACGTTTCTGGCGGGGATAATGGCGCTGGCTTCGCTGGTGCTGCTGGCAGCGTGCGCGAACCTGGGAGGGATTTTCGCGGTGCGCGCGGCGGACCGGCGACGTGAGCTGGCGATTCGCATGGCGATTGGGTGCGGGCGAAAGAGAATTCTGCGTTCGCTGTTGACGGAAGCGGTTCTGGTATCGGTGGCGGGAGGAGTGGCGGGGACGATTTTTGCTACAGGGCTGCTGCGGCTGCTGAGCCGGTGGCAGCCGATCGCGGATTTTCCGATTCACGTGACGGTGCTGCCGGACGGAAAGGTCTACGGGCTGGCGCTGCTGCTTTCGCTGGTGAGTGGCTTGTTGTTTGGATTGCTGCCGGCGCGGCAGGTTTGGGAGACAGATGCGGCGCAGGCGATGAAGACGGGCGCGAGCGCGGGACCGCAGCCGGGGCGCGTGACATTGCGGGATGTTCTGCTGAGCGTGCAGATTGCGGTGTGCACGCTGCTGGTGACGGGTTCGCTGGTGGCGCTGCGGGGAATGGAGCGATCGCTGCGCGCGCCGCTGGGTTTCCGACCGCAGGGAGCGATGGTGGCGGAGACGCAGCTGAACATGGGCGGGTATGCGGAAGAGCAATGGCCGGCAGTGGAGAAGCGGATGGTGGAGGAAGCTGCACGCATGCCTGGCGTGTCGGCGGCAGGGGTGACCGACCGCGTGATGCTGGACAAGGACTGCTGCGGGGACGAGTCGGTTTATCGGGTGGGGACGACGGAGTTTCGCAGCTCGAATGAGGCAGCGGACGCGCACAATTTCTCGGTATCTCCAGGGTACTTCGATGCGGCGGGCACGCGGCTGCTGGCGGGTCGCGATTTTACGTGGCACGACGATGAGCACTCGCCCAATGTTGCGGTTGTGAACGCGACGTTCGCACACAGGCTGTTCGGGAACGCTCCGGCCGTGGGACAGCACTTCGTATTGTGGGGCGGGCGGAACGTGAAGGAAATTGTGGGCGTGGTGGAGGACGGGAAATACGAGTCGCTGACAGAAGAGCAACAACCGGCGATGTTCTTTCCCTTGACGCAGGAAACGAACAGCAACGATACGGCGCTGGTGATTCGCTCGGAGCGCGCGCCGGCGGAGATGGGACCGGCGCTGAGCAAAATGCTTACGGGCATCGATCCCAGTCTGCCATTCAGCCTGCGCAGCTGGGCGGAGGAGCTGGACCTGGCGCTGTTTCCGGCGCGGGCGGCGACAGCGGCGCTGGGGATCATGGGATTGCTGGCGGCAATGCTGGCGGTGACGGGAATTTTCGGAATCGCTGCGTACAGCGTGAGCCGGCGCATGAAGGAGCTGGGCATCCGTGTGGCATTGGGCGCGGCGCGGGTGCAGCTGATGCAGTCCGCGCTGGGACGGCCGCTGGTGCTGCTGGGGTGCGGGTCGATGGCGGGTCTGGTGCTTGGGGTGCTGGCGAGCCGTCTGCTGGCACAGATTGTTTATGAGGCAACTCCCGGCGATCCGGTGGTGCTGGGCGGGGTTGTTCTGACGATGGGGGTGCTGGGACTGGCGGCGATGTGGATTCCTGCGCGGCACACTCTGCGGATCGACCCGGCACGACTGATGCGGGAAGAGTGAAAAGGCAGGTTACAGGTTACAGGTAGCGGATAGATCCGAGCATAGAAAGGGCGTTTAGGGGGATTGGATGTCCTGGCTTCGACAAATTGTTTCGCGGCGGCGGCGGTATGAGGAGCTTTCGGAGTCGATGCGGGAGCACCTTGACGAGAGGGTTGAGGAGTTGGTGGAGGGCGGGATGGCGCGCAAGGATGCTGAGTTCGCGGCGAAGAAGGAGTTTGGGAATGTGACGCAGATCGAGGAGCGGAGCCGGGAGGTTTGGCAGTGGCCAGGGGTGGAATCGCTGTGGGCCGATGGGCGGCTGGCGATGCGGCGGTTGGGGCGGGCTCCGGGATTTGCGGCGACGGCAATTTTGACGCTGGCAATTGGCATTGGCGCGAACACAGCGGTGTTCAGCGTGTTGAACAGCGTGCTGCTGCGGCCGCTGCCGTATCCGCAGGCGGAGCAGCTGGTGAGCTTGCGGCTGCAGGCGCCAGGGGCTGAGGGGCTGGCGGATTTCCGGGATCAACTGCGGCTGTCAGGGTCGATGTATTTCACGTTTACCGAGCAAAACCGGACGTTTCAGTCGGTGGGCGTCTGGCAGCGCCGGACGGTGAATGTGACGGGGCTGGCGCAACCGGAAGAGGTGTGTGCGGCGCTGATCAGCGATGGGGTGCTGGAGACGCTGGATGTGCCGCCGGCAGTGGGGAGGTGGCTGTCGCATGCGGATCAGGATCCGCACAGCGCGGGGCCGGTGATGCTGAGCTATGGGTATTGGCAGCGGCGGTTCGGCGGAGACCGCGGTGTGATTGGGCGGACCATTCAGGTGGACGCGCAGACGCGGCAGATTGTGGGGGTGATGCCGCGGGGGTTCCGGGTGGTGGATGGGGATTGGGATTTCGATGTGCTGGAGCCGATGGCGCTGAATCGGAACGCGCAGACCCTGGCGGGATTTGGACTTGTGGGCATCGCGCGGATGAAGCCGGGGGTGACGTTGGCGGAGGCGAACGCGGATGTGGCGCGGCTGATTCCAGTGTGGATGAATTCGTGGACAAATGGGCCGGGGACCGATCCGCACTGGTATGTGCAGTGGCGGATCACGCCGCACTTGCTGCCGCTGAAGCAGGAAGTGATTGGCAGTGTGGGCAGCGTGCTGTGGCTAGTGATGGCGACTGTGGGGCTGGTGATGCTGATTGCGTGGACGAATGTGGCGAATCTGCTGCTGGTGCGGGCAGAGGCGCGGCATCTGGAGCTCTCGATTCGCGCGGCGCTGGGGGCGGGGCGGTGGAGGATTGCGCGGGAGCTTCTGGTGGAGAGCGTGCTGCTGGGTCTGATCGGCGGCGTGTTCGCGGTTGGTGTGGCGTATGGGGGGGTGCGGCTGCTGGTGGCAATGGGGCCGACGAATCTGCCGCGGTTGCAGGAGATTTCTCTCGACGGATGGTCGCTGGGATTTGCATTGGCGCTGGCGGTGATGTCGGGGCTGGTGCTGGGGTCGATTCCGGTGTGGCGCTATGCGCGGGGCGGGAAGGCGCTGGCTGTGAGCAGCGGAGGACGGACGGCGAGCGCGAGCCGGGAGCGGCACCGGTCACGGAACGTACTGGTGGTGGCGCAGGTGGCAATGGCGCTGGTGCTGCTGGTGGGGGCGACGCTGATGATTCGGACGTTCGAGCATCTGCGGCATGTCGATCCGGGATTTGCGGATGCGCGGCATGTGCAGACGATCCGGATTGGGATTCCGGAATCGATGATTCCGGATCCGGCGATGGTGGCGCGGACGCAGAACGAGATCGTGGACGAGCTGGCGGCAATTCCTGGAGTGCAGTCGGTGGGATTCGCGGCGGCGGCGCCGATGGAGGGGATCGAGCCGAACTGGAACCTGATTTTCAAGGAGGGCGCGGACGAGAAGGGCAACGATCATCCGCCGATGCGGCTGTTCAATTATGTGTCGCCGAATTACTTTCGCACGATGGAGACGCCGGTGATTGCGGGGCGGGAATTTACGTGGGCGGAAGTGCATGGGCCGAGGCCGGTGGCGATCCTGTCGGAGGGTTTGGCGCGAGAGATGTTCGGCAGTCCACAGGCGGCGATCGGGAAGAGGATTCGGGAATTTGCGGTGTGGCACGAGGTGGTGGGGGTGGTGGCCGATGTGCACGAGAACGGGATCGATCGGCCATCGCCGGCGATGGTGTACTGGCCGCCGAAGCCTGGCGATATCCCGGGGCTGGCGACGATCGATTTCGCGCGCGGGGCGACGTTTGTGCTACGGAGCGAGCGGGCGGGGAGTGAGGCGCTGGTGAGCGAGGCGCAGCGGGCGGTGTGGCGGGTGAATGCGAATCTGCCGGTGGCGTCGTTGCGCACGATGCAGGAGACTGAGGGCCGGTCGCTGGCGCGGACCTCGTTCACGCTGACGATGTTGGCGATTGCGGGGTCGATGGCGCTGGTGCTGGGAGTGATTGGAATCTACGGGGTGATCTCGTACACGGTGTCGCAGCGGCGGCGGGAGATTGGGATTCGGCTGGCGCTGGGAGCGCAGCGGAGCGGGCTGCGCTGGATGTTTGTGCGGTCGGCTTTGGTGCTGACCGGGATTGGCGTGGGGATTGGGGTGGTCGCGGCGGCGGGTCTGACGCAGCTGATGCACACGCTGCTGTTTGGGGTGAGTCCGCTGGATCCCCTGACGTATGTTTCGATCCCGCTGGTGCTGGCGGGGTGCGCGGTGCTGGCGAGTTATTTGCCGGCGAGAAGGGCGGCTGGGGTGGATCCGATNNCAGGGCACAGGGCACGGAGCACAGAGGTTTCGGGAAAAACGGGTGAGAGCGATGAGTTGGTTCGGGCAGATTTTTTCTCGGCGGCGGCGGTTTGAGGAGCTCTCGGAGTCGATGCGGGAGCACCTTTCTGAAAGGGTTGAGGAGTTGGTCGAGGGCGGGATGGCGCGCGCGGACGCGGAGTTCGCGGCGAAGAGGGAGTTTGGGAATATGACGCGGATCGAGGAGAGGAGCCGGGAAGTGTGGCAATGGCCGAGGATTGAGAGCGTGTGGGCGGATGTGAAGTATGCGCTGCGGCAGGCGATGAAAGCGCCGGGATTCGCAGCGGTGGTGATCATCACACTAGCGCTGGGGATTGGGGCGAACACGACGGTGTTCAGCATTGTGGATGCGGTGATGCTGCGACCGCTGCCTTACGCGCAGCCACAGCGGCTGGTAGAAGTGCAGTCGAGCGGGATGGGTAGTTTCTCGGGCGAGGACGTTTCGTACCCGGATTTCCTCGACTGGCGGAGGCAGAATCGCAGCTTCGAGCGCCTGGTGTCGTATCACGGCGCATCGTTCACGCTGACGGGCATGGAGCGGGCGGTGCATCTGGACGGACAGGTGGTGAGTTGGGACTTGTTGCCGCTGCTGGGCGTTCAGCCGGAGCTGGGACGCGGTTTCACGCCGGTGGAGGAAAGGCGCGGCTCACGCGTGGTGCTGATCAGCCATGCGCTGTGGGTTTCGCAGTTCGGGTCGGATCCGTCGGTCGTGGGACGCACGATGCACCTGAGCGGCGACGCTTTCACGATTGCGGGAGTGATGCCGGCGACGTTCCGGTTTCCAGTGAATGCGCCGAAGAACGACTTCTGGACGACGCTGGCGATCGATGACGACGCGAGCGACCATCATCCGGCGGTCGGCAACCGCGGCATGCATTTCCTGAATGTGATCGGCAGATTGAAGCCGGGCGTAACGGTGGCGCAGGCGGATGCAGAGATGAAGGCGATGGCGGCGCGGCTGGCAAAGCAGTATCCGGATTCGAATACGACGCACGACTCGGCGCGAGCGGTGAGTGAGCTGACGGCTCTGCTCGGCGATACGCGCACGCTGCTGNNGTGCTGCTGATTGCGTGCGGGAATGTGGCGAACCTGCTGCTGGCGCGGTCGCGCGAGCGGGAGCGGGAGATGGCGATGCGCTCGGCGCTGGGCGCGAACCGGGGCAGGATCGTGCGGCAGCTGTTGGTGGAGAGCGTCACCCTGGGAATCGCGGGCGGCGTGGCGGGATGCGCCCTGGCGTTTTTGGCGACGCCGGCGGTGCTGCGGCTGATGGGGACGAGCGTGCCACGCGCGGCGGATGCGGGGGTGAGTCTGCCGGTGCTCGGGTTTGTGCTGTTCGTGTCGCTGATTTCGGGTGTGCTGTTCGGCCTTGTTCCGGCGGTGAGCGCTGCCAAGGCCGATCTGTTGTCGACGCTGAAAGAAGGCGGGCGCGGCGATGTGGGCGGGCACCATCGTGTGGGGTCGGTGGTGATTGTGGGGCAGGTGGCGCTGGGTATCGTGCTGACGGCGGGCGCGGGATTGCTGATGACGAGCTTTGTGAAGCTGACGCACAAAGACGAGGGGTTCAATCCCGACCATTTGCTGATGTACAACTTCGAGACGCCGGATTCGCGGTATACGAAAACGCGGCCTGAGTTTTACGGGCAATATTTCGAAAAGCTGCGGGCTTTGCCGGGTGTGCAGTCGGCGGCGGGGTCGATGTTGCCGCCGATGACGAACAACGACGCTATTCTCAGCTTCGAAAATCCGGAACATCCGGTGCCCGAGGGGCAGGAAGCGAGCGCGAACGTCGATGCCATCTCGCCGGGATACTTTCGCACCATGCAAATCCCGCTGCTCATGGGCCGCGACTTCAGCGATGGGGATGACCTGAAGTCGACGCAGGTGATGATCGTGAACCAGGCCTTTGCGGAAAAGTATTTTCATGGCGAGAACCCGCTGGGGAAAAAACTGAAACCGGGCGCCGGCAATGGGACGCCAGAGGGACCTCCATGGCGGGAGATCGTGGGGGTGGTGGGCAACATTCGCGCGTCGGCGACGGAGGGCGAGATGGAGCCGATCCAATATCTGGCAGCGAACCAGCTGGCGCGGTGGTGCTGTATGCGT
>PMAD01000137.1:17662-32700 GCA_003152415.1 Acidobacterium sp.
GCGTTTGCGGGGCTGGCGCTGGTGCTGACGGTGGTGGGGCTGTACGGAGTGATGGCGTATTCGGTGGCGCGACGCACGCGGGAGATTGGGGTGCGGCTGGCGCTGGGTGCGCAGCGCGGCGCGGTGTTGAACATGGTCTTGCGCGATGCGGCGGTGCTGGTGGGAGTGGGGATGGCGATGGGGATCGCGGCTACGCTGGCGTCGGCCTCGGTGCTGCAGTCGATGTTATACGGAACGGGATCACGCAATCCGCTGGTGCTGGCTGGAGTTTGCGCTGTGGTGGCGATGGCCGGGCTGGTGGCGGCGTATCTGCCAGCGCTGCGGGCGGCGGGGGTGGATCCGATGCAGGCGTTGCGGAGCGAGTGAAACAAGCGTTCAGCGTTCGGCGATCAGCGTTCAGAAAACCGGGCGCTGACGCTCGGGAGGTTCTTCGACCGCGTTTGGCACGGGGAGCCAAACTTCGCTCAGAATGACAGCGGCGGTTGGCAGGAGGAGGGGTGATGGGTTGGTTTGGATTGTTTTCGAGGCGGCGGCGGTATGAGGAGCTTTCGGAGTCGATGCGGGAGCACCTCTCGGAGAAGGTTGAGGAGTTGGTGGATGGGGGGATGGCGCGTGAGGAGGCTGAGTTTGCGGCTCGGAGGGAGTTTGGGAATATGACGCGGATCGAGGAGCGGAGCCGGGAAGTGTGGCAGTGGCCGACGGCGGAGAGCGTGTGGGCGGATGTAAAGTTTGCGCTGCGGCAACTGGTGGGGGCGCCGGGGTTCACAGTAACGGCAGTGCTGACGCTGGCGCTGGGGATCGCAGTGAACGCGACGATGTTCAGCCTGGTGAGCGCATTCCTGCTGCCGCGATTGCCGGGGCGGGAGCCGCAGAAGATGGTGGTGGTGTCGTCGGTGGATCCCGACGCGGGCTTTGAGCCGGACACGAGTCCTGTGTCGGCGCCGAATTATCTGGCGTGGCGCGGGGATACGCGGGCGTTTGCGGCGATGGCGGCGGCGGATGAGTATAGCACGGCGAACCTTGCAGGATTGGCACAAACGAGCGCAGGGGGTGGGCAGCCGGAGTCGATTGGGTATGCGGCCGTGTCGCCGAATTACTTCAGCGTGTTCGGGGTTGCTCCGCAGATGGGGCGGCCGTTTGCCGCGGGCGAGGATCAGGCGGGGCACGATCACGTGGTGATCCTGAGCCACGGGCTTTGGGAGCGGCGGTTCGGGTCGGATCCGTCGGTGATGGGGAGGACGGTGCGGCTGGACCGCGAGAATTATGAAGTAGTGGGGGTAATGGCGGCGGATTTCCGGCTGCTGGGCTTCACGCCGCAGCTATGGACGCCGCTGACGCTGAAGAGCGCGGATGAGACGGCGGAAGGGCGCAGGAACCGCTCGCTGTTTTTGTTTGCCAGACTGGCGCCGGGAGTGACGATCGAGCAGGCGCGCGCGGAGATGACGGTGCTGGCGCGGCGGGCCGCGGAAGACTTTCCGGCAACGGAGAAGCGCTGGGGAGCGGCGGTGAGGATGCTGCCCGACTACCTGATCTACGCATTCAGCATTCGCAACGCGCTGATGGTGATCATGACGGTGGTGGGATTCGTGCTGCTGATCGCGTGCGCGAATGTTGCGGCGCTGTTGTTGACGCGATCGGCGGGACGGCAGAAGGAGCTGGCGATCCGGGTGTCACTGGGCGCGAGCCGGGTGCGCGTGGTGCGGCAGCTGGTGACGGAAGGGCTGGTGATCGCGCTGGCGGGCGGCGGGGTTGGCCTGCTGCTGACGCATTTCGGAATCCGCTACCTTCGCTCGAGCCTGACCTTCAACGACGCGATCAGCGCGGTTCCCGTGGGTCTGGACCGGAATGTCCTGCTGTTTGCTATTTGCGTCTCGCTGGCATCGGCGTTGCTGTCGAGCCTGGTTCCGGCGCTGAAGGCCTCGCACACCGACATCAATGCGGACCTGAAGAGCGAGAGCCGGGGAGCTTCGACGAGCCGCGCGCATAGCCGCCTGCGCGCCCTGCTGGTGGGCGGTGAAATCGCGCTGGCGCTGTTTCTGCTGATTGGGAGCAGTCTGCTGATCCACGGACTTTTGGTGCTGGAGCATCAGAAGCTGGGGTTCCGATGGGATCATCTGCTGACTGCGGGTGTGGCGCTGGATCATGCACGCTACAGCGATGCGTCGAAGGAGATCGAGTTTGTGCGCGACCTGATGCCGAGCCTGCAGCGCATTCCGGGTGTCGAGGACGGGGCGGTGGCTTCGGATCTTCCGGCGTCGGGAGCGAACAGCGTTGCGGTTCGCATCCAAGGGCAGCCTGCAGCGACTGCGAACGAGCAACGCACGGCTCGGGATGTGGTTGTGAGCCAGGATTACTTTGAGGTGGCGGGGGTTCCGCTGCTGCGCGGTCGCGCGTTGACGGAGATGGACAAGGGGGACGCGCCGCGGGTGGTGATGGTGAACCAGGAATTTGTGCACCGCTATTTTCAGGATCGCGATCCGCTCGGGAAACAAATTCAACTGGACATTCAGGATGCTGCGCCAGTATGGAGCGAGATTGTGGGAGTGGTGAGCGACGTGAAGAACTACTCCGAGGGGACGCAGGTGGATCCGGAAGTCTACGAGGCGTTTTTGCAGCGACCGGTGGCCTCGTTTTCCATCATGCTGCGGTCGAGCGTGGAACCTGGCAGCCTGACACCGGAGTTGCGCCACGCGGTTGGGCAGATGGATGGCGAGCTTCCGCTGCTGCAGCTGATGAGCATGGACAGGGTGCTCGAAAACCACAGGAGCGGAAACCCGCTTTTCGAGCGGCTGCTGGGCACGTTTGCGCTGCTGGCGCTGGTTCTGGCCGCGATTGGGATTTACGGGCTGGTGGCGTATTCGGTTGGCCAGCGAACCCATGAGATCGGGATTCGGCTGGCGCTGGGAGCTAAGGGTTCGGATATATCAGGGATGATTCTGCGGGATGGGTTGAAGGTGGCGGCGATCGGATCGGGGATTGGGCTGGCGGCGGCGCTTCCGCTGCCGAAGCTGTTCGACTCGATTTTTGTGGGCCTCCACTTTGGCTCGCCGGGCGTGTATCCGGTGGTGGCTGCGGCGATGCTGATGGTGGCGGTGGTGGCGACGTACGCACCGGCGCGGCGCGCGATGCATGTGGATCCGACGACCGCGTTGCGGAATGAGTAGGGCAGTGGGCAGTGATCGGTGATCAGTGATCAGAAAAACCGGGGCCCGACGACTGCTTTGCGGGATGAATGAACAGCGATCCGTGATGCGTGATCAGAAAATCAGAGCTCAGAGCTGAGTCAGGCATCGTTGCCCTCGCGAACGACGCCGAGCAGGCTCGTCGTCGTTGCTGGCGCTCGGGAGGTTCTTCGACTGCGTTTGGCTCGGAGAGCCAAACTTCGCTCAGAATGACAAGTTCAGGGTAAATATTGGGCGGGGATTTGGTCGGTGGCGTTCTCGGCTTGCCAGAGGATTTGGAGGATGTGCCAGTTCTGTCCGTCGTAGACGGCCTGGATAGAGTTGATGCCGCGCGCGAGCGGCTTGCCGGCCAGGGCGGTGGTGTAGGTGCTCCAGAGATGGGCGATGTGGCCGAAGGCTTCGGACTGATATTTAACCTGGTGTTCGGTGACGATTTCGTCGCCGTTTTTGGCGACGGCTGCGATCCAGTCATCGATGGTGAGGACGCGCGGGCCGTTGGGGCCGACGGGAATGAGGCGCGCGGTGGGCAGCAGAAGCTGCTTCATGCAGGCGCGGTCTTTGTTTGCGGGGCCGGTGACAGCGGCGTCGAGGGCGACGATGAGCTGGTCGAGGGAGGCGGTGGGTGGACAGGGTGCGGTGGTTGGGGAGGGGGTTTGAGGTGGGGCCGGCGTTTGGGCTGGGGTTTGGGCCTGGGCTGTGAAGCCGGGCCCTAAAAGCTGGGACCCGCACGCGACAAGAACGAGAGGCAAGCCGAGAAGGACGAAGCGGCGCATGGAGGGAGTGTAATGCACGCCTGGCAGTGAAGAGGCGCGCGGCTATTCGTGGGTGTGGTCGTGGTGATGGTCGTGATCGTGAGGATGCGAGTGCGTAACGCCATCGTGGGTGTGCTCATGCGAGTGCTTCGTGCCGGGGGCGGGCGGGTTGGCGTGGGTGTGATCGTGGTGCCCGTCGTCGTGGGAGTGTTCGTGAGTGTGGGTGACGGCGTCGTGGGTGTGGGGGTGGGAATGGTCGGACATGGATTTCTCCTGGGGGATTTCTGCCGTGATGAGGCATTCCTGGTATAGCAACTCGGGACAGCGTTTGGGAAGACGCTGGTGTCGGCCGGGCGGTTGGCGCGATTATGCCGAGAGCGCGGTGGCGTTGCGCATTTCTTCGAGGATGGCGCGGGTGGCGGCGGCGGGATCGGGGGCCTGGGTGATGGGGCGGCCCACCACGAGAAAACTGGCTCCGGCGGCGAGAGCGGCGGCGGGGGTGGCGATGCGTTTTTGGTCGGCGGTCTCGCTGCCGGCAGGACGGATGCCGGGGATGACGAGGGTCGCGGCGGGAAAGCGGTGGCGCAGGTCGGCGGCTTCTTCCGCGCTGGCAACGAAGCCGTTGATGCCCGCAGCGGAGGCGGTGTCGGCGAGGCGCAGGACCTGGTCTTCAGAGGAGTGGTCGATGCCGATGGCGGCGAGCTGGAGCTGATCCATGCTGGTGAGGACGGTGACGGCGAGGAGCTGGGGCGCGTTGGGCACGGAGGAGGCGGCTTCAGCAGCGGCTTCGAGCATGGCGGGGCCACCGGCGGCGTGGACGGTGAGGAACTCGGCGCCGAGGGCGGCGACGGAGCGGACGGCGCCCGCAACGGTGTTGGGGATGTCGTGGAGCTTGAGGTCGAGGAAGACGGAGTAGCCGCGATGGCGGAGTTCCCGGACGAAGGAGGGGCCTTCGGCGACGAAGAGCTCAAGGCCGACCTTGAACCAGCAGCAGAGGTCGTCGAGCTGACCGGCGAGGGCGAGGGCGGGCGGGGCACTGGGGTAATCGAGGGCGACGATGAGGCGGGGATCCATCGAGTACAGTTTACCGGGCACCGGGCACCGGGCACCGGGCACAGAGGCGGATAGCGGATAGGGGACAGCGGATAGAGAACCCCAGGATCGCGGATAGTCAGTCGTGGTGGTTGTTCGGAAATGGGACGGGGGCTGGTGCGATGCCGTAACAGGAAACAGTGGGTCGGAGACGGAGCGATTCCGCAACAAGGCACACTCTTTTTCGCCGATGATCCTTTCGATGGTCCGGTAGTGCGCGTGGCAGGGGAACGCGCATTGGTTGGGCGGGGAAGAGGAGCGCGATGGGTGGCGTGGGCCGGCGGGGATGGGGGGTTGCGGCGATTTTGTTGCTGGGTGGGTTGGTTGTGTTCAGTGGATGCTCGGTGGGGTCGAGCGCGGGGAGCGATCCGGCCGGCGGCCAGACGGACAATGGTGCGATTCCGAAGAACAGCATCACGGGGACAGCGACGTTCAAGGGCAGCGCGCTGGCCGGGGCGACGGTGATTCTGTTCGATACGAACAACAATGTGATCGCGCAGGAGACGACCACCGATGGGAGTGGGAACTACAGCCTGACCGGGTTGTCGGACACGGGCGATGTGGCGGAGGAGTATCAGCTGTGGGCGGCGAAGCCGGGGTATGGGTTTTATCCGGGGGTGGGCAGCGGCGCGAAAGTGGTGCGGTGGGACTACACCGGGCAGTTCCAGGGAAACGGCATGACCGATGCGGCGATTTATTTCACCGTGATCGATTATGTGTCGCTGCCGAAAGCGCCGCTAACGGGCGCGAACTTTATTGGGTATGACGGGAGCAATCCTCGCGTGACGTTGGCGGCGACGGGGCAGCAGGCGAGTTATGCGTCGGGCGATGACGGGGCTTTGCACAAAGGCGTGGCGTGGGGAGTGGGGCGGTTCAGCGATAACGGGGATGGAACTGTAACCGACACGGTTACAGGTTTGGTGTGGCTGAAGGATGGGGGATGCTTGCCGGCGGCGACCTGGGCGACCGCGCTGACCGAGGTGAGCGGGCTGAGGAGCGGGCAGTGCGGGCTGACGGACGGGACAAGTGCTGGACAATGGCGGCTGCCGAATCTGAACGAGCTGGAGAGCCTTGTGGATGTTTCGGCGAGCGGTCCGGCGCTGACGCCGGGGAATCCTTTTGTGGGGGTTTCGGTGGGGATCTACTGGTCATCGACGAGCTATTTCGGCGGCGATCTGGGGTCACCCGCGGCGTGGGCGATCCGGATGGATGACGGGCGGTACATCAACGACGGCGTGGCGAACAGCAAGGCGGGCGCGACGAATGGGGTGTGGGCGGTGCGCGGCGCGGGCGGAGGAGCGGTGAAGCTGGCGGCGACGGGGTACTACGACGAGCCGGGCCAGCAGGTGGCGGGCGACGATGGGAGCGTCCAGGCGGGGGTTCCGCTGACGTATCCGCGGTTTGTGGACAACGAAAACGGAACTGTAACCGACACGGTTACAGGTTTGGTTTGGCTGAAGCAGGCGAACTGCATTGCGGGGAACTGGGCGGAGGCGCTGGCGGCGGTGCAGTCGCTCGCGAGCGGGCAGTGCGGGCTGACGGATGGGTCGGCGGCGGGCGCATGGAGGATGCCGAACCGGAATGAGATGCAGAGTCTCGAGGACCGGATGGAGAACAACCAGGCTGACTTCTTCGATGCGACGTATGTGTGGAAGCTGAGCGGGGAGCCGTATCAGGCGCCGATTTTCGCGAACTTTGTGGGGAACGAGTACTACTGGACGTCGACGACGGATGCCGCCGATACGAGCGAGGCGTGGGCGGTGTTCAGCTGCGACTACGGCGTGTACGACCTGGCGAAGGCGAGCGCTGGCGCCACGCTCGCGGTGCGATAGCGCACTGGAGTAATCGATGGGGCGATGGACCGCGATTCTACGCATGGATGGTGACATTGGTGGGACCTCCTGGCGAGGAGGTAATTACCCAAAAGAGCAATCCTGTTCGGTTTCAAATCCGCTTCTAATGTCAGAGGAACCTGCGCCGAAGACGGAGATGAGGGGATCCATCCAGTGAAACCGACGAACACTGCGATCGAATCGCGTTTGGAGTTCATTCGATCGGGGAACGCACCCGCGAATGGCGGTCCGGCTTCGGGGAGCGCGGCGCATGGAGTGTCCGTTGCTCTCGAGCTTCCCCCCGCGGGGCAGGACGGCTCTGGCGAGCCGGGGCACGGTCCCGAGGCGCTGACGGAAGCGAAGCAAGCTGGGGGCGCGCCGACGTTTTCGCCGGAGTACCGGCCGCGGACGATCGCGGAGCTGGGGATGCGGCGGGCGATCGTCGAAGAGCTAGCCGCGAAAACGCTGTATCTGGGCGGCACCATGTCGACGCGGGAACTGGCGCGGCAGATGCGGGTGAGCATGAACGTCGCGGACGAGCTGATGGGGCGGATGAGAAGCGCCCAGCTTTGCCAGGTGACGGGAATGACGGCGAACCTGCCAACGGTGGTTCTGACGGATCAGGGGAGAAAGCGCGCGCTGGAGCTGCTGTCGCAGAGCCAGTACGCGGGCGCGGCGCCGGTATCGCTGGAGAGCTATGTGGCGCAGGTGCGGAAGCAGAGCGTCCGCAACCTGGTGGTGCGGAAGGCGGACGTAGAGCGGGCGTTTGGGGACCTGATCATCGATGCCAAGTTGCTGGGACAGATTGGAACGGGGCTGAATTCGGGCGCATCGATCTTTGTGCATGGACCGGCGGGGGTGGGCAAGACAGCGATCGCGGAGACGATGTCGCGGGTGCTGGCCGAGGACGATGTGTGGATCCCGTATGCGGTGGAAGTGGATGGGCAGATGATCGCGGTCTTCGACCCGATGGTGCACAAGCAGGTGGACACGGTGGACGCGGAGACGTACGACGAGCGCTGGGTGCGGTGCCAGCGGCCGTCGGTGCTGGTGGGCGGCGAGTTGACCATCGACATGCTGGACCTGCAGTTCAACATGACGACGAAGTTCTACAGCGGGCCGGTGCAGATGAAGGCCAACAACGGAGTGCTGATCCTGGACGATTTTGGGAGGCAGCGAGTGCGGCCGGAAGAGCTGCTGAACCGGTGGGTGGTGCCGCTGGATCGGGGAATCGATTTTCTGACCATGGCGGGGGGAAGGAAGATCGAGATTCCGTTTGAGATGCTCGTGGTGTTTTCGACGAACCTGGATCCGGCGGATCTGGTGGATGCGGCTTTCCTGCGGAGAATGCAGACCAAGATCCAGGTGAGCACGGCGACGGACGACCAGTTCCGGCTGATTTTCCGGCGGGTGGCCACGCGGCGCGGGCTGGCGGTAGACGAAGGTGCGCTGAGCGATCTGATTGTGTCGATCCGGGACCTGCATCAGGAATTGCGGGCCTGCCAGCCGCGGGACCTGGTGAATCAGGTGTGCTGGGCGGCGCAGTATGAGGATCGGCGGCCAATCCTGGATCGTTCATCGCTGCGGGTTGCGGTGGATGCGTATTTTCTGAAGGCGTGAAGAGCAGCCGGTAGCCTGTAGCCAGTAGCACAGCCGGTAGAATGAAGGCTCTGTGATGCGAGCCGCCTGCGCCGTTGCTCTTCTGTTTTGCTGGGCCGCGGTGGAATTGCGTGCGCAGCAGAGCGGCGTGGGGCAGGCGGCGCCTTCATCGCCGCCCAGTGCGGCCAATCCAACAACATTAACGGTGCGGTCCACGCTGGTGGAAGTGCCGGTGCTCGTGAAGACGAAGGGCGGGCAGGTGGTCTTCGAGCTGACGGCGGACGATTTTCGCCTGACCGACGACGGCGTTGCGCAGGCGATCCGAATCGAGCAGGACACGGATGCGCAGCCGCTGGCGCTGGCGATTGTGGTGGAGACGGGGGGAGCGGGCGCGCGGCACCTGGTGGATTACGAACAACTGGACGCGATCCTCGACACGCTGTTCGCCAACGTAGAGCACCGCGTGGCGCTGATCGGCTTCGACAGCAGGCCGCATCTGACGATGGCGTTCACGCACAACGCGGCAGATGTTTCGGAGCAGCTGTCGCGACTGAATCCTGGGGATAACGGAGCGGCGATTCTGGATGGGATCGCGAAGGCGGTGGAGCAGCTGCGTGCGCAGCCATCGCGGTTTCGGCGGGCGATTCTGTTGTTGAGCGAGACGCACGATCAGAGCAGCAAGACGACGCTGACGGAGGCGCTGCGGCTGATCAGCGACACGAACACGACGATCTACGCGTTCGGGTTCTCGAGCACCAAGGCGGCGGTGGAGCACGAGGCGTCGAAGTTCAATCAGAGCGAGCCGGGGCCGGCACACGGATGCTTCAGCCGGGACGGGACCGATCCGGAAGGCATGGCGGAATACCAGGGGCATTACAGCCAGCAGGTGCTGGACTGCATCAGTGAGCTGGCGCCGCCGCTGCGGCTGGCGACGATGGCGTTTCTGGCGGCNNGGCGGGGCTGATCCGGATCGGGAACGACGTTCCGAATTATTACGTGCTAAGTTTTCGGCCGTCTTCGGTCACGCCGGGGCTGCACGCGCTGCATCTGGAGATCAAGGATCGGCCGGAGCTGGTGTTTCGGGCGCGGAGTGAGTACTGGATCGACAGCGATACGGAGCCGTGAGGGATGCGATCGCACGGGATATCGTTCACGATTGCGCTGACGGGGATCAGCCGCGCGCTGCTGCTGCGGGATCGGATGCTGGGGCGCGTACGGCCGGTGGTGGAGGGTGCTGGGGCCGAGGCGACAGTTGAGCGGCACGAGATTGTGAGCGGCGGGAATGTTCTGGACGCGGTGTGGGTGCGGCCGGCCGGTCCGGTGCGGGCGGTGGTGCTGGTTTGTCACGGAATTTGCGAAACGGTGGAGCACTGGGTTCCGGTGCAGCAATTACTGGCGGCACACGGAGCGGAGTCGCTGGTGTTCGACTATTCGGGGTACGGACGGAGCTCGGGGCGGATTGAGGCGGCGCAGTGCGAACTGGATGCGATTGCAGCATTCGAGTATCTGGAGGGTTTGGCGCCGGGGACGCCGATTGCGGTGCTGGGATTTTCGCTGGGGAGCGGGATTGCCGCGGCGGTGATGCGGCGAGTGCGGGCGAGCCGGCTGGTGTTGTGCGCGGGATTCACGTCATTTCGGGCGGCGGCGCATTCGGTGGGGATTCCGGCGTGGCTGGGACCACTGATTCCGCCGCTGTGGCGAGCGGAGGAATCGTTGCGGGGGTGCTCGCTGCCGATTCTGGTGGTGCACGGGGAGCGGGACCGGATTTTCCCGGTGAAGATGGGGGCCGAACTGGCCGCGTGCTGCGGGGCGGAGACGATTCTGGTGCCGAATTTGCGGCATGCGGAGCCGTATTACGATCCGCAGGCGGAGTACTGGGGGCCGATTGTGAAGTGGATTGAGGGTGGGCGGTAGCTCGACCGGACCCTCCACGGACCCCGGCCCAGCAGAATTCAAACGTGCCTGGGCGAGGTGATCCAGCCGCTAGTGCGGGCTGAGGAGGGTCCGAGAAAGTCGAGGGAAGGCTCGCTACTTCGTCGGGTCGAGGCCGGCGGGAAGCAGGAGTTGGTCCAATTGGGCCACCTGGGGGGCGGTCCCGATGAGTTCGACCTTGACCGGGGTCAAACCCTGGTCGCTGAAGCCGAGGGCTTCGGCGGCGGCGTAGCTGAGGTCGATGACGCGGCTTTCGGGGACGGGGCCGCGGTCGTTGACGGTCACAATGACCGACTTGTTGTTGCGCAGGTTGGTGACCTTGAGCACAGAACCCAGGGGCAAGGTGCGATGGGCACAGGTGAACTGATTCTGGTCAAAGGGTTCGCCGCTGGCGGTGGTCTTTCCCTGGAAGAACTTGCCGTACCAGGAGGCGATGCCGAGCTGATACCAGTGGTGGTGGCTGACAATGATCTGCGGGTTGAGGTGTTCGGCCGGAGAAGCGGCCTGGGCGCCGGCAACGCCCAAAATGGTGGCGAGAACTGCACCGGCGATGGGAAGGAAACGGTGAGGACGCGTGTTATCTGATTGTCGGATAGCGTGCATAATCCTCCTCCTGCAATTGTAGGTATCTGGATGCCGTAAGTCAAACAACCAGAACCATTTAGTTCAACACCGATCTTGCTTAAATATGCGTTCTGTGGTAGCCCGGCCTGCGGCATTTTGGGCTACCAAAAACAAACAGCCCTCCTCCGAATACGGGAATAACGACGGACCGGAAGATAGACCTGCAAGGTACGATGGCAGAAAGAGGTATCATGCTGCCCTGAAAACCAAGGAGGATACGATTCTTGCGCTCCAAGGTGAATGTTGTCAAGGACTTGGCTGAGTCGGCAATAACGGGCCGAGCACTTACTATTGCGGGTTACGACCCCTCTTCGGGGGCTGGGATCACGGCCGATCTGCAAGTCTTTGCAGACCATAGTGTTACTGGGGTGTCGGCCGTTACAGCTTTGACAGTGCAGTCGACGAAGGGGGTGCGTCGAATAGAACCGGTCAGGGGGATGTTGCTGCGGGAAACACTGGACTGCCTGGGGGAGGATGGGCCGATTGCCGGGGTGAAGATCGGGATGTTGGCGACGGCGGAGGTGGTGGGGGTGGTGGCGGAGTTTCTGCGAGGGGCAGGGATTTCTCGGGAGCGGGTGGTGCTGGATCCGGTTATTCGGGCGAGCTCGGGGGCGGAATTGCTGTCGGCGGAGGGGGTGGAGCGCCTAATGGCGGAGCTGCTGCCGGTGGTGGGATGGGTAACGCCGAATCTCGATGAAGCGGCGGGGTTGCTGGGGGAGCGGGTGGCTGGGCGCGCCGGGATTCCGGAGCAAGCGTATCGGTTGACGGAATTAGGTGGTTCGGGGCTGAATGTGGTGGTGACCGGGGGGCTTCTGGAGCCGCCGGATGATTTTCTGCGGACGGTGTCGGGCGAGGAGAGATGGTTTCCCGGGAAACGGATCGAGGCCCCGTCGACCCACGGAACGGGATGCGCGTTTTCGTCGGCGCTGCTGTGCCGGCTGCTGCTGGGGGATGGGCCGGTAGAGGCGGTGGCGGGAGCGAAGGCCTGGGTGGTGCGGAGACTGGAGGGGGAAGGGCACTCCTTCTGATCAGCGTGACCGATGGCTCGACTTCATGCCTCGGGGTTCTGATCCCGCGGGTCCTCTTTTTCTGGAACGCGTGAACGACCCAGAGATCGCCCGATCCGGACAGCGCAGGCGATGCGAAAGGCATTCCTGACACCGGTCTCATGCTAAGTCGAGGCGTGTATGACCTGCAGACCATGAGAAAGCCGCGCACACCATGGCGCTGCCGCCAGCTCGCAATGGAGTGCCCATTTGGGTCGTTTCGCTGCTCCTGGTTGTAGTTACTAAGGTACAGCCCCCTGATATAGCCTTTCGCTATCTTGTCAGCGCGACGGGATGGGGCTACATAGGGATCGCTTCCGGCTCGGCTCCCGCAGTTTCGTATGTCTGTTTCCACGCGGGGATCAGCTTGAATCAGATCGCGGAAGCAAGAAGATCCTCATTCGCTCTGCTGTTCTGGGCGATGAATGCCGTTTCACGTAGTTAGTAACGATAAGGAGTCAAACTCATGAAGCCGATTGCGTTGGTGTTCGCGCTGACTGCTGGTCTTGCTCTTGCCGCTTCGGCGCACGGGCAGATGGGGCAGTGCGCAGCAGCGGCGGGCCTAACGAGTAACACATTCGTCTGTGTTACGCCGAAAGGCTCGAGTAGTTGCAATGTGAATATGCCGTACGGGCCGGGCTATACGATTTTCGTGTCGGGATCGGAGGTTTGTTGCGGCTCAACGGTAACCAGCTTTTTCTATGGTCCTCCCAATCTATGCTGGGAGTCGGCCAGCATGTTTCGCGATCCCGGTCTGTTGCGGGCGGCTGTAGATGCGCAATTGGAGACTGGGGAACAGTTTTTGACAGCCGATTGTCAGGTAAACCTCGTGCCATTTGAGTCATCGCCGCAGCCATCATTCGCGGCAGAGGTGGCCCCTATCACATTGAACTGAGGTGATCCAATGAAAGTGCAGGCGATCATCTGTATCTTTCTTGCCGGCACGATCCCGGCGCGCAGCCAGCTGGTACTCGATTCCCATTCGGCAGCAGCCAGGGCCGCACAGGCGGATCCGTGGGCGCAACTACCCGTAACGACACTGACCTTCAGCCATACGGCAGAGCTGTCCGGTCTACCACAATCCCCGTTCATCATGAACCCACTGCAATGCACACCGAGGGGCGCTCTGTTCTTTCAGATTCCTCTCCCCCCCAAATTCATGACGCGCGCTTTTGTCTTTGTAACCGCGAAAGGAAAAATGACCGTCGATGCCGATGCTGCGAATGTTCCTGGGTTCGAGGAGTTTCGGCAGCTGGAGGTTTTCCCGCGCGATGAGCATGTCTATGGGATCGTGGAGGGCCGGCACCGACCGCCTGGCCAACCGCCAAACGAGGCAGGCGAAAAGCCACCGTGGGGGGAATTCGTCGTGGAATATGCGGCGGAGGGCTCGATCGAGTCCCTCATCCCTCTCACGCAGATATCGTTTACGCCGATGAAGTTTGGAGTGCTCCCGTCCGGCCGCCTGGTTCTGGCCGGTAAGGATTTGGCGAACCTGGCCCCAGTACTGGTCATGCTGGATCGCGCTGGCAACAACCCTTATCCACTGGACCTGTTTGGCTCACAGTTTTACTCAACTCAGAGGCTCAGCCAGTTCTACCCGGAAGTGGGCCATGATAACCCCGCAGGAACCGGCATCGACCGTGTGCTCAGCTCGGTGCAGTTTGTCAGCTATGGGAATAACTTGCTTGTGGTGCAGACCGGGACGAATTTTCCTGTGGCGGAGATTGGAGACGGGGGCATCCTCCGGACAGTACCCCTGGAGCTTCCTGCAGGAACAATGATTGAGTCGCTTCTCCCGGCATCGCAGCATGCTTTTTATGTGAGAATCGCCGACCGCCGCGCCGAGCCTGTGATTCACAGGCTGATTGTCTTCGATCCGAATACGGGAGAGGCATTGCGAGAAATCAGGGTATCGGGATTGTCGTCTCCCGGGTTTGTCGCATGCGAGTCAGGCAATACTTTTTTGGGCTTGGGAAAAGCGTTCAAGGAAGGGAGCGACAATGGAGTCTGGAGCCTGATGACTGCATCCGAATAGCGATTCCGCCGAGACTCGTGGCCGACTTTTTTGTCGACAACACGGAAAGAAAGGTTGGGCCACTCAAGGTTAATCTCACGAGCGGGGCAGCGAATCTTAGAAGGTGGACCAGTCCAAAATGACTTTGCCGGTTTGGCCGCCGATCATGGCTGCGAAGCCTTTTTCGTAGTCCTTGTAGCTGAAGCGGTGGGTGATAACGGGGGAGATGTCGACGCCGGAAGTGACGAGGACGGACATCTTGTACCAGGTCTCGTACATTTCGCGGCCGTAAATGCCGCGAATGGTGAGCATGTTGAAGATGATTTTGCGCCAGTCGGTTTCCATGGGTTTGGCGGGGATGCCGAGAACGGCGATGCGTCCGCCGTGGCACATGTTGTCGATCATTTCGGTGAAGCCGGCGGGGCTGCCGGACATTTCGAGGCCGACGTCAAAGCCTTCCTGCATGCCGAGTTGTTTCTGAACCTGGGCGACGGAGGTCTCGCGGGGATCGACGGCGATGGTGGCGCCCATTTTTCGGGCGAGATCAAGCCGGAAAGGGTTAAGGTCGGTGACGGCGACGAAGCGGGCTCCGGCGTGGCGGACGATGGGGATGGCCATGAGGCCGATGGGGCCGGCGCCGGAGATGAGGACGTCTTCGCCGAGGACGGGGAAGGCGAGNNGTGGTGGCGCCAGATGTTGGTCATGGGGAGGGTGATGAATTCGGCGAAGGCGCCGGGGCGGTTGACGCCGACGCCGGAGGTATGAGCGCAGAGATGGCGGCGGCCAGCAACGCAGTTGCGGCAGCGTCCGCAAGTGACGTGGCCTTCGCCGGAGACGAGGTCGCCGACATGGAAGTCGGAGACATTGGCGCCGACGGCGGCGATGGTGCCGACGAACTCATGGCCGATGACCATGGGGACGGGGATGGTTTGCTGAGCCCATTCGTCCCACTGATAAATGTGGAC
>PMAD01000055.1:0-209 GCA_003152415.1 Acidobacterium sp.
GCGCGGGCTGTTTGCCAACGAAGACCCCATCGGAAAAAGCATCATTATTCCCTTCCCCGGGCTGGAGCGCCCGATGGAAATTGTGGGCGTGGTGAACCATGTGAAGCACGCGGGGTTGACGCAGGACGCCACGTCCTCGATCAAATACCAGTTCTACATGCCCTACGATCAGCTCCCCGACGCGTTTTTTGGAGAGATTGGCAGCGGAA
>PMAD01000055.1:229-7528 GCA_003152415.1 Acidobacterium sp.
GGAGCCGATGGGTCAGCTGATCGAGCAGTCGCTGGCTTCGCAACGATTCGCAACGATGCTGTTGGGGATCTTCGCGGGGATCGCGCTGATTCTGGGCAGTGTCGGGATTTATGGGGTAATGGCCTATCTGGTCACCGAGCGGACCCACGAGATGGGCATTCGCATGGCCCTCGGAGCGACGCGCAACGATGTGATGAGTCTGGTTTTGAAGTATGGGTTGAGACTGGCGATTGCCGGCCTTGGGATTGGCTTGGTTGCGTCGATCGGGCTTACCCGATTGCTGGCGACGCTGCTGTTCGGAGTTTCTCCCACCGATCCGTTGACCCTTGCCGTGGTGGGGGTGGTGCTGTTGGGAGTGGCGTTGCTGGCTTGCTACATTCCGGCGCGTAGGGCGACGCGAGTGGATCCTATGGTGGCGCTGCGGTACGAATAGTTGATCCCTCGACATTCTGATGAGAAGACACCACAGAGACACAGGGTCGGAAAACCTTGGAAGATTGGGATTGGGAGGTTTGGCGTGAGAAATCTTGTGCAGGACTTGCGATACGCGCTGCGAATGCTCTTGAAGAGTCCCGGGTTGACGCTGGTCGCGGTGCTGACCCTGGCGCTGGGGATTGGGGCGAACGCGGTGGTGTTCAGCGTGCTGAATGCGCTAGTGCTGCGGCCGCTGAACGTTCCGCATGCGAAGAACCTCTACACGATCGAGCGGGGGGCATTCCTTTCACCGAACCACTCGTATCCCGATTACGTGGACCTGCGGGATCGGAACCGGAGCTTCGAGAGCCTGGCGGCGTACAACATTCCGGGTCCGCTGGCGCTGGATACCGGGGGAAATCCCTCGACGATGTGGCCGTATGAAGCGAGCGGGAATTACTTCGATGCGCTGGGCATCCAGCCATACGTGGGACGTTTCTTTCACGCATCTGACGAGCATGGCGCGAACAGCGCACCGTACATTGTGCTGAGCTACGCATACTGGCAGAGCCATTTCGCGGGCGATCGCGCGGCGGTGGGGCGGATGGTCGAGATCAATAAGCATCCATACACAATCATTGGGGTAGCGCCGCAGGAGTTTCGCGGGACGGAGCTGTTTTTTTCGCCCGCCCTGTGGGTGCCGATGGTGCAGCAGCCGCAACTGGAGGGATGGAACGCGCTCACCTCGCGCGGAGCCCACTCCAGCTTTGTGATTGGGCGGCTGAAGCCGGGAGTGACGCCGGCGCAGGGGACAGCCGATCTGCAATCGATTGCAGCGTGGATGAGCAAGACGTATCCGGGGCCGGATGACGGATTATCGTTCGCGCTGACGCGGCCGGGGCTGGTGGGGGACATGCTGGGTCGTCCGGCGCGCGCGTTCATGGCGGGACTGATGCTGCTGGCGGGGCTAATTCTGCTGGCGGCCTGCGCGAACCTGGGAAGTTTGTTCGCGGCGCGGGCGGCGGATCGCTCGAAGGAAATCGCGTTGCGGATGGCGCTCGGCTCCCGGAGGGGTCTGATCCTGAAGCAACTGCTGACGGAGGCGATTCTGATTTCTCTGGTGGGCGGGGCTGCGGGTTTGCTGGGCGGCCTTGGCGTGCTGCGCTGGCTGAGTGCGTGGCAGCCGATTCCGAATATTCCTATCAACATTGCCGTGAATCCGGATGTATGGACTTTTGTTGTGGCGCTGGCGCTGGCGCTTGTGAGTGGGCTGCTGTTCGGAATGGTGCCGGTGCGGCAGGTGCTGCGGGCCGATCCGTGGCAGATTATTCGCGCGGGGGCAAGCGGCGCGACCGGATTGCGGCGGTTCACGCTGCGGGATGTGCTGCTGACGGTGCAGGTGGCGATCTGCGCGGTGCTGGTGACCTCGTCGCTGGTGGCGGTGCGCGGGCTGGCGCGTTCACTGCACAGCAATTTCGGGTTCGATCCGCAGAACGTGATGTTGGCGGGCACCGACCTGCACATGGCGGGCTACAGCGACGACCAGGCGCTGCAGATGCAGAAGCGCATGCTGGAGGCGGTTTCCGGCATTCCTGGAGTGACGGCCGCAGCGTATACGGACCGCGTCCAGCTGAACCTGGGCCGTGCGACTCCGATGTGTTTAAGGACAGTACGACCGATTACCGGCCGACCAACGCCGTCGCGGACGCAGTGAACTACGACGTTTCTCCGGGATACTTCGAAGCGGCGGGCACGACACTGCTGGCGGGAAGAGCGATGACCTGGCATGACGACAAGAACGCGCCGGATGTAGCGGTGGTGAATCGGGAGTTCGCGCGAGAGGTGTTCGGTTCGGTGGACAAGGCCATCGGCGGGCACTTCAAATTCGCCGGCGGCATTCGGGCTGAAGTGGTGGGAGTAGTGGAAGACGGCAAATACAAGACGCTCACCGAAGATCCGATGCCGGCGATGTTCTTCCCAATCTTGCAGCAGACGTCCGCTTTCACCTGGATGGTGGTGCGTTCGCAGCGCGACCCGCAGGAAATCGCCGGGGCGCTGGAGCGTACCCTGCACGGTGTCGATCCAGGGCTGCCGCTGATGATCGAGACGTGGAACCAGCAGCTGAACTCAGCCTTGTTTGCTGCGCGGGTGGCGACGGTGGCTCTGGGGGTTCTGGGCCTGCTGGGTGCGATGCTGGCGGTGACGGGCATCTTCGGCATGGCATCGTACGTGGTGAGCAAGCGGCTACGAGAACTGGGGATTCGCGTGGCGCTGGGCGCACAGCGGAAACAGGTGCTGCGCACCGCTCTGGGGCGGGCATTCGTGGTGCTGGGGGCGGGATCTCTGGCGGGGATTGCGCTGGGGGTGTTGGCGACCAGGGTGCTGTCGTTCATCGTGTATCAGGCGACGCCGAAGGATCCTGTTGTGCTGGGTGGCGTGGTTTTGGCGATGCTGCTGCTGGGGCTGTTCGCGGCGTGGATACCCGCGCAGAAGGCGCTGGGTGTGGACCCGATGATTCTGCTGCGGGAAGAATATGGCAGCGGGGAGCCAGGAGCCCGGAGCTGGTAACCGGTAGCCGGTAGAACAGCGTGCACCGCCCGGAAAATCAGCGCGCGACTTTTAGGGGGTTGCGCGGGTTACCACCGAGAGGACAGACTGTCCCAGAGGACATCCCCAGCCATGCCCACTGGCTTTATCTCGGGAATTCAGCGTTGTCTCGCCGTGTTTCTCACCGCCCTGCTGGTGCTGCCGCCCGGCGAGGCCTTTGCTTTCGGTCACAAAAAGAAGAAGGAGCAGCCCACTGCCGCGAGTGCGTCGTCGCTGACGCCCGATCAGCGGGTGCTGCATGCGCTGAACCGGCTCACGTTCGGTCCGCGGCCCGAGGATGTTGCCGCCGTGGAGGCGATCGGGCTGGACAAGTGGATCGACGAGCAGCTGAATCCTGAGACGATCGAGGACTCGGCGTTCGAGGCTCGGCTGGCCGATTATCCGGCGATGCGGCTCAGCCAGCACGATCTGGTGGAGCGGTTCCCGTCGAACGCGATGATCCGCCAGGCGGAGCAGGGCAAGCGCGGGATCCCGTGGGGTCCGGTGGAACACGCGATCTACACGGATCAGATTGCGCAGTTGCGGGAGAGACAGCAAAACAAGCAGCAGGCAGCCGCCAGCAGGCAACAGGCGGGCATGCAACCAACGGCAGCGAACGGCGAGCAAAATGCCAGCGGTTCAATGGCGCAGGGCGGGGTGATGGAAGGACAGCCGAGCGCGGCGCCATCGAAGTCTGGCGCGCCGACGAAGTCCGCAGCGCCGTCGAATTCGATGATGGCGCAGGGCGACGACATGGGTCCCCCGCCTCCGCCCGACATGATGCCGATGACCGCTCCCGCTAAGCCCGCGGCCCCGCCGATCGAGGAGCAGGAAAACAAGTTGTATGCCGATCTGGACGCGACGAATGTCGTGACTTTGCCGCCGGACCAGCGCCTCAAAAAGCTGATTGAGATGCGGCCGGAGGAGTTTCGCGATTTTCTGCAGCATCTGAGCCGGCCCGATCGCGTGGCCCTGTTCGCGGATCTGTCGCCGGAGCAGAAGGAGACGGTTTTCGCGCTGATCAATCCGCAGCTGGTGGTGGGCGGCGAGCTGCTGGTGACCCGGATACTGCGCGACATCTACAGCGAGCGGCAGCTGGAAGCGGTGATGACCGACTTCTGGCTGAACCACTTCAACGTGTATTTGAAGAAGGGCGAGTTTGCGCCGTGGTATCTGGCGGATTATCAGAACAAAGTGATTCGGCCGCACGCGATGGGTAAGTTCGAGGACCTGCTGGTGGCGACGGCGCGGAGTCCGGCCATGCTGTTTTATCTGGATCAAACGGAGAGCGTGGGGCCGCATTCGCTGGCGGCGTGGCGATCGCAGATGGGGCTCAACGGGCCGGCGGCCAAGGCGCGGCCGGTGGGCCTGAATGAAAATTATGCGCGCGAGTTGATGGAGTTGCACACGCTGGGTGTCGATGGAGGGTACACACAGCGCGATGTGACCGAGGTCGCGAAGATTTTTACCGGCTGGGGGATCGATCGCGCCGAGCAGGGTGGGGAGTTTGTCTTCAACCCGCGGCGGCACGAGCCCGGACAAAAGGTCGCGCTGGGATACCAGTTCGCCGACCACGGCGAGTCAGAGGGGATGCAGGTTCTGCATATGCTGGCGGTGAGCCCGGTGACGGCGCACCATGTCTCTCTGCAGATTGCCCAGCGGTTTGTCAGCGACAATCCGCCCCCGGCACTGGTGGACGCGATGGCCGCGACGTGGGTGAAGACGGGTGGAGACATTCGCGAAGTGCTGCGGACGATGCTGGCTTCGCCGCAGTTCTGGTCGCAGGATGCGTATCGCGCTAAGGTGAAGACGCCGGAGGAGTACGTGATTTCGGCGGTGCGCGCGACGGGCGGCGACGTGGTGCATCCGGCAGCGCTGGTAGAAGCGATTGGGCAGCTGGGCATGCCGCTGTACGGATGCCAGACGCCGAATGGCTACTCGTGGATGGCGGATGCGTGGCTGAACAGCGGGGAACTGTTGGACCGGATGAACTTCAGTCTGGCGCTGGCCGATAACAACGCCGGGACGGTGATGGGCTGGGACAAGCTGATGAGCATCGATGGCCAGATGGGCGTGACGCCGGATGCGAAGGAAGGGAAGCTCGAAAGCCTGCTGCTGGATGGCGTGGTCTCGGAGCATACGCGAAGCGCGGTGCTGGCGCAGCTTGCGCAGCAGCAGAACACGCCTGTGAATCAGCATGGATCTCCGGCCAAATTGCCTCCACCCAGGCAGGTAAATTTCGTGCGGCCGCGGGATTTTGGCCAGCTTCTGCAATCGGTGGCGCCGCTACCTCCGCCAGGGGATCAGGATGCGGCGCTGCTGGGTGGGCTGCTGCTGGGATCGCCGGATTTCCAGCGGCGGTGATGGCGTGAGCCGCCGGTCAGTCCGGGGTGCAGTCGTTGTTCTCGGTGACGGTTTGAACGACGACGGGAACCACGGTGCGGATGACGGTGGGCACGACGGTGCAGACGACCTTCGGCACCACGATGGTGACAATCGGCACCGCAATTATGCTGGAGAAAAGTGCTAGCCCTGCAACTGCCGCGATCAGCACACGAGTCATGGTCGGCTCCTCAGAAAAGTATACGAAACTCAGGGCTGATGGGTTCCGACGGCTGTCCCCTGATACAGGTTCGCGGCGTCGACTCGTTGCGACGGGCGGCGCGAGGACTGGTCCTTTCTGAAGGAGCCAAGCAGCGTCTGCAGCATGACATACAGTACAGGGATAAAGAAAAGGTTTAAGACGGTGGAAACCAGCATACCTCCGATGATGGTGGTGCCGACCGAGCGTCGGCCCAAAGCTCCGGCGCCCGAGGCCATGGCCAGCGGAATGACGCCGAGGATGAAGGCGAACGACGTCATGAGGATGGGACGAAGGCGCAACTCGGCGGCTTCGATGGCCGCGTCGACGATGGAGCGGCCTTTGGCGCGCAACTGCTCGGCAAACTCCACGATCAGGATGGAGTTCTTGGCCGCGAGACCGATGAGCATCACGAGACCGATCTGGCAGTAGATATCGTCGGGGTATCCGCGCGCGGATTGCGCGAGCAGCGCGCCGAGGACGGCCATGGGAACGGCGAGCAGGATGATGAAGGGCAGCGCGAAGCTTTCATAGAGGGCGGCCAGGGTGAGGTAGACGACGAGGATGCCGAGCGCGAAGATGATGATGGCTTTGCCGGCGGACTCGATTTCTTCGAGCGACAAGCCGGTCCATTGCCACGCCATGCCGTGCATCATGTTTTGATTCGCGACCTGTTCCATCGCGTGCAGGCCTTCGCTGGTGCTGTAGCCGGGCGCGGCGGAGCCGTCGATTTCCGCTGAGCGGAAAAGGTTGTAGTGGCTGATGACCTGCGGGCCTGAGGTGTTCTCGAGGGTGACGAGATTATCGAGCGGGATCATCTGGTTGGTCGCGGAGCGCACGTAGAACTGGCGGATGTCAGAGGCCTTCTCACGGAATTGCTGCTCCGCCTGGACGTAGACGCGATAGCTGCGGTTATTGAAGTCGAAATTGTTGACGTACTCCGAGCCCATGTAGACCTGGAGGGCGTCGGAGATCTGGCTGAAGGGGACGCCTAGGGTCTTCGCCTTGTCGCGGTCGATGCGGACCAGCACCTGCGGATCGTTGGAGGTAAAGCTGGTGAAGAGGCCGGTGAGGTCTTTGCGTGCGCCGCCGCGTGCCACGATGAGATGCGCGGTACGGTCGAGGTCGGCGAGCGTATTGCCGCCCAGATCCTGGAGCTCGAACTGGAAGCCGCCAAAACTGCCTACGCCCCAGATGGCGGGTGGTTCCAGAGGAATGATAAGCGCTCCGGGGATCATAAAGAGCTTCATGCGCAGGCCTGCGACGATCTCGGCTGCGGAATGACCCTTGCCGCGGCGCTTGTCGTAGTCGGTGAGAGCGGCGAACATCATGCCGTAGTTTGGCGCGTTACCGGAAAAGCTGAAACCTCCGATGGCGAAGGAGCCGCGGATGTCTTTGTTCTGGTTGAGGACGGCGCTGACTTCTTCTTCGATATTGCTGGTGTAGGCGAGCGACGCGCCCTGCGGGGCCTGGACCAGGATCATGATGATGCCCTGATCCTCCTGGGGAACGAAGGCGGTGGGGACGTGTTGGTATTCCCACGCGGCGGCAGCGAGACCGATGAAGAAAAGCAGCAGCATGATCCAGCGCAGGCGGAGGACGCCGTGGATGGCGCGCCCGTAGCCGCGGCCGAGGCCTTTAATACCGCGCTCAACCGCATGCAGGAGGCCGTGCTTGTCGTCTTCGCGGCGCAGCAGTAAGGCCGCGAGCGCCGGCGA
>PMAD01000251.1 GCA_003152415.1 Acidobacterium sp.
TCATGCACATCATCGTGCGCGATCGCCTCTTCGATCAGGACTACGTTGCCCGCTGGACCTGCGGCTTCGATCAGCTCCGCGAGCGCATCGCCGAATACCCACCCGATTACGTCGCCTCGCTCACCGGCATCTCCGTCGCCGATATCGAGCGCCTCGCCCGCGACTACGCCACCACCACCCCCGCCGTCATCCGCCTCAACTACGGCGTGCAGCGCAGCGACAACGGCGGCGCCGCCACCCGTGCCATCGCCATGCTGCCCGCGCTCACCGGCGCGTGGAAACACTACGGCGGCGGACTCCAGCTCTCCACCAGCGGCGCCTTCCGCTGGGATAAAGCAACCCTCGAGCGCCCCGACCTCATGCAGGCCAGCCCCCTCGGCCGCGAAGCCCGCATCGTCAACATGTCCGTCCTCGGCCAGGCACTCACCGAACTCGGCAGCAAAAGAGACGACGGCCCCCCGGTCCACGCGCTTTTTGTCTACAACTCCAACCCCGCGGCCATCGCTCCCGACCAGGCGTCCGTACTGCGCGGCCTCTCGCGCCCCGATCTCTTCACCGTCGTCCACGAGCAGTTCTTCACTGACACCGCCGACTACGCCGACATCGTCCTCCCCGCAACCACCTTCTTCGAGCACAAGGACATCCAGGGCGCTTACGGCCACTACTACGTACAGCTCTCCGAGCAGGCCATCGACCCCCTCGGCGAAGCCCGCCCCAATGTCTGGCTCTTCTCCCAGCTCGCCCAGCGCATGGGATTCACCGAGCCCTGCTTCCAGGACACGCCCGACGACCTCATCGCCCAGGCTCTCCGCTCCGGCCACCCGGACCAGCAGCATCCCTGGTTCACCGGCATCACCGCGGAAACCCTGCACGCCGCCGGCGGCTCGCAGCGCCTGCGCTTCGAAGGAGACCAGGACAAACAGCCCTTCCTTCCCTTCGCCGAAGGCCCCTTCGAAACCCCCAGCGGGCGCATTGAGTTCTACTCCGCCACCCTTGCCGCTCAGGGCATCGATCCGCTGCCCGCATTCCGCCCCGCGCCCGAATCGCGTCACACCGCCGCACGTGAGCTCTACCCGCTCGAGTTCCTTCCGCGCAAAGCCGACAACTACATGAACTCGACCTTCCCCAATCTCCCCGGTCATCGCGCCATGGAAGCCGCCTTCAACGGCGTCCTTGAAATGCACGACGACGACGCGACCGCCCGCGGCATCGCCGATGGCGACACCGTCGACGTCTTCAACGACCGCGGCAGCATCGCATTGCGCGCCCACGTCAACGGCGGCGTCCGTCCCGGCGTCGTCGCCGCTCGGCTTAACTGGAATAAGCTCTCCGCCGGCGGCCACAACGTCAATCTCCTCACTTCGCAGCGCCTCAACGACCTCGCCGGAGGCCCCGTTTTCTATTCCGTGCTCGTTGACGTTCGCAAAGCTTCCGCGTCCACACCAAAAGCGATCCATTCTTCGATAGACTGATCGCAATTCTCCCCGATCACATCCTCAGCACGCACAGCCGGGCGGGATGGGAGAGTGCAATGACCTTGCCATCCATGCTTCCGCCGGAATCACGCGCCTCTTACACAGCCGTCCCCGGCTTTCAACTCGCGACCGAACCCGTCCCCCACGCGAATCGCGCTGATATAATCGCCTTTTCCCAACGAACGGCCCGATTTTGAGCAGTGAGGGTGTGCATATTTTTCCCGTGATCTCCTGGAGCGCTGGCTCCCCGCACGTACCATGCAGGAATCTGCGCCGGCTCCTGAGGCGCTCCCTGGTGTTGGTTCTCTTCCTGGCCCCTCTCTTCCCGGCCGCGCCCCTCAACGCCCAGGAAGCAACCCAGCCTGCCGTCTCCAGCGACGTCGGCCAGAAAATTCTCGAGATTCGCGTCATCGGCAGCCGCCGCATTCCCAAGGAGACCGTCCTCGCTCGCCTCTTCAGCCACGTCAACGATAACTACGATCCCCTCACCGTCGAGCGCGATTTCAACTCCCTCTGGAACACCGGCTACTTCGAAGACGTCCGCATCGAGAAAGAGGACACGCCCCAGGGCGTCATCCTCGACGTCTATGTCCGTGAAAAGCCCACTATCCGCGACATCACCTACAAGGGTCTGAACTCCGTCACCCAGTCCGATGTCCTCGACCGCTTCAAAAAGGAGAAAGTCGGGCTCTCCCAGGAAAGCCAGTACGATCCGGCTCGCATCGCCCACGGCGTAACCGTCATCAAGGAAATGCTCGCCGAGCATGGCCACCAGTTCGCCATCGTGCGCCCCGAGGTCAGGACCATCCCTCCGGCTTCCGTCCAGCTCAACTTCATCATCAAGGAAGGCCCCACCGTTAAGGTCGGCAAGATCGCCTTCACCGGCAACCAGCACGTCAGCTCCCGGATTCTCCGCGCATCCATGCGCAACCTCCGCCCCATCGGCGTCCCTCACTCCCTCGTTCTGGAAAACATCTTCGCCCGCACCTACGACGCCAGCAAGCTGGAAGAGGATACCGAGCGCGTCCGTCAGGCTTATCGCGACCGTGGCTACCTCCGCGGCGGCCCCACCGGCTCCCCCGAAACCAAAATCCGCAACGAATCCGGCCTTTCCTTCTTTACCTTCCGCCCCCGCAAGGGCAAGCGCATTGACATCCACATGAACATCGAGGAAGGCGACCGTTATCGCCTCGCCGGAATCACCTTCACCGGGGTAAAAGCAGGGGTCAATGTCAAAGCCCTGCGCTCCATCTTTACTCAAAAAGACGGCACTACCTTCAACCTTACCCTCTTCCAGAAGGACCTCGAGAACCTCCACAAGGCCTACGGCCAGAACGGCTACATCAATTTCAGCCCCGTCCCCACCCCCTCCTTCGACGACGTGAAGCACACCGTCACCTGGAACATCGATATAGATGAGGGCAAGCAGTTCACCGTCTCCCGTATCGAGTTCCAGGGCGACACTGTTACCCGCGACTTCGTCATCCGCCGCGAGCTGCTCCTCCAGGAAGGCCAGGTCTACAACAGCCACTTGTGGGAGCTCAGCCTCCTGCGCCTCAATCAGCTCGACTATTTCAATCCTCTGCGCGTCGAGCAGGACTCCGAAACCCACCAGAACACTGAAGCAGGCACCGTCGATCTGCTTCTCAAGGTCCAGGAAAAAGGCAAGAACTCCATCGGACTCAACGGCGGCGTCAGCGGTCTCTCCGGCGCCTTCCTCGGCCTCAATTATCAGACCAACAACTTCCTCGGACTCGGCGAAACCCTCAGTGTCCAGGCCAACGCCGGCAGTCTCGCGCGCAATCTGCTCTTCGCCTTCAACGAGCCCTATCTCCGCAACAAGCCCTTCAATATCGGCTTCCAGGTCTTCGACCGCAAAACCGATTACAACGCATCCAAGAGCTATTCGCTCACCGGCGGCTCCAACCAGAACGCCGCCGTCTCCTCCCTGCTGCAGAATTACAACCAGGGATCGAAAGGCTTCACCCTCTCCGGCAGCTATCCGCTCCGCCGCTTCAGCCTCTTCGGCTTCTCCCGCGTCGGCGCGACCTATTCCTGGGACAGCTCTTCGGTCCGCGCTTTCAGCCAGGCCTCCAGCAATCTCTTCCAAACCCTCGCCTTCCGCAGCGGAATCCAGGGCCAGAACGCCCTCGAAGGCATCGTCACCAGCTCGGCAATGTTCAGCTATAACTCCAGCAACGTCAACAGCAACTACCTGCCTCACTCCGGCCAGTCCCTCGCCGCCACCGTGCAGTTCGCAGGCATTTGGGGCAGCGTGCGCTACGTGCGCCCGGTCGTCGAATATAAGCGCTTCTCCCCTGTCAAGGGCTTCTGGTTCAATCCCGCCGGACGTAACACGTTTGGCATGCGCCTGCAGGCCATCTACATCACCGGTTTCAGCGGCGATGTGGCTCCGCCCTTTGACCGTCCCTCCGCCGGTGGCGAATCCGATATTCGCGGCTTCGACGTCCGCACCGTCACCCCCTACGGATTCGTCCCCACCCGCGTGATGTTTGCTCTCACCAATCCCGACGGCACCGTCGTTCCTCGCGATCCCACCAACCCCAGCCTCGGACCCATTGAGGTCCCGCTGCCCGTCTACGGCATTGCCACCATCGGCGGCGACACCAGCTTCACCGCCAACTTCCAGTACATGATCCCCATCTACGGGCGCACCGTCGGCTTTAACATCTTCGACGACTTCGCCATGGATGTGGCCCTCCGCGACAGCCAGCTCCGCCAGAGTCCCGAAGGCATCGACGCCCTCGATTCGCCCCTCTACGGCTGCCCCAACTACGTCAACGGCACCTGCCAGGGCGGTCAGCAAATCAAATTCAGCACCACCATCAATCCCATTCCCGGCACCAACTATGTTCCCCGCGATTCCGCCGGCGGCGAGTTCGACATCATGATGCCCATCATCAACGCACCTTTCCGCATCTACTACGCCGTCAATCCCCTCAAGCTCTTCGACACTTTCTCCCGCCAGAACCTCATCACCCGCAGCATGTTCCCGGCCGGCGGCGCGGGCGACTACTCCTACGCCGTGTCCGAACAGCTCTACAACGGCCTCTATGTCCTGCGCGAACCCAGCAAGACCTTCCGCCTCACCGTCGCCACCACCTTCTAGGGACACTCCCCACACCCTCCAGAGATCCCAGGCTCAAAAACGCTCACCCCGCCAGGTTCACCCCCCAGCAAGAAGCCTAAGCTCACACCCGGCACCGCCGATATTTCTGGATGCCGGACTTCGACTCCTCAAGTACTGTCTGAAAACCAAAACGGAACGCCACCCGTGCCCCGCATCGCGTTCGGTAAATCGGCGTCAAACGTGAGGGCACGTTTGACGCCTCCTCCCCACGGTCCTATAATTTGCCCAGTTCCTGAGATATTCTCTCTGTCCGCATCTTTGCATTCTCGGGCAAGAATCAATGCCCGGACCCGCTCCGGTAAATGAGGAAAAGGATTTTTTGAGAGCGAGCATGCGGACCAAGCCACCCAGGAAACCGAAGGAGTTCTTGAAATCCATGAAGCGTTCGTTGTCACTCGTTTGCGTGCTCGCGTCCGGAATGAGCGTCGCAGCCGTTGCTCAGGCCGCCGCTCCCGCTGCCTCCGATCCGGCCCCCAGCGCCCCCGTCGCCATTACTGGCGCTACCAAAATTGCCGTCATCCAGTTTCAGGGTGCTGTCACCGCGACCAATGAATTTCAGCGCGATGTCGCCGACCTCCGCAAGAAGTATGAGCCTCAGGAAGCGAAGCTCCAGACTCAGAACCAGGAGATCGAGACCCTCAAAAAGCAGCTTCAGGATGCTGGCCCCAACGTCAGCGACCTGGATCGCCAGAATCGCATGCGCGTCATCGACGACAAGACCAAGGCCCTCCAGCGCGCTGCCCAGGACCTCCAGGCCAGCGAACAGCAGGACGGTCAGGAGACCTTCCAGCAGGTCGGTCAAAAGGTCTTTGACGTGATGGTCACCTACGCTCAGTCGCAGAGCTTTGGTCTGGTTCTGGATGCCAGCCAGCAGAACAGCGGCGTGTTGTGGCCTTCGCCTCAGTCCGACATCACCAAAGTGGTGGTCGACGCCTACAACACCAAGTCTGGAATCCCGGCGCCCGTCAACGTTCCCTCCGCTCCCGCTCCGCGCGCGACGCCCGGCGCCACCAGGACCCCGCCTCCTCACCAGTAGGATCGGCGGAAACCCTCCGAGAAGCGGCCTTTTTGATAGCGAAAAAAGGCCGCCCCACTCTCATGAACATCCCACTCAGTCGACCTGTTGCCGACCTGTGGAAATTTCTGTGGAAGATTCTCCCCGACCGGGCCATTTACTACATCATCAGGCGGCATTCATCCCCACGAAATGCCGATGGTCGACCTATCCCCCAACTTTTCAGATGGTTACGTTAGTTGGTCCCGTTTACACGCGTCCGTAACCTCCAGACCTGCTTCTCCTGCTGTTTTCCACAAACCCGCGTGCTCCAGCCCTAAACATCCATCTTCGGCGGCTTGCTCTCCCTGTCCCTTTGCCTACCGGATAATCCCGCGCTTCGTCGTCTCGACGAATTCCACCAGATACCGCACGTCTTCCGACGCGACGCCCTCCGCCTTCAGCTTCTCCAGGGCCTGGGCCGTGTTCATTTTTCCCGACACCAGCAGCCGGAACGCATGATGCAGCGCCCGCAGCCGCTCCCGATCGAACCCTCGCCGCTCCAGCCCAATTTTATTGATCCCGAACGCATACGCCTCCCGCGTCGCTGACGTCAGCGAGTAGGGCAGCACATCCTGCGTCACCACCGTCCCGCCTCCGATATACGCATAGCGCCCCACCCGGCAGAACTGGTGAATCGGCGAAAACGCCCCCACCGTGACGTAGTCTTCCACAATTACGTGCCCTGCCAGCGTCGCATTGTTCGCCAGGATGCAGTGGTCGCCGATCGTGCTGTCGTGGCCAATGTGCGCATAGGCCATGATCAGGCAGTGGCTGCCCAACCGCGTCATGCCCCCGCCCCCGGCCGTGCCCCGCGAGATCGTCACGCACTCGCGGATCGTGTTGTCGTTGCCCAGCGTGAGCCCGGTCGGTTCCCCTCGGTATTTCAGATCCTGCGGCGCAACCCCCACGCATGCGAACGGCGAAAATCGATTCCTCGCCCCAGCCGTCAGATGTCCGTCCAGCACCACGTGCGAAATCAATTCGCACTCTTCTCCCAGTGCCACATGCGGCCCCACCGTGCACCACGGTCCCACCGTGCACGATTCCGGAACGACTGCCGTGGCCGCTACGATCGCGGTTGGGTGAACGCTCACTCCTCACTCACCACTGCCGGCGCCGCCTCCGCAGCCCCGCCCTGTGTCCCCTGCTCGATCCGCGGAACCAGCTGGCACATCACCGTTGCCTCGCAGGCCAGCTTGCCGTCCACCGTCGCCCGCCCTTCCATCCGCGCCACCCGCGGCTTCCAGTTCAGCACCTTAACCTCGATCCGCAGCTGATCCCCTGGCACCACCGGCCGCCGGAACTTCGCCCTCTCGATGCCTGTAAACACCATCAGCTTCTTGTGCCGGTCCGGCACCTCCGGCATCAGCAGTACCCCGCCCGTCTGCGCGATCGCCTCCACCACCAGCGCCCCCGGCATGATCGGAAACCCAGGAAAATGCCCCTGGAAAAACGGCTCGTTGATGGTCACATTCTTGATCGAGACGATCCGCCTTTTCCGCTCAATCTCGACGATCCGGTCGATCAGCAGAAACGGATAACGATGCGGCAAAATGCTCATGATCTCGTTGATCTCGAGCACCTGCCGCCCTTCCAGAATGCAGTCGGTATTTTCCATAGCGGGCAGCGCCGATTATAAACGCCCAGCCCCGCTAATCGCCTTTTGCTAACGGTCTCCCGCTCGCGTCGTGCTCGTCTTTTGCTCGCCTTTTCGCTCGTCTCTCTCTCGCTGTTCCCTCGCCTTTCGCTAAACGCCTTTCACTCGTTTTTCCGCTCGCTTCACCACAGCGCCGCAAGCGCGAGGAGCAACGCCACCGGCATCGCCACCACTCCAACCCGCAAAAACTCCAGCCGCGTAATCTCCGCGCCTCCCTGCCGCAGAGCGATCAGCCAAAGAATCGTCGCCAGCGATCCCGTCACCGACAAATTCGGCCCCAGGTCCACGCCGATCATCACCGCGTGCGCCAGCAGCCCGTGCTGCCCCATCTGCTGCAGCGCCGTCCCCGCCGCCAATCCCACCGGCAGATTGTTCATCCCGTTCGCCAAAAGCGCCACCCCGAACCCACCCGCGAATTTTCCAATCCCCCCACCCATTCCGTTGTCCCCGGCGGCCAGCCACTCGAGTCCCGTCCGCATCAGCCGCATCATCCCGGCCCGGTTCAGCGCCTCCACAATCATGAACAGCCCCGCTACCAGCGCCAGCACGCTCCACGTCACCTTCTTCAAAGCAGTCTTTGGCGCTTTCCGATCCTTCACCGCCACCAGCACCAGCGTCAGCACCCCTGCTCCGCAAGTCGGCCCTCCCAGCGGAATCCCCCATGCCGACGCCGCCAGCAGCGCCACTGCCGCCACCCCGATCCCCGCCAGCGCCACCCATCCTGCCGCCTTCAGCCGATACGCATCCCCCACCGGTGCGGCCTCCCCAGCCAGCGCCCGCCGCGAAAGCAGCCGCAAGCACACAAACGTAGCCACAAGCGACGCCACCGAAGGCAGCAGAAACGCCCGCAGCCAATCGCCCAGCGCCGGCAAATGATTTCCAAAAACCACCAGGTTCGCCGGGTTCGCGATCGGCAGCAAAAAGCTTGCCGCGCTTGCGATCATCGCGCACGCCAGCAGATGCGGCCGCGGTTCCACCTTCGCCCGCCGCACCGCCGCCAGCACAGCCGGCGTCAGCACCACAGCTGTAGCATCGTTCGAGAGCAGCGCCGTCACCACCGTCCCCGCCAGGTAAACCCACACGAACAGCCGCCTCGCCGACCCGCGCGCATGCCGCACCGCGAAATCCGCCACCCAGTCGAACACCCCCTCCTCGCGCGCCAGCGCCGCCAGCAGCATCATCCCGGCAAGAAACAGGTAAACGTCGACGCCCTCCCGGATCGCGTGCAGCGCCCCGCCTAGCGGCAGCAGCCGTGTGGCCACCAGCACCACCGCCCCGCCCCCGATCCATACCCATTCCGGAATGCCGCGAGGCCGTACCAGCATCAGTGCGATGCTGGCCAGCGAGACGACCCAGATCAGGAAGTCAACCATGGCAGAAATAGATTCCCTGAATAGTTCCCGCTAACCGCTTCTCCGCTAACCGGTCTTTCGCTAACCGCCTCATCGCTAACCGCCTTTTGGCTGGGGTTCCGAATAAGTTCGAGACAGTTGGATGCACTCGCACTACACTAAATCGGGACTGCCCCTCGGGCGTCCCCGTTTTTTGGATCTGGCGAAATCCCTCATCGCCGGACCAGGAGTCAGAGAATGCCTGTCGCCGAACGGCTCTATTACGCCGATTCTTTCCTCAAGTCTTTCCCCGCTGCTGTTGTCGATGTCCGTGAGCTCTCCCGCTCCGGAGGTGAATCCGTCTGGCAAATCGCCCTCGACCGCACCGCCTTCTACCCCACCAGCGGCGGCCAGCCCAATGACACCGGCCTGCTCCGCGCCGTCTCCCCCTCGGGCACAGCCCTCGACATTCCCGTCGACTCCGTCGAAGAAGACGAGCACG
>PMAD01000224.1 GCA_003152415.1 Acidobacterium sp.
TGGTTCGATTCCACGTCTCCCAGGAACTGGGAGAAGGTGACTACCTGCTCACGCGCTCCCATCATGTTGCCCTTCTGGAACAGCTGCCAGAGGACAAGAAGACAGGCAATGATGAGAACCCAGAACAAAATTTGCTTAACGGTCGAGTTCACCTTGGGGAAGACCTCTCTTTTTCACGCGTTCCGGCCAGCCAGGCTCACCCGAAAGATCTGGACCGGACTCACAACCATTTAGACGCCGCAAAGTCGCACCGGGAGTCAAAAGACGCGCAGGAAATATGGGAACGACCGATTGGCTCCGGACCAGTTCGTGCGGATATCCAAGTATTGTACGTCGCGGCTCGGCCTTCTACTAGTCCCATCGTATGCCACCAACGGGTGATCGGTGGCCTCTCCGTGTACCATAAAGTCCAGGAGATGTCCGCAACCAGTACAATCCCTTTGGCTCGTGTGACCTCGGGTTCCGTCACACTGCGGATTCTTCCTACCTCGCTGCAGATTTTCCTCTGTTATTTCGCCATCGGCCTGCCTATGGCGATCCTGCCGAGCGTTGTCCATCTCCAGCTGCACTTCAACACGGTGCTCGCCGGTCTGGCGATCAGCGCCCAGTATGTGGCCACGGTACTCAGCCGGCCGCAAGCGGGGCGCATGGCGGACCAGGTCGGCTCGCGGCGCACCGTGCTTTCCGGGCTCGTGGCCTGCGGCTGCTCCGGAATTTGCCTGTTTTTCTGCGGCTTCCTCGCTGCGCTTCCGCTGGCGTGCCTGGGGTTGATTCTGATCAGCCGCCTGATCCTCGGTTTTGGCGAGAGCTGGCTGGCGACCGGTTCCTCGCTGTGGGGCATCGGCCGTGTCGGCCAGGAACACACGGCCCGTGTCATTTCCTGGAGTGGCATCTGCTCCTATGGAGGGCTGGCGGTTGGAGCGCCTTTGGGCGTCTGGATCGAAAAAGCGTGGGGGCTGAGCGGCGTAGGCGTGGTCAGCGTCGCTGTTTCCTGTCTGGGCCTGTTCACTGCGTGGCCGATCGGCGAAGTCGCGACGCCGGAAGGCGAGCCGCTCGCGTTCCGTCAGGTCCTGAACCGGGTGTTTCCGAACGGAATGAGCCTGGCACTGGCTACGACCGGATTCGGCACCATCGCGTCGTTCATGGTGCTGTTTTATGCGCATCGGCACTGGGCCGATGCGGCGTTTGCTCTCACCAGTTTCGGTGCGGCTTTCATTTTCGCGCGGTTGCTCTTCGCGCACAGTATCGACCGCTGGGGTGGCTTTCCGGTGGCTCGGGTTTGCCTCACGGTGGAAATCGCCGGGCTGGCGATCCTCTGGCTCGCGTTCAATCCCGTCATGGCGTTCACGGGCGCCGCTCTCACCGGTTTTGGGTTCTCTCTCGTCTTTCCAGCGCTGGGCGTAGAGGCGGTCAACTGTGTCACCCCGGAAAACCGTGGCTCGGCTCTGGGAGTGTTTACGGCCTTCGCGGATCTGTCGCTGGGCCTGACCGGACCGCTGGTTGGTTTGATCGTCGCAGGAATGGGCTACTCGCCCATCTTTCTCTTCGCGGGGCTGATGGCCTCTGGCGCTCTGGGATTGACTCTGGTGCTGAGCCGACGGCCAGCATTCGCGCGGCGCTGCGAGTTCGCGGCAGCTGACTGACGAAGCGAAGGCACAGCCTTGTATCGCGCGTCGCAAAGCTTCGATGTAGTGGTAGTCGGTGCAGGTGCGGCCGGACTCATGAGCGCCATCGAGGCGGGCAAGCGCGGCCGGCGAGTCCTTCTTCTCGAACACGCAGACCGGGTCGGCAAAAAAATACTCATCTCCGGCGGAGGACGCTGCAACTTCACCAACCTTCACACCCGCCCCGACAATTTCCTCTCTGCGAACCCGCACTTCGCCAAATCGGCACTAGCCCGCTACACTCCCGCCGACTTTGTCGCCCTCGTCGAGGGCTACCGCATCGCGTATCACGAGAAAACCCTGGGCCAGCTTTTCTGCGACGGCTCCGCGAAACAGATCGTCGCTATGCTTCTGAGCGAAGCGGCCAAAGCCAATGTGACAATCGTTCTCGAGACCAAAGTCGAGGAAGTCCGCCGCGAACCCCGCGGCCCAAAGGAAGACCGGGGCTTCCGAGTCCTCACCAATACCGCCGCCTTTACCACCGAAGCTCTCGTCATCGCCACCGGCGGCCTCTCGATCCCCAAAATGGGCGCTACTGGCTTCGGCTACGACATCGCCCGGCAGTTCGGTATCCCCATCCGCGAATGCCGGCCCGGCCTCGTGCCTCTGGTCCTCTCCGGCGTAGAGCTTGCCACCTACAGCGATCTGTCCGGCGTTTCCGCCGACGTGGCAGTTTCGCTCGGCAAGCGTCGCTTCCGTGAAAAGCTCCTCTTCACGCATCGCGGCCTCAGCGGCCCCGCCGGCCTGCAGATTTCCTCGTACTGGAAGGTGACCGATCCGTTGCAAGTCGATTGGTCCCCCGATCACGAATTCCTTGCCGCCCTGCGCGAACCAGGCTCCCGCCGCGAACTGGCCGCCGTCAGGTCAGCCCTCCGCGCCAAACTCCCAGCCCGCCTTGCCGACCGCCTTCTCGAAGCCGCACCGCCGTCAGGCTGGACGAATCACGCCGTGGCCGAGATCGAGCGCCGGCTGCATGATTGGTCCTTCACCCCCACCGGGACCGAAGGATACGAAAAAGCCGAAGTCACCGCAGGCGGCGTCAGCACCGACGCCCTCTCCGCACAAACCATGGAATGTCGCAATGTCCCCGGCCTCTACTTTATTGGTGAAGTCGTCGACGTCACCGGGCATCTCGGCGGGTTCAACTTCCAGTGGGCGTGGGCTTCCGGCGCCGCCGCAGGACGCATCGTCTGAACTATCTATCGCTGCGCGGAAATAAGGCCCGGAGCTGGCTGAACGCTGTCTGCCGTCCTTCAAAACCAGCGAGTCATGAGCACCTTTTGCTCGGTGTAGAAAGCCACGGCGTCTTTGCCATGCGCGTGCAGATCGCCGAAGAAGGAGTTCTTCCAGCCGGCGAAGGGGAAGAACGCCATCGGGGCGGCGACGGCCATGTTGACGCCGACCATGCCGACCTCGACGCGGCTCTGGTACTCGCGCGCGGCCTTGCCGCTCTTTGTGTAGATCGTCGTCGTGTTGCCGAAGTCCGAGGAGTTGACGAGATTGATAGCGTCGTCGAGATCTTTGGCGCGGATAACGGAAAGAACGGGGCCGAAGATTTCTTCGCGCGCGACGGTGGCTGTGGGCTGCACGTGGTCGAGCACGGTGGGACCGACGAAGGCACCTGACGGGTCGGCGTCGACGGAGCGCCCGTCGCAGATGGCCTTCGCGCCTTCAGCGACGCCTTTCTCGATGTAGCCGAGGACGCGCTTTTTCTGATCCTCGCTGACCAGAGGGCCGACCTGAATGCCGACTTCGAGGGGGTCGCCGACGGGCAGGGCTTTTGCCTTTTTGACGAGCAGATCGAGCAGCGGTTCGGCAACGTCACCGACCGGAACCAGAACGCTGCCGGCGAGACAGCGCTGGCCTGCTGCTCCGAAGGCTGAACCCATGATGGCATCGACGGTCTGCGGCAGATCGGCGTCGGGCATCACGACGAGGTGATTCTTGGCTCCGCCGAGAGCCTGCACGCGCTTGCCGTGCGCGGCTGCTTCTTTGTAGACGATCTTTGCCACCGGCGACGATCCGACGAAGGAGATGGCTTTGATGAGCGGATGGGCCAACAGCGCTTCGACGACTTCGCGCCCGCCATGGACGAGCTGGATCACACCCGCAGGAAGGCCTGCCTCCAGCAACAACTCGACGACGCGCGTCGGCGTCATGGGCACGCGTTCCGAAGGCTTGATGAGGAAGGTGTTGCCAGCGGCGATGGCGAAGGGATACATCCACAGCGGCACCATCGCCGGAAAATTGAAGGGCGTGATGCCGGCGCACACGCCGATGGGCTGGCGGATCGTGCGGCAGTCGATGCCTTTCGCGACGTCGTTGAGCGAGTCACCCATCATGAGCGACGGCATGCCGCAAGCGACTTCGACCATCTGAACGCCGCGCTTCACCTCGGTCATCGCGTCTTCGAGGGTCTTGCCGTTCTCGCGGGTGAGAATGGCGCCGATTTCACGAACATTTTTCTCGAGGAGCGTCTTGAAGCGATAGAGGGGCTGCACACGGTCCACAACCGGCACCTCGCGCCATTCCAGCCAGGCGCGATGCGCGTCTTTCACGGCGCGATCCACATCGGCGGCGTTGGAATAAGGCAGAATCGCCAGCGTCTCGCCATTGGCGGGGTTGACGATGGGCTGCGAAGTCTTTCCTTCGGGCGCAACCCAGCGGCCGCCAATGTACGACGAGGTGACCGCGACGTCTTTCGCTTCGGAAACAACAGTGCTCATGCTTCTTCTCCTGCGAGTTCGGTAACTGGGGACTGGACTGTGGCGCCGCGCATTAATACGGTATAGAGGGAACCAGAGACGAAGAATCCCACAAACCATGCATAGTCGTAAAGCCAGTGCACAGCGGGAACGAAGCGGCCGATGAGGACGAGGCCGACGCCCAGCACCAGCGCGGCGATGGCGCGGGGATTGACGCCGCTGTGGTATTCGTAGATTCCGTTGCGCATGTAGAGCGACTCGAGGTCGAGCTGCTTCGAGCGAATGATGAAGTAGTCGGAAACCATGATGCCGGCAACCGGGCCAAGCAGGCCCGAGTAGCCGACGAGCCAGCCGAAGATGTAGTTGTTGAAGCTCGAAAGCAGCTTCCAGGGCATCATTGCCAAGCCAAGGAAGCCGGTGATCAGGCCGCCGGTGCGGAAGGATATCCACTGCGGGTTGAGGTTGGAGATGTCGTTCGAGGGCGAGACGACATTGGCGGCGACATTGACGTTCAGCGTGGCGACGAGCAGGGCGATCATGGCGATGAAGGCAACGACCGGCTGATGGAAGCGGCCCATCAGCTCAATCGGGCTCCAGATGGCGTGGCCGAAGATGACGGCTGAGGCTGACGTCACCGCGATTCCGATGAAGGAATACAGCGTCATCGCGACGGGTAGTCCGAAAGCCTGGCCGACGACTTGGGCGTGCTGGGTTTTCGAGTAGCGGGTGAAGTCGGGAATATTGAGCGCCAGCGTAGCCCAGTAGCCGACCATCGCCGTCAGCGAGGGGAAGAAGAAGCGCAGGAACGTCCCGGTGGAGTGGAAGTGGCTCGGCTCGGAGAGCATGGGACCGAATCCGCCGGCCTTGTGCAGGGCGAAGCCGAGCAGCAAAAGTGACATGATCAGCATGAACGGCGCCGAGAATCCCTGGAGGAAGCGGATGCTTTCCACGCCGCGCCAGACGACGACCATATTCAACGCCCAGAAGCCGAGAAAGCACGCCCAGACCGACCACGGAGCCGCTTCGACGCCGGGCCAAATCACAACGAGCATCGCGTGGATGGCCTGGCCGCCGATCCAGGACTGAATGCCGAACCATCCGCAGGCGACAATGGCGCGCAGGATGGCCGGAATATTGGCGCCGCGCGTCCCAAACGATGCGCGGACCAACACGGGAAATGGGATGCCGTACTTCGCGCCGGCGTGGGCATTGAGCAGCAGCGGGATTAAGACAATCAAATTGCCCAGCAGGATCGTGGCCAGCGCCTGCTTCCAGTCCATGCCGCCCGCGATGAGACCCGAGGCAAGCATGTAGGTGCTCACCTCCATCGACATGGAGAACCACAGCGAGATGTAGTTGTAGGTTGTCCACGTGCGATGCGCAGGAGTGGTCGGTGCGAGGTCGGGATTGTAGAGGCTGCCTTCGGGGACGATCACTGCCAGGCGCCTCCGCGAGCAGCGCGGCGCAGGTACGAGCCGCGGCCGGCCTTGCCGAGATATTTTCCGTTCTCGACGATCCGTTCGCCGCGCGAGTAGACCTGCTTCGCGTTGCCGCGGACTTTGAACCCCTCGAACATCGAGTAGTCAACGCGCATGTTGTGCGTCTTCGCGCTGATCGTATGTTCTGCTTTCGGATCCCAGAGGACGAGGTCCGCGTCGCTGCCGGGCGCGATCGTTCCTTTCTTCGGATACATGCCGAAAATGCGCGCGGGCGCCGTTGAGGTGATCTCGACGAAGCGATTCAGAGAGATTTTTCCCTCGTTCACGCCGTGGTGATGGATCAATTGCATCCGGTTCTCGATGCCAGGACCGCCGTTGGGAATCTTCGTGAAGTCGTTCACGCCGAGAATCTTCTGGTCGGCAAAGCAGAAGGGGCAATGGTCGGTGGAGACGACTTGCAGATGATCGTCTTTCAGCCCATCCCACAACTTCGGTTGATTTTTCTTCTCACGCAGCGGCGGTGTCAGGACCCACTTCGCGTCCTCGAAGGAGTTGTGGTTCATCGTCTCTTCGAGCGAGAGCAAAAGATACTGCGGGCACGTTTCCGCAAAGGCCGGCAGCCCGCGGTCGCGCGCCTCGCGCACCTGATTCAGCGCGTCTTCGCTGGAGAGATGAACGATATACACCGGCGCGCCGGCGATCTCGGCCATGGCAATCGCTCGCTGAACGGCCTCGGCTTCGGCGACCGTGGGACGTGTGAGTGCGTGATAAATGGGCGCTGTTTTTCCGTCAGCCAGCGCCTGCTGCACGATGACGTCAATGACGCTGCCGTTCTCGGCGTGCATGCAGATGAGCGCGCCATTCTTCGCCGTCTGCTGCAGCGCCTTGAAGATGGTGGCATCATCGACCATCAGCACGTTGGGATAGGCCATGAACAGCTTGAAACTGGCCACGCCCTCGCGCACCATGTCGTCCATGTCTTCGAGACCCGACGTGCCGAGGTCGGTGACGACCATGTGCAGCCCGTAGTCGATGCAGGCCTTGCCCTCGGCCTTCTTCCACCAGGTGTCGAGCGCGGCGCGCATCTTTGTACCCTTCGGCTGGATGGCGAAGTCGACAATGGTCGTCGTTCCGCCGATGGCCGCGGCGCGCGTGCCGGTCTCAAAGTCGTCCGCTGAGGTGGTGCCGCCGAAGGGCATGTCGAGGTGCGTGTGCGCATCGATGCCACCTGGCAAAATTAACAGGCCGGATGCGTCGACCACGGTGTGGCCTTTGGGATCGATGCCCGCGCGCACGTCTTTGATCGTCGTGCCCTCGATGAGGACGCTCGCGGCGAAGGTCTTCTCCGCAGTGACAACCGTGCCGTTCTGGATCAGCAATCCCATGTTCAGTTGCCCTTCTTAATGCTGCGTCAGTGCAGGAGGCTTGCAGTCTTCTGCCGCCGTGCGCTCTGCCCACGTCTCCGGCTTCGCGCCGGTCGCTACTTCGACCATGGTGATGCAGTTCTCGACCGGGCAAACCAGCGAGCACAGATTGCAGCCCACACATTCTGTTTCGTCGATGCGTGGGATGCGCGCCAGCGGAGTTGCGTTTTTGCCGTTCGAAGCCGCGGCGTGCGCATCAAGTTTTGGGATCGGCGTTACTGTGATGGTGGTGCGGGTCGCCGCTTCGATCGACGCCGGCTTCGTGTGCAGGTCAACCGGCCCATCGACGGGTCCGGAAACGCGGTCGAGATAAATGCACTGGTGAGCGCCATCCCAGCAGGCGATGTAGCAGAGCTCGCAGCCGATGCACTTCGCCTCATCGATATGAGCGACGATTTTGTAATTCAGGTTGAGGTGTTTCCACTCCGTGACTTTCGGCACAGCCAGCCCGCGAAAATCCTCGATCGAGGCGTAGTTCTTTTCCTCCATCCAGTTCGCGAGGCCGTCGATCATGTCTTCGACGATGCGGTAGCCGTAGTGCATCGCCGCGGTGCAGATCTGCACCGTGCCGCAGCCGAGCAGGATGAACTCCGCCGCATCTTTCCACGTGGCAATGCCGCCGATGCCGGAGATGGGCAAGCCCCCGGTCTCTGCATCGCCGGCCACCTGCTGGACCATGTTCAGGGCGATCGGCTTCACGGCCGGACCGCAGTATCCGCCGTGCGAACTTTTGCCGTCGACGTTGGGACGAGGAATGAGCGTGTCGAGATCGATGCCGGTGATGGAGTTGATGGTGTTGATCGCCGATACCGCATCGGCTCCGCCACGCTTCGCCGCGCGCGCGATCACGCGGATGTCCGAAATGTTCGGCGTCAGCTTGACGATCACCGGCGTGCGCGCCTTTTCCTTCACCCACGTGGTGATCATCTCGGTGTACTCGGGCACCTGGCCAACCGCTGAGCCCATGCCACGCTCGCTCATGCCGTGCGGGCAGCCGAAGTTGAGCTCCAGTCCGTCCGCACCCGCGTCTTCAGCCTGCGCGACGACGGTGTGCCACGCTTCGCGCTTCGACTCGACCATGAGCGAAGCGATGATGGCGTTCTTCGGATAGCGCTTCTTCACGTCGGCAATCTCGCGCAGGTTGACTTCGAGCGGGCGATCGCTGATCAGCTCGATATTGTTGAGCCCCATCATGCGCTGGCCGTTCCAGTCGATGGAGGAGTAGCGCGAGCTGACGTTGACGATCGGCTCGCCGATGGTCTTCCAGACTGCGCCACCCCAGCCCGCATCGAAGGCGCGCATGATCTGCTCGCCGCAGTTGGTCGGCGGAGCCGAAGCCAGCCAGAAGGGATTCGGCGAACGGATGCCGGCGAAGTTGACCGCGAGATCTGGCGCTTTAGGCATGGGCAGCCTCGAACGCCTGCGCAATCGCAACGCCTGCACGCTTGCCGTCAGCGACGGCATCGACGACTTCGCGCCCGCCGTTCACGCAATCGCCGCCGGCAAAATATTTCGGGTTCGAAGTGGCGCCGGTGGCGCGATCCACGGCCACGCGACCGTGGCTCAGCTCGAGCCCGCGGCAGGCGGAAAGCAGCTCCAGCAGCGGCGACTGGCCGATCGCGTAGATGATCTGCTGGCAGTCGAAGTGGAAGTTCGATCCAGAAACCGCTGCGAGCACGCCATCTTCGCCGACGGCGGCCTGCACGCATTCGATGGAGCGGATGCCGTGCTCGTCGCTATGAATCCTGACCGGCATGACCCGCCACAGGAAGCGAACGCCTTCCTGTTTCGCGTGCTCGTACTCGAAGGCAAAAGCGGACATGTGCCGCTCGGCGCGACGATAGAGGATCGCGACATTCGAGGCGCCCAACCGCCGCGCCGCATTGGCCGCGTCGATGGCGGTGTTGCCCGCGCCGATGACCGCGACGCTTTCGGCAATCGGCGGCGGATCGGATGTTTTGTAGCGGGCGATGAACCGCAGGGCGTCGATGACGTCGCGGTGGTCATCGCCGGGAATGCCCAGACGATGCGCCGCTCCTAACCCGACGCCGATAAAGAGGCGATCGAATGTGCGCTCCAACTGCTCGAGGTCCTGCCGGGTGCGAATCTCCGTCTCGTAGCGGAACTCAACGCCGAGGCCGCGAATCAGCTCGATTTCCTCGAGGCTCGCGCGCGCGGGCAGCTTGTACTCGGCGACGCCATAGGTGTTTAGCCCACCCGGCAGGGGCCTGCGCTCGAAGACCGTCACCTGAAAACCCCGCTGCCGCAGCTCAGCCGCACAAGCCAGCGATGCGGGACCTGCGCCGATGCAGGCAATCTTCTCGGGATGCTCCTCCTGCGATTTGCGGAGCAGCGTTCCACCGGCGGCATGAAACGAGTCCATGGCGAAGCGCTGCAGGCGGGCAATCTCAATCGGCTTTTTGTTGTAGCGATGGAGCACGCATGCGCCTTCGCAGAGCACCTCGACAGGACAGGCGCGCGAGCAGCTGGCGCCGAGCACATTCGCATCGAGAATTGTCAGGGCCGAGCCGCGCAGATTGTCGCGGGCAATTTTCCCGATGAAGCGAGGCACGTCGATGTGCGTAGGGCAAGCCGCCATGCAGGGCGCGTCGAAGCAGTTGAGGCAGCGGTTAGCCTCGGCGATGGCCGCCTGCGCCTCGAAGGGAGGATGCAGGTCGGGAAAGCGCTCCGCAATTTCCTCGCTCTGCCGCATCGCTTCTCCTCAGGGCCTCACCAGGTCCGCGTACATGTCGGGCCTGCGGTCGCGGAAGAACTGCCAGGTCTTCCGCACTTCGGCGATCTTGTCGAGATCGAGGTCGGCGGTGAGCACCTCGTCCTTGTCCCGCGAGGCCTGGGCAAAGATTTGACCACGCGGATCGCAGAAATAGCTTTGCCCGTAAAATTCGCCGATGTTCCACGGCGCTTCGGTGCCCACGCGATTGATGGCACCGATGAAGTACCCATTGGCGGCCGCGTGCGCCGGCTGCTCGAGCTTCCAGAGATATTCGCTCAGACCGGCAACCGTCGCCGAAGGATTGAAGACGATCTCCGCTCCATTGAGGCCGAGTGCTCGCGCGCCTTCAGGAAAATGGCGGTCGTAGCAGATGTACACGCCGATTTTGCAGAAACCCAAGTCGAAGACCGGGAAACCAAGATTGCCGGGACGAAAGTAGAACTTCTCCCAAAAGCCAGGCGCCACATGCGGGATGTGGGTCTTGCGATATTTGCCGAGATACTGTCCGGCGCGATCGATCACCGCGGCAGTGTTGTAGTAGACCCCTTCATTTTCGACCTCGTAAATCGGGACGATGAGCGCGATGGCCAGTTCCTTTGCCAGCGACTGCATCAGCTGGATCGTTGGTCCATCCGGAACTGGCTCGGTCGAGTCGTACCAGCGCGTGCTCTGTTCGGCGCAGAAGTAGGGTCCGTAGAAGATTTCCTGCAGGCAGACGATCTGTGCGCCTTCGCCGGCTGCCTGGCGGATCAGGCCGACGTGTTTGTCGATCATGGCCTTCTTGATCCGGGCCAGCGACTTCTCGGCAGGCTCCACGTTGGTGGCCTGGATGAGCGAACATCGAACAACGCGCGGCATGAATCAGCCCCTTTTGCGAAATAAAGAACTGCTGCCCTGGCAACGCCAGGTACAAGATCGAAAGCAGCCAAAATCGAGCAGGAGATCATCAGTCTACTTGAATTCGACTGGCCTGCCACGGATTTCGGACGCCCAACGACCATGGAACGACACGCTCTTAGGCGCGGCTTCCGTGCGGTGAGATCGGCTTGTTATACTTTTAAGGTTGGTCTGCGTGCGGAAGTGGTGAAATTGGCAGACACACCATCTTGAGGGGGTGGCGCCCAAAAGGCATGGGGGTTCAAGTCCCCCCTTCCGCACCAAAATTTTCGGCCTGAGTTTCTCCGGCACACCCCGAGGTTCCTAAGAAAACCGTGATTATTCTCGTAACGACCATCCACGTCATCGTTTGTTTTCTGCTGATCATCATCATCCTGCTGCAGCAGGGCAAGAGCGCCGATCTGGCTGCCGCTTTCGGCGGACAGGGCTCGCAGACAGCCTTTGGACCGCGCTCGACGGCGAACCTGCTGACGAAATCCACGACCTGGCTGGCGGGCATTTTCGTTATCACTTCCATTACCCTGACGGTTCTGCTGCAGCACCAGACGACGCATCGACACTCGGTGCTGTCGGGTACGACCAGCTCGCAGTCGACGCCGAAGAGCAAGTAAGCGGCGGTTTGTGATCCTCGAAACATTTCCGGTTGGGCCGCTGCAGTGCAACTGCGCGATTCTCGGCGATGAGACGAGCGGCGAAGCGATGGTCGTCGATCCCGGCGACAATATTCCGCAGATTCTCTCCTTTCTGGCAAAACATCGGCTGACGCTGAAGCAGATCGTTGTGACGCATGGGCACATCGATCATGTTGGCGGCGCGGCGCAGCTGAAAAAGGCTACGGGTGCTCCGATTCTGCTGAACCAGAACGACCTGCCGCTGCTGAAAATGATGGACGAGCAGGCCGGCTGGCTGGGCATTGAGACGCCGGAAATCGTTCCGCCGGATGCGAGTGCCGAAGACGGCATGACGACCGGCATCGCCGGCCACACGGCTCTGATTCTGCACACGCCAGGACACACGCAGGGCAGCATCTGCCTGCATTTTGCGCCGGAGAATCTGCTGCTGGCCGGCGACACTTTGTTTGCCGGGTCGATTGGCAGGACCGATTTGCCTGGCGGCGACGGAAGGCAGATTCTGCGCTCGCTGCATGACCGGCTGCTGACGCTGCCTGACGAGACGCGGGTGATTCCGGGTCATGGACCGGAAACCAGCATCGGCGAGGAACGGGAATCGAATCCGTTTTTGAGAAGCCTGTAGCCGGTAGCCCGTAGCTGGTAGCTGGTAACGCGCCGCAAGTCTTTCTACATCCGGTCTGTCTGGCGCTGCCTGTATCATCGAGGCATGACACAGCTGGAAGCGCTGTATCGATACGATGGCCATCCCACCGAAACGGCGATGTTCTCGCTGGGCAATTTGCGCGAGGTGTACGGGGTTCGGCGCATCAAGGTCGACGAAGAGCTGAAGACCGTTCGGGTCGAATACGATGCGACGCGGCTGAGCAGCCCGACCATCATCCAGTTGCTGCGGCAAACCGGGTTGGTGGTCGTGGAAGAGCTGGGGCTGATTCCGCAAGCCGGCAGCCCGTAGCTGGGAATCCGGAGCTGGAGACCAGAAGGAGAGCCGAGCTCCGGCGCTGGCAGGGACGCCCATCTGGAGTAACTAAAGTGCGGTAGCCCCCTACCCCCCTCCCCCCACCACCTTGGTGCGGAATGGTCATTGATTTGACTGGGGTTAGGTGGGTCTGACTAGCTCGACAACAGGCTGCGAGGCTGGATGTATTTGAAAGCGGAGCAATTGCGAGGCGGTCGTCTGTGTTACACAAGCGGCTGTGTTTGTTACACAGGCGGCTGTGTTTGTCATAGAGGCGGCCGCTTCTGTTACAGAGGCGGTCGCGTTGGAGGACAGGCACGGCGGCGGTGAGGCGGTCGCGGGTTGCGCAGCCGGGTTGGGTTGGGACGGGCACGGGATTCCTTCGAAGTACAGGGACCAGGGAGTAGGGAATAGGTGGAGTAACCCCCAGGGTGGCAGTGGCATCATGCTGCTGCGCCCGCCAAGCGTGAAAAAGGCCGCGCTGGGCGCGGACTTTTTTGTTTCTTATCCCCTATTATCAGAATATCAAGTCCAGCACTAAAATCCGCCAAAATTTATTGATGGATAAGTGGCTTTGAATCACCAAAAGTTACTTTGGGTAAGTGGTGGAAACTTGACAAGAAAAGGAGATTTCCGGATTTAGGGTCAGGGCAAGAAAAACGCCCGGGCGGAAGAGCCCTCTTCCTTTGGCAGGTACCCCCGAGTTGGAGAGTCCGATTTCCTGCCGTTGTCGGACAGCGGAGTTTCAAATTGGAACTCGACACGGTACCGAGGTTTGAACCTCAGCAAGAGTGACACCCACCGCACAGGGAATCGGCTCAAGCTTCTTGCTATGGGGTGAACCTGGCCGGGGTCTCGTGGTTTTTTTGTGGGTTTCTTCTCGCCCGTCCCCCTCGCTGGCCAGTTCCTGCCGATGTTCTGACGCAGACACGAAGGCTCCTGTTTGAGGAGGCAAGCTTTCCCTGGCCTGAGGGCCGGGGCTTTACCCCATTCGACTCGCTCGCTGAGGGCAGGCTCTGTGCCGCTGTACAGCACCCGAAATGCGATGCGACTAGCTGGCGGCGAGGCGTGAAGTGATGATGCCGACGTGGTCGATGCCGAGGGCGCGGCTGATATCGATGACTGCGGCGACCGATGCGAAGTCGAGGGTGGGGTTTCCTTTGAGGAACAACACTTTTTCGCCGCGAATGGAATAGATGCGACTTAGTTCGGCGGCTAACTGGGTTTTTCCCTGCATGTTCTGGTTGTTGATTTTGTAGAAGGGACCGGCGGGACCGGCGAGGATTTGGACGACGATGGTTTCGGCCGGCGCGGGTTGGCTGTTCTTCGGCTGCTGGGGAAGGAGGGTCTCGAGGCCTCGGGGAGCGACGGGAACGATGGCCATGAAGATGATGAGGAGCACAAGGAGGACATCGATCAGCGGCGTGACATTGGGGTCGGCGGTGAGGCTTTTGGGGGCGCTAAGGTTTGTCGTCATGGGAGTGCTCCTCCAGCTCCAGTGACACCAGAGAGGCAGGCCGTGTTCCCGGGCGAATCCGTCTCTCGCCACTCCAGTGCGGCGCGGGAGTCGTTTGTGTGGCGGAGAGCATCAACAGCTCAGTTCGGAAATGTTGCACCGGAAGTATCGACCGCTGAGGTGAGAGCTTCACGACCCCGAAATCCTGACTGGTGAGATGCTATGAACATGCCTGCGCATTTGCGTCGCGATCATGAAGAATTGCTGGAGAGTCTGGCGGGCGGCAAGCTGCCGCGCAATCTAACCTGGAGCGCGGTGGTGGATCTGATCGGTCAGATCGGAGAGGTTCAGCCGCACGGGAACGATGAGTTCACTTTCATCGTTGGCTCGCAGAGGGAAGTCTTTAAGCGTGCCAGCGCCCACAACCTCGAGGTGGAAGAGATTGCCCGTCTGCGCAGGTTTCTGCGAGCGGCGGAAGTCCAGGGGAAACCGGCCGGGGCGCGGCCGGTGGGGCGGATGGTCGTGGTGATCGACCATCATGCGGCCCACATTTATCACGACACGGGTGGCAGCCGGCCTGAAGGCGAGTTGTCCGTCAGGCCTTATGATCCGTTTGGATTTCAGCACCACCTGATCCACCGCAAAGAGGCNNCCATGCCGCAACGATCGTGCTGATCGGCCATGCGACGGGAACGAGCAACGCGGCCGTTTTCCTGAGCGAATATCTGAAGACCCATCATCCGGAGACGTTTCAGCGGGTTGTTGCCACCGAGACGGCGGATTTATCCGCGTTGACCGAGCCGGAAATCGAGGAGATCGCGAAGAAGCATCTTCCTCCGCTGGTATGAGGAAGGTACGACTCTACGAAGGCCAGCGTTTGGTTAGTCGCGGGTGACGAACTCGGCGAATTTTGCCAGGTCGATGTTGCCGCCGCTGACGACACAGACGATTTTGCCGGGACCGCATTGACCGGTGAGTCCGGCGGCGACGGCGCAGGCGCCCGCACCTTCGGCGATGATGTGATTGCGCTCGGCGACGAGGCGCATGGCCTGGCGGGTCTGCTCGAGGGTGGCGACGATGGAGCCAGCGAGCAGATGATGGGCGAGCGCCCACATGCGAGGGAAAACGGACTTGCCTCCGCAGCCATCAACGAAGCTGGCCTGCCAGTTGGGAAATTTCTGGGCCGAGCCGGCGGCGAAGGAGAGGGCGAGCGGGGCCGCGGTTTCGGGTTCGGCCGCGAAGACTTTGGCTTTGTGGCCGCGCGCTTTGAGGGCGGCGGCGATGCCGCAGGACAAGCCGCCTCCGCCGAAGCCGGCGACGATGGAATCGACGTCGGGGAGGTCCTCGATGATTTCGAGACCGGCCGAGGCGTTGCCAGCGATGAAGGCGTCATCCTCAAAGGGATGGATGAAGGCGCCGTCCATGGCGGGATGGGCGCGGTCGCCGAGGGCCTGCCAGCACTGATCCCAGGAAGCTTTGACGACCTCGCCGCCGAGACGGCGGACGGCATCGAACTTGGCCTGCGGAGCGGTTTCGATCATGAGGATCTTGCAGGGCACGCCCGCACGGCGAGCGGCGAGGGCCACACCCTGGGCAGCGTTGCCGGCGCTGACGGTCCACACGCCGCGGCGGCGCTGGTCTTCGGGGAGAAGGCGGACGGCGTTCCAGGCTCCGCGAATTTTGAAGGAGCCGATGGGCTGCAGGTTCTCCAACTTGAGATAAATGTCGGCGGGGCCGTCGTGGTTGAGGCGGACGAGCGGGGTGCGGATGGCGGCCTGGTAGACGTGCCGGCGGGCCTCGTCGATGAGATGGGGCGGAATGTTTCTCTCGGCGGTTTGGGCGGCGAGTGGTGCTGGATGGGTCGCCATGGCGATGTTAACTATACGCTGGTGGATTGTGGGCCCTTGCGTCGGCGCGATGCGATGTCCAGGGCCGGATTTGAATTCCTTTATACAGTTGCGCGAGCAGGATTCGGGTATCAGAATCGACAGCTTGTCGATGTCGTGGCATGCGGAGGGTGTGAGGGCGGAGGTTTCGGGGCGGTGGCACAGGGGTAACTGGGGTCCCCCGAACAGGTCATCGACAAAAGCTTCGTCCCTATGGTGTTGTGGGGCAAAGTGGTTAATGGAACATCGTCGGTTATGACGACTCCGATCGACAAGTCCCAGCCTTTCGAGCCGATTACGGATCTGCTGGCCAATGGCGTTGGCTATGGCGGGGTCGATCGTGTGCTCAGGACCGTGCGGAAATACCTGGGCATGGATGTGGCGTTCATCGCGCACTTCCGAGAATCGGATCGGGTCTTCGAGCACGTTGATATGGACGGGCCGCCGCTGATCCAGCCAGGTCAGGCTCTGCCGCTGGAAACGGGATACTGCGCCAAAGTGGTGCGGGGCGAGCTGCCGCAACTGATTCCCGATACATCGAGAGTGCCGGCAGCGATGGCGATCCCGGAGACGACGGCTATTCCTATCGGCTCACACCTGAGCGTGCCAATCGTGCTGGACAGCGGGGAGGTTTACGGGACGCTGTGCTGCTTCAGCCATGCGCCGGACGCGACGCTGGGCGAACGGGAGATGAGAATGCTGCAGGCGTTCGCCGAGGTGCTGGCAACGCGCATCTCGGAGATGGAGCAGGCGGAGAAGACGCAGATGCGGCGCGCGGACCAGGTGAGGAGCGCGATGGCGGCGGGGGCTCCGCGGATCGTCTATCAGCCGGTGTATCGGCTGCGCTCGGGCGAGGTGGCGGGGGTGGAGTGCCTTTCGCGCTTCGACGTGGAGCCGCCGCAGCCGCCGGACCAGTGGTTCGCGATGGCGCATGAGGTGGGGCTTGGAGATGAGCTGGAACTGCGGGCGATCAAGAGGTCGCTGGTGGCACTGGACCGGCTTCCTGGAAGCTTCTTTCTGGGGATCAACGCTTCGCCGGGGCTGATCGGTTCGGGGAAACTGCCACCGGTACTGGAGGGCGTGGACCTGCGGCGCATTTTGCTGGAGATCACCGAACACGCCATCGTGGACGATTACGAATCGCTCAAGTCCGCGCTGCAGCCCCTGCGCGACAAGGGACTGCGGCTGGCGATCGACGATGCGGGCGCAGGGTACGCGAGCATGCGCCACATCGTGAACCTGCATCCGGACATGATCAAGCTGGACATCAGCCTGACGCGGAACATCAACACCGACCACAGCCGGCGTTCGCTGGCGAAGGCGCTGATCGCGTTTGCACGGGACGTCGGGAGCATCATCAGCGCGGAAGGCGTGGAGACGGCGGGCGAGCTGGAGATGCTGCGCAGCCTGGGCGTGGACAAGGCTCAGGGGTTCTACCTGGGCAGGCCGGTTCCTCTCAAAGAGGCACTGCGGGTGCAGCCGCTGGATGCGCACCTCGCGGTTACGGCTTAAAACTGAGGCCGTCCGGCTCCGCGACCCCTCCCATAGTTCTAACGACTTGCCTCTTCGAAGGGAGAGTTTACACCGCCGCTCGTCCAGGCTGCGGTGAAGATTGCGTATCCCGCGACGGGATCGAGGTCAAGAGTCTTCCATGGGGAGCCGTTGAGGCTGAGACGGGAGATGGCAATTGGTAAGTTACGGTCGTGAATGGCGAAGGGTTTTTCGGAACTAAGGGGGCTTCGGCTGCGTATGATTGCCCATGAGCGCTGGAACTTTAACCTGGAACCTGGGAATGATGACATTTCCGGGGCGTTCTGCGGATCGGGCAGCAGCCCGCGCGGAGGAAGCGAGACCCGGGCAATACCGGGCGCCGGGACGAGACGAGCGCAAGCCGGCGGAGCGCTGGCAGCGCAAAGAGCACGAACGCATTGGGGAGAAGCCTGTGGAAGGGGAGTGGCAGGTCCTGGTGGAGCGGTGCCTGAAGGGCGACTCCTTTGCCTGGACCGAGCTGGTGAAAGCGCATCACAGGCGGGTGTATGGTTTGTGTTTCCGGTTTACGGGGTCGACGACGGACGCCGAGGATCTGACGCAGGAAGTTTTTTTGAAGGTGTACGGGAATCTGGCGGCGTTCGACCTGGCGCGCGGGACGTTTCAGACATGGCTTACGACGATGACCCGCAATCTGCTGGTGGATCATTTCCGCCGGTCGCGGGCGCAGCGGGTGACGGATTCCATGGATGCGGGCTGGGACGGCGACGAGGATATGCCGCTGCTGCAGCGGCTGGCGGATAAGGGTCCCACGCAGCACGATCGGGCGGTACAGAAGGAAATCGAGAAGATGGTGCAGGAAGCGCTGACGCGGATTTCGCCGGAACTGCGGGAAGCGGTGATCCTGCGGGATCTGCAGGATATGGATTACAAGGAGATCGCGCAGGTCTTGCGGATACCCGAAGGTACCGTGAAGTCGC
>PMAD01000283.1 GCA_003152415.1 Acidobacterium sp.
AGGATGTTGAAGCGGGGCTTGCGCTGCTTGATGAGGTTGTTTTCCAGCGCGAGCGCTTCGTGCTCGTTGTCGACGAGGATGTAGTCGACGTCGACGGCATCGCGCATGAGGGAGCCGGTTTTGGCGTTGGCCTGGGAGGCTTCAAGGAGGTAGGAGCGGACCCGGGAGCGGAGGTTTTTGGCCTTGCCGACGTAGATGACCTCGCCGTCGGCGTTTTTATATAGATACACGCCGGGCCGCGGGGGGAGAGTGCGAATCTTTTCGTGTAAATCCATGGCGGCCGTGATTTCAGTGTAACGGGTGGGCGGCAGGGAGGTTTTGGGGGTCGGGGGTGGCAGTTTATGGGTAAAAAGTACCCAACTGTAGTCACTTTTGGGGGACTGAAAAGGGGTTCATTTGGGGGGGTAAGCCGATCTGGAACATAGGCTTACGGCAATTCTTCGGCATTTGGGCCTGCGCGTGCTGTTTTTCACCGTGAATGCGAGGCATCCATCCTGCGAGGTGAGTGTGTCTCAACACAGGGCCATGGACGGCAAAATTAGAAACGGAGCGTCACCCATGATGCATATTTCCAAAACAGGTTTCGCAGCAGCCTCAGCAGTTGCGGCGCTGTCTTTGGTTTTCACGACCGGTTGCACGACGAAGAATTACGTACGCAGCCAGACCCAGCCGGTAGTCCAGAAGACCAACGAGCTTGACGATGCCACGGCGACGAACAATCGCGCGATCCANNGCTGTGAATCGTGCCGATTCGCTCTCCGGCGTGATTGCGAATCTGGACAACTACAAGCAGGTGGGCGATGTCTCGGTGACGTTCGGCTTCAACAAGTCGGTGCTGACCAAGGCGGACAAGGATCAGCTGGATGAGTTCGGCGGGCAGCTGGCCAGCGCGAAGAGCTACATCCTGGAAGTGACGGGCGGAACGGACTCGGCGGGATCGAAGGAATACAACTACGATCTGAGCGATCGCCGGGCCATGGCGGTGGTGCAGTATCTGGCGGCGAAGTACAACGTTCCGGCGCACAAGTTTTATCTGGTGGGCCTGGGCAAAGACGTTGAGGTGGACAGCAACAAGACAGCCGCGGGCCGCGCGAAGAATCGGCACGTGGAAATCCAGCTGCTGAGCAACACGGCGGACAGCGGAGCACCGGCGGCGCAGAGCAGCGCGAGCTCGACGGGCGGATCGCCTTCGGGCCGATAACGAATTCTCGAAGCAACAGACTTGGGCGCGCTTTTAGCGCGCCCTTTCTTTTTGCGGCGCGGGTCAGTTGGGGCGCGTCATGCCTTGAATGCTCACCTGGCTCGCCAGCGTCGCGCCGGGGCGCAGCTGGACGCGGATGCTTTCGCCGACGCGAATCATGGCGGAGGTTCCCGGCTGATCGTGCAGGCGCCAGGCCGTGGCCTCGTCGACGCCGAAGGTCTGCGACTGGCCGTCTCTGCGCGCCACGGTGATGGAGTTGCCCTGAACGGCGGTGACGATGCCGGCAGTCCAGGTTTTGCCAAAACTCGCGCGAAGGGTGTGGAGCATCTGCGCTGCGAACGGGGGCTGGATGGTGATGGAGAGGGCCTGGATGGTTCGAGCCTGTTCGTCGATGTCGCCATTGGCCAGGATTGGATCTCCGGGATGGATGTCGGAGAGCGCAGCCGCCTGACCGGCGCTAACGATGCGGGTTGAGGGTCCGGCCTGGACGGTGAAGCTGACGTTCTCCGGGATTTCCATGACAATGGTGGACTCGCTGAGGGAGGTGACCACGCCGGCCACGCCGTGGCGGGTCATTGTGCCGATGCGCGGAGTCGGTGGGCTGCTGTCGCTTTGAGCCGCCGCACAGGCGGTGAAGATGAGAAGAGCGGCAACGGCGATGCTGAGCGGGCGAAGCTTTTGGGGATTGGTGCCGGTGTTCATGGATTTCTATGGTACTGCCGGTATCGGTGACTAAGCAGGGGACAGCTGGCGGATGTGAGCGGCGCGGACGTCGTTGGCGGTGAAGAGGCTCAGGAAGGGAGCGCCGTGGCAAGCGGCTTCGAGGGCGGCGCGGCCGGCGGCTTCTTCGCGCTCGACCAGACAAACGGCGGCGATGACCTTCATGCCGGCTTCGCGGGCGGCTTCGATGGCGGTGATGGTGGACGCGCCGGTGGTGCAGACGTCGTCGACGATGAGGACGGGGGCGTCTTTCTCGAGGAAACCTTCGATGCGGCGGCCGGTGCCGTGGGTCTTTTCAGCTTTGCGGACCAGGAAGCCGTGGATCAGCGGAGAGCCGGGGTGTGTCTGCGCGCGCCATGCGCTGGCGATGGAGACGGCGGAGACGACGGGATCGGCGCCCATGGTGAGTCCGCCGACGGCGGCGGGATGGAGATTGTGCTCGCGGAGGAGGTCGAGGATGGCGAGGCCGGTGAGGCGGGCGCCCTCGGCGTGGAGCGTGGTGGTGCGGCAGTCGATGTAGTAATCGGACTTTGCGCCGGAGGAGAGGGTGAAGTTGCCGAGGCGGAAGGAGGTGCGGGCGAGCAGGTCGAGGAGGGCGGTGCGGGGATTGGGCATCGGTTAGACAAGGCCCTTGGTATAGAGGGTCTTCAAATCTGTCCTCGCAAGAACGGACTCTGTGCGATTCTGTCGCTGCGCATCAAGAACTTTCTGCTTATCGGTCTCATAAACCGAAAAACCGGCGAGGAAAGTATCCAGAGCATTCGCAGATATGTTCAGAGGCTTCAGAAGACCGAGGCCACCTCCGTCTCCGAGCGGGGCAAAAGCTACCGAGATGACGTCGTTACCAGCAGGGCGGAAATACAGAAAGCCCTGCTTCTCGATTTTGTCGGCATCGGGAACAACATAGACATCGACCTCTTCGTACGGTCCCAGGGACGACAGACGAGATACGCCTTTCCCGATTCGATCGAGCGCCTCTCTGGTCTGCGCCTCTCCCATCAGCAGGAGATGAGAGCTCAGAAACTGCCTGGTCGAAAATGCTTCCCCATCGAGGGCCTCGAAGGCACGAAGGTACACGTCGCGGCCTCCAGCGTTATCCACTGCCGGACTGATAATCACGACCTGCCATTGGCTGGTATCGTAGCGGATCAAGAACCGACTGGAAACGGGAACGCCGTGCTTCTGGAGGGAGAGCGCGACCAGAGCCGGCAGGTCGAGATTGATTCGCTCTACCAGAGGGTACGTAGCCATGGGAGTACTCCGTCCGTTGCGTCTGTCACGCGAAGATACATTTGTTGGGCCTCGGCTTCCGCGATACCTGAATTGTAGCGGCTGTCGTTTTGCCAGCGCTTCACTGAATTCCAGTTGGAGATCAGCGAGTCGGGCTGCGAGGCCAAGTGCGCGCTCAGCCCGGAAAATTCCAGCAGTCGATTCAAATCGTGGCTCCAGGTTTTTCGCGCCTCGTCAGGATGGAGTGGGAAATCGAACTGCCGCGTGTTTCTCGCGACGCAAGCCTTGAGTGCACACTCAACCGCGAAACCTGCATTGTAGTATGCACCCGAAAACCGGCCTGCGTTCAGCAATGCGTCGGCGTCGTTTATCCGCTCGTTTGCCAGCGCCTGGAAATCTGCTCTCGTCATCTCGAACCCTCTCGGAGCAACTTCCGATCCTCTATAGGATAACGCGAGTGCGGACCTATTTCTTCGCCGGGGCGGCGGGCTTGATTCCGGCGACGGCGTCGGTGAGGCCTTTGATNNGCGCTTGCCGCTGTTCGAGGTTACGGTGACTACAATTTGTGGAGTTGTGAATCCCGAATCTACGAACTTGGTCGCGGCGAGATCGCGCAGGGCGGTGACGAGATTCTCGACGCTGTCGCCGTTCATCTTCTTGCCGTTGGAGAGCCAGGTGGTTCCGGAGCGGGTGAGGACGAGCGAGGTTGCGCCGGCGTGGTATTCGATTTTTTCCGGATCGGCGTAGCCGAAGTCGAAGAGCTGCTTGTTGCGGAAGTCGTCGAGAGTGCGGGTAAGGTCCTGGTCGAGAGCGCTGGTGGCGGAGGGGTCGATCTTCCAGGTTCCGGGCATCGCGCTGGACTTTACGTAGTAGCCGTCCTTGTCGTTGCGGACTTCGAGGGTGTCCGTGCCGGAGCTGCCGGTGAGCTTCGCGGTAGCGACGGGCGCGGCTTTCGGCCAGGCTTTGGCCGCTGCGTCGGCTGCGGCCGAGGGATCCCATTTCGCGCCGGTGAGCTGCTGGAGGAGATCGTCGACCTGGAAGTTGTCCGTGCGATACGACGCGGGCTTCTCGATTTGCCAGCCGTTCTGCACGCGCGCGAAGCCGATGGTCTCGCTCCTGCGGGTGAGGTCGATTCTGCTGACGGAGGCGGCGTCGACAGGGAGCAGGCGCTTGTCGCGGAGATCGGTGAGGCTTTTGTTGAGGCTGGTCTTGAGGTACGACGCGGCAGTGAAGAGGCGCGGATCACCGGCGAGGGCGACGTAGGTGGCATCGCCGGCGGGCGTGTCGTCGCCGAGGAGCAGGCGGCTTGTCTTGTTGTCTTTGGTGGTCACGTCGAGCTCGAGGGTCGGGTCGGTGAGGCCGAACTGGGAGAGGTCGGTCGCCTTGTCTTCAACGAGGCGCTCGGAGGTGAGGGGCGCGAGCGAGGAGAGCATGGCAGAGACGACGCCGCTGTCGGCGGGGAAGGCTTCGGGCGCGGTGATCTGCCAGTTCGTCGCGCCGGAGCGGACGAGGGTGACGGGCTGCGCGCCGCGCTGCTTCAGGGTGAGGGAGGTGACGGCGGCGGGATCGAGCTTGAGGATCGCCGGGCTGGCAGGGGTGGCGGTCGCGGTGGTCTCGGGCGTCTTGCGGTGTTCGGACC
>PMAD01000113.1:0-1840 GCA_003152415.1 Acidobacterium sp.
TTTCGGTCGGCCGTCGCCCATCGCTCGCGCAAGTATTTTCGAATCACATGCGTTGACGACTTCTACTTTCGATTCAAATACATAACCGCCGCCCCTTCCCGAGGCGCATCGTACGCATTTGAAAACACAATAGAAAGCCGCAAACAATTGCAGAATCAAATGCATGGCCCCAGCCCGAAAAAACGCGGCCCCATGGAATCAAATACGTGCACACCGTCAGGGGGTGTGAGGGGGAGGGGGGTGGGGGGTACACCACGGATTACTTTTGTACGGAACGCCAGCCGTTCCGAAGCCCTGAGCTGAGCCCTGAACTCTCAGCCCTGTTCCCACGTCTGGTTCGATGGCAGCCGTCATCGGGCAGTACCATAGACGTGAGGTTGGGAATGAGTTCCTGGAAGTCTCGTCGCAGACGCTTCTGCGTCTCCGGATGCTGCGTCGCTCTGCTCGCACTATTCAGCTGTCTGTCCAGCTGTGGAAAATTCTTTCCCCCGCTCACCAGCGGTGGTGGAGGAAGCAGCGGTGGTGGTTCCACCTCCGGCGATTACCTCTTCGCCGGAAACCTCGGCACCAGCCCGCTGACCATCGCCGGCTTCACCATCGCCAACAGCGCCCTCAGCGCCACTTCGGGAGGGCCCTGGTCGGTCAGCCTCGAACCGACATCGCTGGCCATCACGCCCGACGACACCTATCTGTATATGGGCAGCGCTGCCGGTGGCATCTACGTCTTCACCATCAGCTCCACCGGAGCCCTCACCCTCGCCAACAACGGCACGCCCGTTGCCAGCGGCGTCGAGCCGTCGGTTCTCCGTGTGGATCCAACCGGCAAATGGCTGCTCGGCGCCGACGCTTTTGCCGGAGAAGCCTATGTCTTCCAGATCGGCACCGGAGGAGCGCTCACCGCCATCAGTTCCTCGGTCGTCACGCTGAACGCCACCGTTCCAGCCACCGATCTCGAAATCACGCCCAGCGGCAACTACGCCTTCGTCGCCGACGGCACCGCTGGAATCTATACCTTGAGCTTCAACTCGACCACCGGAGCTTTGGCTCAGGTCAACAGCGTCCTCAGCCCAAAGCAAACCGGAGACGCTGACTACGGCATGGCCATCGCGCCTTCCGGCAATCTGCTCTTCGCCGCCGAAACCGGCATCGGCGCCGTACGGGTCTTCACCATTTCCGCCAGCGGTGTCCTCGCCGAGACGGCCGGCTCACCCGTCTCCACCGGAACCGGCCCTTACGCCGTTCTGGTCGATTCCACTGGCAGCTACGTCTACGTAGCCAATCGAACTACGGGCACGATCAGCGCCTTCCTGCTCACCAATACCGGCGCTCTGACTGCGATTTCCGGCTCGCCGTTCACGACCGGCTCTCTTCCCGTAGCCATGGTCGAGGACAAGAGCGACAGCTACATCGCCGTCATCTGCGCCGGAGGCAATCCCGATCTGCAAGTCTTCAAGTTCAACTCGAGCACCGCAGGAGCGCTCCAGGCCTTCGCCACCGCTGCAACCGGAACCGACCCAACCGAGGCTTCCAGCCTCGCCGCCACGCATTAAATCGGCTAACGCTTAGCTGGAAGGGTGTCACTCCGCCTGCAGCCTGTACCCTGTTCCCTGTACCCTGTTCCCTGGAAAATGACCGATCCCAAACCTACCGATCACCCCAAACTCCAGAATCGGCTCACCTCGAAGCTGGATCTGAACCAGCCGCGCCCACAAAGCCACACAAAGAAGATGGCCGCACTCCTCACCGCCATCCACGCCCAGGAAGAAGAGATCAAAACCGGCGGCGGCGCTAAAGCCACCGAAGCCCAGCACGCCAAACAGCGCCTGACGGCTCGGGAACG
>PMAD01000113.1:1880-8051 GCA_003152415.1 Acidobacterium sp.
ATGATCGTCGCCAACGACGCCACGGTGAAGGCCGGTGCATTCTTCCCGATGACCGCGAAGAAGGTTCTCCGTGCACAGCACATCGCCATGGAGAATCGCATCCCGACGCTGTACCTGGTCGACTCGTCCGGAATCTTTCTGCCCCTGCAGGAAGACGTCTTCCCCGATCAGGACGACTTCGGCCGCATCTTTCGCAACAACGCTGTTATGTCCGCGTCGGGGATTCCGCAGATCACCGCCATCATGGGGATGTGCGTTGCCGGTGGCGCTTATCTGCCGGTCATGACCGATCAGGTCCTGATGACCGAGGGCAGCGGCCTCTTCCTCGCTGGACCGGCGCTGGTCCAGGCCGCCATCGGACAGAAATACTCAGCTGAAGAACTTGGCGGCGCGACCATGCACGCCGAAATTTCCGGCACGGTGGACTTCAAAGAGCCCAACGACCATCTGTGCATCGCCCGACTGCGTTCGCTGGTTTCCAAATGGGGTCATTCCCCGCATGCGCCCTTCGATCGCACCGCATTCGACGCCGAACACGATAGCCCACACTACCCCGCCAGCGAGCTGCATGCGCTGCTCGATCCCGATCCCGCCAAAGCGGCGGTGAACAGCTACGACATGCATGATGTGATCGCGCGCNNATCGGCGGCACCGCCGTCGGTATCGTCGCCAACCAAAAGCTGCCCCAGCCGCAAACCAGCCACTCCGGTGAAAAACGCCTCGAATTCGGCGGTGTCATTTACGCCGAAAGCGCCGACAAAGCCGCGCGCTTCATCATGGACTGCAATCAGAACCTGATCCCTCTCATTTTCCTGCACGACGTGAACGGATTCATGGTCGGCCGCGACGCAGAGTGGAGCGGGATCATCCGTTCCGGCGCCAAGATGGTCACGGCTGTCGCCAACTCCGTCGTCCCCAAAATTTCCGTCATCGTCGGCGGCTCCTTCGGAGCGGGCAATTACGCCATGTGTGGCAAGGCTTATGACCCGCGCTTCATTTTCGCGTGGCCGACGGCTCGCTATGCCGTCATGAGCGGTGATTCGGCGGCCAGCACCCTCGTCGAAATTCGCATCCGCCAGCTCGAGCGCGGCGGGCGGCAGCTGAGCGACGAGGAAAAGCAGGAGCTGATCGCCTCCATCAAGGCCACCTACGAGGCTCAGACCGATTGCCGGTACGCCGCGGCTCGATTGTGGGTTGACGCCATTATCGATCCGGCCCAAACCCGCGAGGCTTTGCTGCTGGCGCTGGAAGCCGTCTCCCTCAATCCGGACCTTCCCAGGTTCAATCCGGGCATACTCCAGACGTAACCCATCCCAAGCCAGATTCCCCTCTTTTTCTTGTAATTTGGGGAGTATTCTCAAACCATGGCTTCATCTTCCGCCGCGACGGCACGCAGGAAGCGCGGGGGACCGAAAATCTCCGCCCGCGGCGGCTGGAAAATGTGGTGGCCGCTGCTGGTCGGCATCGCCATTACGCCGTTTACGATCCGCCTTGCCAGCATTCTGACGCTCGAAGGCCCGAAGGCTTTCGCCCTCCTTTATCCATGGGTCGACGTTCTTCGCAGCCGCGTCCTGCACACGCCCGCGGACCTTGTTGGCCATGCATACCAGAAGATGATGTACCTCCAGTTCCCTCTCTACGGCCTGTTGATGACTGTCACTTTCCGGGCCGGCAGGCATCTGCGAGCCTTCATCATCGGGCTCAGCGTGCACTTCATCGGCCTGCTTCTGGTCGTCATCCTCGCGTATCTCGGACAATTCCCGCAATGACCGGCCCCGAAAAGCGAACCCCAAAATGACGCGGCATCGGATGCTGGCCCGCATGCTCGTCACTCAGCTCCGCCTGCGTTTTCTCGTTGTGCTTCTTGCCCTTGTCCTTCTCTGCATCGCGCTGACGCTCTTGTTTCTCATCACCTGGCATCGCCGCGGAGACGCTTATGCGCTGGCCTTCGGCGCGCTGCTCAGCTTCTTCGCCTCCGTGACCACGGCCATGGTCACCCTGACGTATCTGCACGTCTCCCGGCGGTCTCTCGCCGCAGCCGAGGCCGCCATTGCTCTGCAGCGCGAGCAGTGGGAGGCTCGCCTGACCGTCCAGCCCCGCTTCTGGATGGGCATCCGTTCCGAAACTACAGACCGCTTCGCCCACCGGCCGCTCACCGTCACCTACCGTCGCGACCGCGCCGAGAACGGTCAGCACTATTACGACTCCATCACCTGGCCGCAGTTCGTCGTCGACGTCTGGAACGACGCGGAGCGCTCCTTCCGTCTTGGCGGCTACCGTCTTTGGGTCCGCGACGAGGACCACATCGCCGTCGAACGCCCGCTCTCCGGGTTCGTTGTGCCGCCCAATGAATTGCGCTCCTTTGCCGTGACCGAGGAACTGATCGCGCTCACGGTTCGCCAAAGGCAGTTCCAGGAACGATATGAGCGACTTCCCTGCGAGGAAAGCTTCATCGGTCTGCGCCTTCACTATTCTGACTGGCGCGACGACAATCGTTCCAGCCGCGACGACTACTATCTTCTCCTCACTCCGCCCCTTTCGAAAGAATTGTGCATCCAACGGATCGAGCGTCATGTCTGAGACTGTCGCCCGTCGATCGGACCGTTCCTTTTTCGTCCTGCTGACGCCGCTCTTCGCTGCGTCGTTGCCCTCGCTGATTTTCTGCGCACTGGCGTTCGCCTTCTGGCTGCATGGCATGCCCGCCCACAACCCCATTGCACTGCACTTCCCGCCCCGCAGCATCTGGGACGAGCTGTCCTCCCTGGAACTTTCTGTCTACCAATGGGTTGTGCGCTGGAACTCCGACGTCACTATGGCCGCTACCGCCTTGTTCGTCTCCACCCTGCTGCTGCCTCGCTGGCGCCACTGGATCGGATTAGCCCTGATACCCTACGGCTTGCTGCTTTGCGCCGACTTCACGCTGCGTTGGCGCTGAAGCCCCGCGCCATGAGCTCAACTGTCAAGATCGTCGAGTGTCCCCGGGATGCCTGGCAGGGTCTGCCCAAACCCATTCCCTCCGAGCTCAAAGCCGACTATCTCCGCACCCTGGTCGCTGCGGGCTTTCGCCACATCGACGCCGTTTCCTTCGTCTCACCGCACGCCGTGCCGCAGATGGCCGATGCCGAGCAGGTCCTCGCCTTTCTCGACCCGCCCGACGACGTGGAAATCATCGGAATCGTCGTCAACTCGAAGGGGGCGGCTCGCGCTATTGAGACGGAGGCCATTGCGACCCTCGGATTTCCGTATTCCATCTCGCCCGAGTTTCTCCATCGCAATCAGAACCAGACCCCCGAAGAATCGCTGGAGGCACTGGAGGCCGTCGGCCAGGCTGCTTTTCAAGCCGGCCTCGGAGTCGTCACCTACATCTCCATGGCCTTCGGCAATCCTTATGGAGATCCATGGAGCGTCGACGAAGTGGTCGCCGCCTGCGATCTGCTTACCGATTCGGGCATCACACAGATTTCCCTGGCGGATACCGTTGGTCTGGCCAGTCCACAGCAAATCACCGAGGTTGTCGCCGCCGTCCTCGGCTCCGTCGACAAGAGCGTCGAGATCGGCGTCCACCTGCACGCCCGTCCCGACGACACTGTAGCCAAAATTGCGGCANNTCGCTCAGGATGCGCTCGTCGGCAACGTTGCTACCGAACTGGCTCTCGCCGAGCTCGGGCGCCTGGGCGCCGAGCTTCCAGGGCTGCATCCCCTCGACAGCTTTCGTGCCGCAGCCGGGGAAATCGAACGCAAGTTTGGTCCGGTCATTCAGTAGCCCCTGCGGTTCCTTCTCGCAGCGGGCGGCCTGCTCCCCCTGGTACACTGGAAGAGATGATCCCCACGCTCGAATGGACCTCGGAAGGGGTCCGGTTTCTCGACCAAACCAGGCTGCCACTCGAAGAGGTTTACGTCCTTGCCACCAGCTACCAGAAGGTGGCGGAGGTCATCACGACGATGGTCGTTCGTGGAGCTCCGGCCATTGGCGTCTCGGCGGCGATGGGCCTTGCTCTCGGCGTAAAAAACAGCCCGGCCACCACCGTTCCGGCACTTGCGGCTGACTTCGAGACGATGTGCAGAACCTTGGCGGCTACCCGGCCGACGGCGGTCAATCTCTTCTGGGCCATCGAGCGCATGAAGCATCGGTTCTCCGAGCTGGCCTCGCATACCGGAGCCACTCCAGCCAGCATCCGTACCGGCCTGATCGCCGAAGCTCAGCGAATGTACGACGAGGACATTGCAGCCTGCCGACGGATGGGCTCCCACGGAGCGGCGCTGCTGCCGCGTTCCGGCGGCGTCCTTACGCATTGCAATGCCGGAGCTCTGGCCACTTGCGGCTACGGCACGGCGCTCGGGATCATCCGATCGGCAGTCGAGCAGGGGCACCAGATTCATGTCTATGCCGACGAGACACGGCCGTTTCTCCAGGGCGCGCGGCTGACGGCGTGGGAGCTGATGCACGATGGTATTCCGACCACCGTGATCTGCGACAACATGGCGGCCAGCCTGATGCGCCAGGGCAAAATCCAGGCGGTCATCGTCGGCGCCGACCGGATTGCGGCCAACGGCGATGTGGCCAACAAGATTGGAACCTATGGGGTTGCGGTGCTGGCCAAAGAGCACGGCATCCCGTTCTTCGTTGCGGCCCCGTGGTCGACCATCGATCTGAAAACGGCGACGGGCGACTCGATCCCGATTGAAAAGCGGCCGGAGGTCGAGGTCACGCACCATGGCGGCAAACAACTGACTCCTCACGGCGTCGGGATTGAAAACCCGGCCTTCGATGTGACGCCGGCCCGGTACGTGACGGCCATCATTACCGAGCGGGGGGTGCTCCGGGCTCCGTACAGTGAATCCCTTCAGGAGCGGGAAACCGCAGCTCCAGTCACAGCCGGCAGCTGAACGTCGGAGACCGGTTGGTCCTGTGTCTTGGATCGGCAGGCGACCGCCACGATCTGCGGCCACCGCGGATCCGAGGCTCGTTTTGCATTTGCAGTACGTTTGCAGTATAAATGCAGTATGGAGGGCTCCCATGGCTCGCTTTACTATTGACACGGACCGGCAGTTCGATCAAAATCTCGACGATCTTGTAAACCTCACCGGCGGTACCAAGGCCGACGTGATCCGCAAGGCCCTCGCGACCTACAAGTACCTCAAAACAGAGGACCAGGACCCTGAGTCCACGGTCTCCATAACCAAAAACGGCTCGGTGGTCAAAGACGTTATCCTTCCCTAGGCTGCCAGGAGGAAACTCATGGCTGCAGCACCGCCCTCAGGCCCAATCAAGCCGCAGATCGTCACCATTCCCGTCAGCGGCGCAAGCGGAATCGGCGATCTCACCATACCGCAGGTCGTCAGCATCCCGGATAGCGGTGTAGGAGCGTTTGGCAAGATCACCATCCCGCCCCCCACTTTTCTTGAGAAGTGGGGGATTGTGTTTGTAGCGGTCGCAGGCGGGTGGATATTAGCCGTATGCGCCTGCATGCTCTGGTACTACGTCGACCACCTTGCGGCTCCGCCACCCCAGACAGCCAGCGTGACCGCGGACGCCTACAAAACAGCCCTCGACCTCTACAAAACCGCAAGCGACCAGTTTCGCGATTCCCTCAGCTTCGTTTTCGATCTCATGGTGACCAGGACGATCCTGCCATTGGTTACCCTGCTGCTCGGTTATCTTTTTGGATCGAAGAAGAGCTAGCTTCGCTTACTGCCCCTGCAGCCAGCGCGCGTAAGGGTAGAGCAGCAGGAAGACGATCAGGGCGAGGGCGAGCACGTCGGCGTAGAGCAGCAGCAAAACGCCGCCGTGATAAAAGCTCCAGCGCGGACGGAGGCAGCGGCTGGTTTCCCAGGTGCCGTAAGCGGCGAGGAAGACCGGCACGATGAGCAGCAGCGAGGCGTGGACATTAGGAAAGCCGCCCCAGACCAGCGCCAGCACAACGCTGCCGACCACCAGCACGGTTCCCCGCACAAGCGAGCGGGCTCGTATATTGAAGACGGCGTACTGCATGGGCTGGAGCGCGAAAAACTCATGACTACTGTATCGAACCCGGGAGCGTCTTCGCCGGGCGCGGCCTCGGCCGCGGAAAAACGCGAGCGCATCGTGAAGCGCGTGGCGCGGGAGCTGCGCGACGGCTACTACGTCAACCTGGGCATCGGCCTGCCGACGCTGGTGGCGAACCACGTTCC
>PMAD01000213.1:0-10332 GCA_003152415.1 Acidobacterium sp.
GATACAGCACTAAGACTTATCGTTACAAACCCGCTCCCCGCTGGGCGCGTTGGGGACATTGTGCTTGCTGACAGAAACTGCCCAGCGGATTAATTTGGTATTGGCTCAACCTTCCTCCAGGCCATAGCAGGCCATAGTATGATCCTGCGAAAGCTGCAGCGGTAATCGAGGAGCTGAGGAGACTATGCTTCGTATACTTTTCTCGCTTTTGTTCGTAACGGCGGCACAAGCAGCCACGCCCGTTTTCAACGTATCCTTTGACAACCCGCAGGAAAGTTGGGCGGTGGTTCGCGGTTCCGCTGTGTTGGATTCGACCGTCCAACACGAGGGTCACAAGTCGCTTCGCCTGGAACGCGACACAGCTTCCAGGGACGCGTGCGTCCAGCTGGCCCCGGTCTCGCTCACAACAGGGAAGCGCTACGAACTAAGCGGATGGGTTCGAACTGAGAACCTCGAAGTGCTCGACGTGGATCGCAGTCCCATTGCGNNCTGGCGCGACGCTCGCGATGGCGTCGATGCCCTTCGACGTACATTCGGCATCGCTCGGTGGCACTCAGCCCTGGACCCGCCTCAGCTTACGGTTCGTGGCAAGCCGCGCTGCGGATCAGGTCGTGCTCAGCGTGGGCAACGGCGGATCGTTTCATGGGAGGGCGTGGTTCGAAGGCGTGCATCTGGAAGAGATTCCCTCGTCCGGAGACGAATGGCCAGCGCGTGAGGCTGTCGAGACGTTCGGCCCGGCCTATCGCTATCCCGCCGCCGGCTGGATCTANNCAGCATGGACATCTGATGGCGCGCGAGATTCCTGAATATCTCGAGCGTTGCGCTGCAGACCTGGGTTCGAAAGAACACTGGGACGACTACCGGACCACGGTGAATGCCCTTTTCCTGCGCGGCTTTGACCGTGAAATGCTGGAGGAGATGCGAGGTATCGCAGAGGGCGCCTCCGACGCAGGCGCCCGGTGGAGGGATCGGCGCATCGATCTGCTGGACATTGTCGTAGCCAATACTACTGTCGAGATGGGCGAGCTTGACTCTGCCGTTTCCACCACGCCTACCGGGCTCGAAGGCCTGACCTTTGACGCGCCGCCCTACGCCGATCGCAAGCGTGATTCGGTACTTGACCATTGCAGCGCCTTTGCCGCTACAGGGCCAGCGACGCGCGACGGCAAGATGGTGATCGGTCATAACACATGGTGGTCTCTCAACCTTGCCGAGCAGACCAACGTTATGCTCGACATCAAGCCTGCCTCGGGCCATCGCGTGCTTATCCAGAGTTATCCCGGCGGCATCGAAAGCGGCACCGACTGGTATCAAAACGATGCCGGCGTGGTGCTCACCGAAACTACGATCAATCAGACACCATTCAATGCACGTGGGACTCCTGTTGCCTTTCGCGCGCGCATGGCCATTCAATACAGCGACAATATCGACGATGTGGTTCGCATCCTGAGCACGCAAAACAACGGCCTGTACACCAACGAATGGATCATGGGCGACGCCAAGACCAACGAAGTCGCCATCTTTGATCTGGGGACAAACCACACCAGGCTATGGCGCAGCTCGAGGAACGAATGGTTCGGTGGCACTCCGGGATTTTATTGGGGGGACAACAACGCCAAAGACCTTACAGTCCGGCTCGAAGATTATCCCGATCCCAGCAGCGATCCGGACTTTATCCCTTATGTCCCGGGGGTGCGCGATACGGCCTGGCAGGAGCTTTATCAGAAGTATCATGGCCAAATCGATGAGCAGTTCGGATTCCTGGCTTTTCGCACTGCGCCCCTGGTCGCGGTCAGCACAATGGATGCAAAGGTAGTTACCGCGGACATGGCCTCGCATATGATGGTTTGGGCCGAGATCGGCAGGCCTAACCAGCGAGAGTGGCTGCCCAACAAGAAATACGACTTCGCCGGGGATGACGGTCTGTATCCGTCAGGCTATTACTTGTTCCAGGCTGAGCCCACCGCAACTCTGCGGGCCGCCATTGAGCAAAACGAGAAGACCCGCCTGGCGGCTTTACGCGAAGCATCCCAGCAAACCGCGACGGCGCAAGCCAAAAACACGGCGCATTACGACGGCAGGCTTTGGAAAGGCTGGGTTTTGCCGGCCACCGATGGCGACACATGGTTCGTGGCTGGGTCCGCCGAATATCAGCGGGTGCTTCAGTCGAAAGATGTCGACGAAGCGATGAACGCCCAGCGCGCTCTTTGGCGCAGTCTGCAGGCAAGGGCGGACTCTCCGTTGGACCAATATCGGCGCGAGCAATCGAAGGGCGTCTTGTTTCTCGACTCGCTGCGCATCAAGATGGGCGACGACGCTTTTCTGGGACTGATGAGAGACTATTTCGCTGCCAACACCACCAAAACTGTAACGGTACAGTCCTTCCTAGAGAAGGCAGGCCTCAATCAGTCCGTCGCCCACCTGGACGACATCGATCCTCCCGACGGCCCGAAGTATCTCGTGAATGACATTTTGCGCCGTCTGCCCTCTGCCATCATCGTCTACGGAACGCTGCGCGACGCCGGCGCGAACCGCTACGCTGCCGAACAATGGCAACACAACTTTCTCGATGCCTACGAGAGCCAGGTTCCGATTTACAAGGATTTCGCGGCCTGGGACGACTTGCTCCGTGATCGTGACGTGGTCTTTGTAGGCCGTCCCGAGTCCAATTCCGCACTAGCAGCCTGGTCGGCGAGACTTGGCCTCGACTACCACGGCGCCGCGTTCAATATAAACAACGAGGTACACGCCTCGGAACGCGAAGCACTCATCCTCGCCGCAGAGAACCCGCTCGACGCGACTCATATGGTCCTGGTGGTGGCGGGCAACGATGCTCTCAGCACCGTGAAGGCGCAAGGGGCAGATTTGACCTCCGATGAGTACATGATCTTCAGAGATGGGGAAAGCCCTGTGAAAGGCTTCATTGTTGCCCACACCGCGTCCTCCGGTCAGCGCGCGCAAGCCGGCAAATGACAATGAGGCGGAATCAAGGGCGGCTCGAAACAATGCATCTTGAAAATCGGCCGTAGACAAATCAGTGATCGCTGGTCAGCCAGGGTTGAGGTTGAGGAATGCGTTCAGAGCATGGGATATCAACTGTTGCTCACAGCTCAACCCGCTCGCCCAGCTCAGTTTGCCAGCCGAAAGAGGCACTGTCAGCTGATTGGTAACGGCAAACGGGCTTCTCGATAGTGATCGGCATTCTGGCCGAGTGACCGGCAAACCGGAAATTACGCATTGGTAAACATCGGCCCGCGCTATTGGCGTAGTCGTTATTTCCGTATTGCCGACGATACAGACATTACGACACGCGTGAGTGTTGCCCGGTATTGATTCCTGACCCATGAGTTTCGCGCCGCTCCAATGGCAATCCCTATGCTCGCGCTGAAATCTGCGAGATCGATTTACCGCGAATCACAGATGTGGTGCGTCCTGGAGAACTATCTCACTTCGACCGTGGATGCATTTCCATCATCAGGAATGTGGAATCCCACATTGTGGTCCGTGCGGTCGATCTGGGTTGCAACTACTGCCCCGTTCACCAGCACTTCGTTCTTTGAGGGCGTCCAGCCGTAGATCTCCACGCGGATCTGTTTCCACCAGGCCGGATAGGAACCTTCGCGTTTGCTGATCGTCATTCGAATCCGGTCGCCCCTGACCTCACACATAAAGCGTTCGCGGAGGAAGGCACCTTTTTCATATGCGAAGCTCCTGCCATCATCCTGATAGAGCTGACCGGCGCACTTTTCGCCCGCGTAGACGCGCAGAATGAGCGGGCCGCTGGGAGTTTCGCTGGTGCTTTCGATGAGGGGCTCGGCAGGCATGATCGCTCCAGCGCGCACGTAGACAGGAAGACGCGCAAGGCTGGGAGAGACACTGATGGAGTAACGCACAGTTCGATCGGGCGCGCCGGGCGCCGGAGGGTCAGGAGGCGCGAGGGTCACTTTTTCTCCAGACCAGAAGTCGTACCAGTCGGGCGCGGGAAATACGACGGAGTAGTCGTCGAGCTCGTCGGGATTCGGCGCGGGGGCGACCAGCAGATCGGGGCCGAGGAGGAACTCGCCGGGGGCATCGAGGTCGATGGGGTGGCCATCGGAGGCGGCGTCGGGGAACTCGAGAAAGAGGGGACGTACCAGAGGAAGCCCGGTGCGCGAGGCCTCGTCGGCAAGCGTGTACAGATAGGGGAGCAACTGGTAGCGAGCTTCGAGAAAATGGCGGCGGATGGCTTCGTGATCGGCTCCCCCGACCCACGGCTCCTGATCGCCAGTACCTTTCTCGGTGTGATCGCGGTCGATGGGTTGAAAGGCCGCTACTTCAAACCATTTCGTCAACAGGTCGGCTGAAGGCGTGCCGGCGTAGCCGCCTACATCGGCGCCCGCGAAGGCAAAGCCGCTGAGACCCAGATTTTCCAGCATCGGCGTCGTCATTCGCAGGTGGTTCCAGCTGCTGGAATTGTCGCCGGTCCATGTGGCGGCATAGCGCTGGCCACCGGCATAGGTGGCGCGGGTGAGCACGAAGGGGCGGGTATCGGGGTCGATAGCGCGCATCCCATCGTACGTCGCCCGGGAGTTTTCCATGCCGTAGACATCGTGAATCTCGGCGTGCGATGCGGTACGCGGAGCGAATCCCGGCTCGTCGATGCGATGGACCACATCCAAAGGCATCGTGGATGTGGCCGAATCAAAGATGGAAGGCTCGTTCATATCGTTCCAGAAGCCGCTGGCGCCATCGCGCAGGAAGTCGCGGTAGAGGGTGCCCCACCAGGCGCGGGTCTGGCGACGGGTGAAGTCGGGAAAAACGCTGGGGCCGGGCCAGACCTTTCCCGAATAGACGGAGCCATCAGGATTCCTGACAAAGTGGTCGCCGGCGACGCCGCTGTCGTAAGGGAAATAGCCTTGCGCCGGGAGCCGGGCGATGTGAAGGTCTGTAATCATCACGGCGTGGAGATTTTCGGCTTTGAGTTGCGCGATCATGCCGGCGAGATCGGGAAAGGCGGCGCGATTCACGCTGAACGGGCGGTTGTGGTCCTGGAAGTCGATGTCGAGGTAGATGGCGTCGGCGGGGATGCGATCGCTCCGCAGACGGGCGGCCACTTCGAGCACGCGCGCCTGGGTCATGTAGCTGTACCGGGACTGCTGGAAACCCAGCGACCAAAGGGGCGGAAGAGGCGGCGTTCCCGTCAGCCACGCGTAGGTTTCGACGACTTGTTTGGGAGTGGGTCCATAGAAGAGGTAGTAATCGATGGGACCCGCGACTGCACCGAAGGAATACGCCGTTGGTGACTCCTTGCCAAAATCGAAACTTGAGCGCCAGGTATTATCCAGCAGCACGCCGAGAGCGCGGCTGGCGCGAAAAGCCATGAAGTAAGGAATGCTCTTGTAGAGCGGATCGGTGGATTCCTGAAAGCGATACGCGTCGGTGTTCCAGAGAGTGAAGGCCTCGTTGCGGCGATCGAGGGGTCCGGTCTTGTCGCCGAGGCCGAAGAAATGCTCGTCGAGCGGCATGGTTTTGGAGACACGGAAGGCGTCCCCGTCGAACTCGATCGGCCGCGCATCCTGCTGCAAAATGTTTCCGTTGCTGTCGCGGACGTTCATTTCCAGGGTGCGCTCGTCGACATCGACGAATAATTTCGCCGTCCGGAAGCCTGCGTGATTCGCGGAATTCGCGGGCGTGACCGCAGTGGAAGCGTGCCGCGCAGAGGCGAGCACCGCCCACGATGCGTCTTCCGGGGCCCTGTCACCGTGCCAGGCGCGAACGCGGAGGACGTCATCGCGCAACGCCAGAATCTGCTCGTGCAGCTCGCCCTGGGATATCTCAATGCCGTTGGGCAGCGCGGCGATGCGGTTCGCGACGGCGGCCGTTTGGGGCGGCTGGGCCCAGAGGATTGCAGTGAGGAAAGATCCAACCATGGTGATACAAAGACTGTTCGCACGCATCTCGACTCCCGGTACGAAGCGTTGACATCCTGTTTGGAAAGGGGGGTGGAAGGAAATGCGGTTAAGGGGCGGCGGCGGGTGCGAGGGTTGGCTCGATCGGAGAAAGATCGGGATCTTCGACACGCTTCACGCCTCGCGCCTCGCGCTGCTGCTTGATGTTCTGCATGCGAGCGAGTGCGACCTTTGCGTCCCCGGCGTCGTTAAGCTTGCGGTAAAGCTCGAAGAGCAGGTACTGAACGGAGCCGTCTTCGTCGCTGGAGGCGCCAAGCTTCAGCTCTTCGATCGCCTCACGGGTTCTTCCCGTCTCGGCGTAGGTCTTTCCGATGAGGGCATGAATCCGAGGCAGCATTTGCGGCTTCGCTTTGAGACTCTTTTGCAGGTAGGGTTCCGCCTCCGCGTATTCGCGCTGGTCGAGGAGCGACTGCGCCATGACGAGGTTCAGCTCCGGATCGTCGGGTGCGCGGACGAGAGCCTTCTGCACAACAGCCATGGCGCCCTGGGCATTGTAGTTGCTGAGATACGCCGAAGCCAGACCCAGCATCGCCCCCCGGTCCGAGGGAGAGACAGCGAGTGCCTTCTGATACTCGGCCTGGGCTTCGTCGAATCGCTCGAGTTGCTGATAGATGTCGCCGAGCAGGACGTGGCTGCGCACGGAGTCAGGTTCCAGCTGCTGGAAGCGGGCCAGAGACCGGAAGGCCAGCCGCTCGTTGGCCTGAATGGACCAATAGAGCGCCTCCAGAGAATGAGGCTCGCGCGTGCGCCAGGCGGCGGCGGCGCGCGCCGCGCTCTGGTTATCCCCGTTAAAGAAAGAGCAGGCAGCCAGCAGCCGGAGCTTTTCGGTGCTGAGCGGAGCGGGCTCCGACTGCAGGTTGCGGGTGCACGACGCGAATTGTCCCGAGGCATACCAGGCGCCCGCCGTGCGAGATGGAGTTGCCGGCGTGCCGGCATCGGATGGAGGCGCGGAGCACTCACCCTCAGCGTCGAACGCTGCGACGAGTGCCTGGCGCAGTTCGGGATCCTGGGCCTGGTTGTTCAACTGCGCCACGAAGGCGGACTGTTGTTCGCGAGGCATGCCGTCGAGAATGGTGGCGGCGTTGCACGCGAAGAATCCGGGATCGCGGTTCCGCAATTGCTCCAGGAGAATTGAGGCCTGGTCCGCGTGTCCACCGTCGACGGCGAGGCGGGCCTGGCCAAGAAGAGCAAGACTGCATTCGGGATGCGCGGCGCGGTCGGCAGCAAAGGCCGGTCCCGCGTCAGCCTCTTTGTGATCCCGTAGGAGAGCGAAACCCAGCTCAGAGTGCAGACAGGGCGGCTGGGGTTTCGAGTCGAGGATCGACTTGTAGAGGCTGGCCGCTTCACCGAATCGCCCCTGCTTCCCGAGCGACTCGGCATAGAGCGCGCCGGCAAAAGGCGATTGTTTGTTCTCGATGGAAATAGTGCGCGCGTCGCTCTCCACCTGATCGAGCTGGGCGATGCCCAGGTCGAACCATGCGGTGCTGAGTTTCGCATTGAGATCCAGCGCGCGATTCAGTTCCGGAATAGCCTGACTGTATTCGCGAGCCGCGATGTAGGCACGACCGAGCGCCAGCGGCGCCTGAGCATCGGAGGGGTTTGTCTTTCCTGCCCGGATGAGAAATGGAATCGCCTGGTGCGCCCTGCCAGAGTGCGCGTAGTCAATCCCGAGGAAGAGGTTAGGAACATACAAGGACGGAGCCAGGCGATTGGCGCGCTGGAAAGCTTCGATGGCAGCGGGAATGTTACTGGCTTCCTGCTGCGTAAGGCCCAGGTTAGCCCAGATGGCTGGCATATCGGGGCGCATTTTCGCCGCCTGTGTGTAGTCGTTGACGGCCGTTATGAAGTCTCCGCTCGCCTGCGCTTGCTGAGCGGAATGGAACAGCGATTCCAGGGTGACGGGTGGCTGCTGGGCGAGGCCAAGGGTGGACCCGCCCAGCACAACCAGGAACAACGATTTGGAGATCGTCGCCACGACACATTTACCAGTAGAACTTGCCAGCCCACTGAATGTTACGTGGTGCGAAGGTCTGCGTGATGGTGCCGAAACTACTGGCGCAGCCGGAGCCTCCATTGGGGTCACAGCCCTGCCAGGCGGTGGCGCCCGCCTCCGGCGCGTAGAAGTTCGGGTGGTTGAAGGTGTTGAACGTTTCGAAGCGGAACTGAATTCGCATTGACTCGCCGAAGCGCCAGTTCTTTTCGAGCGCGGTGTCCCAGTTCTGGTAGTGAGGACCGCGCAGATCGGAGAAGTAGCGTGGCGCATTGCCGAAGCTGCCGTATGGCGCAAAGGCGAAGGCTCCAGTGTTGAACCACTCGTGGATGGAGGGGCGAGAGGCGTGGACGTTACCGATGACATCCGGTCTGGGATTGCCGCCGTACGTGGGCTGGTCGTTGCCGAAGATGCCGATGGGAATGCCGGCCTTGAATGCCGCTATGCCGGAGAGTTCCCATCCGCCGACAACGGCATCGGCGGCGCGGCCCATCCCTGAGCCGAACGGCTTGCCGCGGCCTACGGGCAGCTCGTAGATGTAGCTGGCCACAAGCGCTTGCGGAATATCGCCGGCGTCGACGCTCTTATCGGCAGCCAGGTTGTAGTTATTCGCCGGAGTTACACCCCAGTTGGTGGGTCCATTGTAGGACCAGCCATTGTTCCCCTCGACGTTATCCAGAAACTTGGAGTAGGTGTAGGAGACCAGGGCGGTGAGTCCCTTGCTGACGCGGTGGTTGTAAGTGACTTGCAGTGCGTTGTAGAGCGACTGACCCACAGGAGCGTCGGTTTCGCCAACGCCGCCGTTGCAGTACTGCGGATACGGCGACATCAGCTGGGCGTTGGTTACACTGGAATTGTCGAGGTTGCAGGAGCTGGGCGCGATCGTCCCGGAGGCTTCGAGCGCCTGGAGCGGCGCGGCGAAAGGATTGGACGCCGCCTTGCCGCCGAGGAAGTTCGCACCCTGCGACAGATACTGCGGGTTAAGCTGGTTGTAGTTGCGGCTGCCAATGATGCGCACACCGCGGTTGCCGACGTAATCGACCTCCAGCTGATCGTTGTGGGTCATGGCGTACTGCAGGCCGAACATCCACTGCTGCACGTACGGCGAAGGACGGCTGCGGAATACGCCGCCGATCCCGTTGCCTACCTGCTGGAATTCGCCGTTGGCGTTGCCCGTAGTCTGCGCGTAGACGCCACCCCATGGACTGGAACTGCTGATGTTCGGGTTAGGAGTGACCCCTCCATCCAGAGTGACGTCGGAGTAGGTCGCGGTGGAGAAGCCATCCTGATCGCCTGCGCCGGAACTCGTGACCGACTCCGGATAAAAGATACCGTAGCCGCCGTGCAGCACGGCTCGGGAAACCGGCTCATACGAGAATCCAAACCGCGGCGCCCAGTTCGTCCAGTTTGGATTGTAGACATAGCGGTTGCCGGGCCCGAGGAACTGGAGCGCGCCAAGCAGCGGCTTACCTACCAGAGAGCTGAGTGGATTGAGAACGTCCGGGTTGAAGATCGATGCGGCGTCGTGGCGGTAGGTGTAGGGCGTCTGGAGCTCGTAACGAAGCCCCAGGTTGAGGGTGAGGTTGCGAGTCGGTTTCCAGTCATCCTGCAGGTACTCACCGAAGAGGTGATTGGATTCCAGCGGGCTGTCGGAATAGCCGGCTGTCGTTCCGGAGTCGATGACGCCGAGAAGCATTTCGGCAACCCCGTTGCCGCTGGCAAACCCTGAACCGCTGAGAGGATTCGGCCCGGCGGTGAACTGGCCGTTGAAGTCCAGCTGATCCTGGTAGTACGGGTGCTGGCCGAAGACCTGTTCGACGCCGGTAGCACCAAAGTTCAGCGTGTGTTTGCCGTTGACTTTGATGAAGTCGCCTGACAGCGTGCCGATTGGACCGTGGTTGGTGACGGCCTGCTGATCGTTGGCCCCGGGACCGAGAGGCGACTCTCCTCCGGTGTTCACCATCGGGAAGAGTGGGTCGTTCTGCTTCAGGTAGGCAGGAAGGCCGAGGGTGGTGGGATCGAATCCGAAGGACTGGTTGTCGGAGGTCTCGTGCCAGATGGAGACACCCGACGTCAGGTTCATAGTGAAAGTCGGATTGAAAACATACGAGTATCCCGCCCACATGCCCCAGCGGTTATTTGGCCTTGCATTGCCGGGGCCAGCCGGACTATTGCCCCAGTCGCTGGCGGCGCCGGTTTTGAACTCCTCCTTGTAGGAGTAGCGGAAATAGGCGCGGGAACTGGAGTTGATGTTGTGATCCACGCGGATGTTGTACTCGTTGGAGTGCGCAGGCGCGGTACCGGAGACTATGAGGTTGTTGGTCAGGCCCGTGCCTTTGGCCGCAGGGTAGTAGCCCAGCAGCTTTGAGCCGACCGCATCCGGCACATAGCCCG
>PMAD01000213.1:10344-22315 GCA_003152415.1 Acidobacterium sp.
GGTGCCCAGGATCTCAGAGAAGTTCCCGCTGCGGAAGTTGCTGTCGGGAACCGTGTAGGTATCCACCGTCGGACTCGAGATAGACAGGTGCTCAAACAAACCGAAGATGAAGGTCTTTTCCTTTTGCCGGTAGAGCCCCGGAATGTAGAGCGGGCCACCAGCCGAGCCGCCGCCTTCCTGCCGCGAAAGTTTCTCGTTCGAGGTGGAGAAGTACGGGATCGCATTGAAGTCCTGGTTCTGATAAAAGTCCCAGCCGCTGCCGTGGAACTTGTTCGTCCCGGACTTGGTGACCACGTTGATCACGTTGCCCGTGCTCCACCCGTATTGAGCGGTGAAGGAGTTGTTCTGAACCTTGAACTCCTGGACGGAATCGACGGAGGGAACAAAGATGACGCCGCCCCACTCGGTATCGGTATCCCATGCGCCGTCGAGCATGAAGCCGGTGCTGCCAAAAAAGCCGCCCGCGAAGTTCATAAACGAGATGTCCTGGTCGGCGTCGTCGGTCGTGTTGGTGCCGCCGCCGAGCAGCATCTGGCCCTCGGAGGTATTGCTGACCGACGCGTTGAGCGTGGCCAGGCTGTAGACATTGCGTATGTTGAGCGGGTACTCCGTAATGTCCTTCCCAGGAATGTCCGCAGCGACGTTCGAGTTGTCGGTATTGAGCTGCGTAGCATCGGCCGTGACCATCACGCTCTCAGTTTCAGACCCGACCGTCAGGCTCACGTCCTGCGTTGCTGACTCCGACGCGTTCAGGATGAGCCCGGTCTGTTCGAATACCTTGAACCCCTTCGCCTTGACGCTTAGCGTGTATGCGGCCGGTGGCAGCTCCGTGAAAATGTAACGCCCCGCATTCTCGGTGGTGAACGAGCGTGTGACGCCGTTTTGCGAACTGGCGAGGGTAACAGCCGCTTTCGGCAGAACGGCCCCGGTCGGATCGGTGATGGTGCCGGAGATGGTTGCGGTCGTGGTTGCGATTTGCGCATGGATGGGCGGCGTGGTCCCCGTCGAGAGAGTGAACAGGAACGAGATAGCCCCCCAAAACGAAAGGAACCGTGATATCCAGTTATTTCTTGTTATCAATGTGCAGCCTCCTCATGCGTTTGGCGTGGCATGTGGGACTTTCCAGGTCTCATCGCGACAACGGTCGCGCCCGAACCCTGAAAATCCAGCGACCTTTCTAGGCGTGTTGTAGAGCCGCTGATAAGCTCCTTACGGTATAGCCGGGAGGGTTCTTACGGCAAATCTTTACCTGATAAGCGTAGGGAAGTCCTTGTTTTTCGCCATCTTGGGATCGGCCGCCGCGTTCCAGGCGAAAGCGCGGCAGGGGTATAATCGCTTCGTTCCAGCCGGGATCGGGCGAAGCAGACGATGCGGGACCAACAGGATTTGATCGAAGAGCCGGGCGTCGACGCGGTCCGCGATGAGCTGGATCGCCTGCTGGCGAGCCCTTTTTTCAATCACAGCCGCCGCTTCCCGAACTTCCTGCGGTTCGTAGTGGAGCGGACGCTGGCGGGCGACATCGAGAAAATCAAAGAGCGCACGCTGGGAATCGAAATCTTCGGCCGCGACGCCGACTACGATACCGCAACGGATCCCATCGTGCGTGTCACCGCCGCTGAAATCCGCAAGCGGGTTGCCCAGTATTATCAGGATCCCGCGCACAGCAAGGAGCTCCGCATTTCGCTCCCGTCCGGATCGTATGTTCCGCAGTTTCACTGGCCGTCCTCCTCACCAATGGGCGTTGCCGTGCGGGAGCACGATGCCGGCCCCGTTGCCGTGCTCGAGCCCATCCCTTCCGCGGAACCGCACGGATCTTTCCGGACAGTTCTGCGCTGGAGTGCCGTCTGTCTCCTGGTACTGGCCGCACTGGCAGTGTCATGGGTATGGCAACGCTCCAGGCTCACCGCCATCGACAGTTTCTGGCAGCCGGTCCTCTCTCGAGCCGAACCGGTGCTGGTGTGCGTCGCCGATCAGCTGGAGTACTCCGTGATTGAACTACGGGATGCAGCCGATCCTTCGCATCAATTCGTGCTCAAGGACAACTTGACAGCGATGGTGATCGACGACCTGGATGCTGTCGTCAAAGCCGCCGGAATCCTGCAGTCCAGGGGGAAGCAGTACGGCCTCAAAGGGGAAGGAGCGACCAACCTCGACGACCTGCGGCGGGGGCCGACAGTTTTTGTCGGGGCCTTCGACAATGCATGGACGCTTCGTTTGACCGGTCCGTTACGCTACCACTTTGCCAACGACGCGACCATGACGCGGCTGTGGATAGAAGACAGCAGGGCGCCAGGGCAGTCGAAATGGGTGGTGGACCGGAGCGTGCAGATGGCGACCAACAATTATCGCGACTACGCGATTGTCGCGCGATTCACCGACAGCAACACGGGCCAGGTGGCCGTGGTGATCGCGGGTATCGGACGCGGCGGTACGCGCGTGGCTGGCGAGTTCCTCACCGATAACTCCGACCTCGCGCAACTCATGCGCGCCGCCAAACAGGGCGGCGATAAGAAGAACATGGAAGCCGTGCTGAGCACGCAGATCATCGACGGAGAACCCGGCTCTCCCAAGATGGAGGCTGTCTATTTCTGGTAATGGAAGCCAGATCCGATTTGCCGAAGGATGAGAAATCGATATCGGGAATGAACTCCCGGCCCGCTCCCGTCAGAATCGCGATCTTGTTCGCTCGATCTTGGGCGATCCGGCACGCGAGCAAACTTCCCACAACGAGCGCCCCGCAGGTTTGTAGTGACGCCGTCATATGCCGCCGAGACATGGATGCCATATGTGGCCTTCGTCAGAACTGTTGTCGGGCCGCGCCAGCTTGGCGACACACATGTCTCTCGACCGAGTTTGTGGGCGGGTAACCGGCAAACCTGAAATTACAACATCGTTAACTGCGAGGTATGATGTTAACGCAGTCGTTATTATCGGGAGAAGATCGTATCTCGAAAGTGTGATTGATGCTCCTGATATATGGCGACTAATGTCGTCTCCGTTTTCGGGGNNACGTCTGCTACAACTCCGAGTGCAAGAAAGAGCTGCGCTATTTGCGCGACGGGCGAGTTGTGAGGATCATTCACGGCAACGGCGATGAAACGCGACTGGAGCATTTTTGGCTATGCGGTCTTTGCAGTAGTGAATATGAGTTCGTGTTTGAGCCGGACGGTTCCGTTAGCTTGAAACATCGTCCTGGCGCGCGATCCGCGCTAGCTGCGGCCTGAACTATCGTCTGAGATTCGCGCAATGACAAAGCGCCGGATCGCTTCAGCCCCGAGTCTCGTACCGGCGTAACCGGCGTCTCACAGCCCCCGCCTTGGTGACACACCCCTCGCTCGCTGCAGCCATGGTGCTGTATTACCGGCAAACCGGAAGTTTCTTCGGGTTCCCTAATCGCGAGCCGCGATGGTTCTTCAGTTCGACGGCAATTAGGTTTCCGGACGCGAGGAAATCGCCGACGCAGTGTTCAAGGAAACTTTGCGCTTCGGGCCTGGACTTGCAGGCAAATAAGCCAACCGCTCAGGCTCATTGACGAATCGGAATGATATCCGCCTTAGCCTTTAGCTCATCCAGATAATCCGCCCACAGTTGCATCATCTTCTTGCGCTCGGGCAGGTGCGCCGTTCGGTTGTAGGCGCGCCCGTTCGGGTCGCGGACAGCATGGGCAAGCTGGTGTTCGATAAAGTCAGGCCGGACACCGAGCACTTCGTCAAGAATGGTCCGGGCCGACGCCCGGAAGCCGTGCCCGGAATGGTAGGCGAGGCGGGAATCGAACCCACAACCCCCGGCTTAGAAGGCCGGTGCTCTATCCAATTGAGCTACTCGCCCGCGGTTGCCGCATTGCGCAGCGCATCTCTCATTGTAATCGGCGCCGCAGCTCGCAAAATCGCCTCCCAGGCGTCGCGCGCTGCGAGAGTATCCGCTCCGCAACCGGCGGCGTAAAGCGTGATGCCGAACCCCTCCTTGCCACCCGACGTCGCGCCGCGAATCACCAGATCCGCCCTCCCGCGCGACACCGGCAGCGCCCGCATGTGCTGCACGGCGCAACGAACCCAGGCCTCATGCTCTTCGAACGAACCGAAGACCTTCGGATCGCGCGCAACGACGTCAATCCAGGATGCCAACCCAGCCCCAGCTTCCGCCGCCGCGCAATCGAACTCCAGAGGGTCGATCTCCTCTGCCGCCAGCAACCACACATCGCATTTCGATGTGAGCACCGGCGAGTCCGAACCGTTCAGCAGCACAAGCACATCACGCAGAACCGCGCTATCGACCGCCTCCGCAATCGATCCAATTTGTTCGGGACGCTTCCGCAGATCGACAAATCCCATCCACTCCACGTCGATGGAAGCGAGATTCCGGCCGACCTCCGCCGCCCAGTCAGCTTCCATGCGCCGATGCCCTCGCGCCGCCCGCATGTTCCGGATCCTCCTGCGTCAGGAATCCCAGCAGCGTCTTCTCCGCCCAGTATCCGTCGCAACCTGCCTGTCCCCCTGGCGCCAGAAAAGCGCAATGCCCCCCATGTTGCGTTTCGAGGAACGTCACGCGCGGGTTCCCGATCAGCGCGTCGCGCGTCTGCGGCAGCATGCGGATAAAAGGATCGTCGAGCGAATGCACAATCAGTGTCGGCACCCGGAGCGACCCCGCGTAATGCGAGCTGGCCACGCTGTAGTAGTAATCGTCCGCATCGGCGAAGCCTCCATAGCGCGCGACGATGTGATGGTCGAACTCACGCATGGTGTGAATCCGATCGAGCGCCGCATCCGCATAAATCCGTGGGTACATCGTCATCCGCCGTCGCACCCGCTCAATCATCGACCGCAAAAAGTGCCGTTCATAGAGACGATTCTGCGGACGATGCAGCGCCGCCGACGAAGCCGCCAGATCCATCAGCGGCGAAACGCCGACGACTGCTTTCAATGCGCGCGGCGGATTTGCACTCACTTCTCCCGTCCATCGCAGCACCAGATTCCCGCCCATCGAGTAGCCAACCAGAGCCACGGCTTCGAGCTGCTGCTCACGAACAATGGCCTCGAACACGCGCCCTATGTCGCCCGACCGGCCAGAGTGATAAAGCGTCGGCGAAAGATCGTCCGTCCCGCCGCAGGAACGCATGTTCATGCGCACCACGTTCAGGCCCGCCGCCAGCGCGCGCGCCGTATTGCCCACGATGTACTGCGAGTTCGACGAGCCTTCGAGCCCGTGCACCAGGACGACAGTCAGCCGCCGGCTGCGCACCTCGCGCGGCTGCCAGTGGCAGTGGCACAGTACCTGGCTCGGCCCGTACCCCGCCACCGGTCCTTCCACTTCCACCAGCAGCGGTTCCGGTTCGGACAGCGTCAGCCGCCGCGGCAGAAAATTCCCCGCCAGCGTCTGCAGATGTCCGTTGCGCAGCCAGCGCCGTGGGATAAATTCCGTCAGCCAGTGCGCATCTTCAGGGATCCGGGGCGCGGGCAGCGCATTCACGAAGCGCGCCCCTGCACCGACGCGAGCACGGAAGCCGCCCACAAGGCCCCCATCGGCTCCTCTTCGTGCTTGAAGTATGCGAACACATCGCCCTGCGCCGCGCGCTCCGCCATTCCCCTGCTGATCGCCGCCAGCTGCGCCTCGGAATACTCCGTCTTTCGCCGGCGATAGCAGGCAAAAGGGGCCGTCGCAATGTCAGGCGTCACCAGGTCGTCGCTCTCGGCGACGCACAATGCGGACTCATGCCGCTCCAGTAGCCGATAAATCGCCGCATCGAACCACGACTCATGCCGAAACTCAAACGCCATACGGAAGCGGCACCCCTTCGCGTCGGCGAGAAACTGCGCGAGCCGCCCTTCATCGGCCTTGAAATTCGGCGGCAGCTGGAACAGCACCGGCCCCAGCCGTCCCGCATCGGCAACCGGCTGAATCGCGCCGGCGAAAGCCTCGAGCGTCGGCCCACTCTCGTGCAGCCGCTGAAAATGCGTGATGCGCTGCGGAGCCTTGAATGAGAATCGAAACCCCTCGCCCGTCTGCGCCAGCCACGAATCAATAGCCGTCCGCCGCGGAAAACTCCGAAACGTGTAGTTCACCTCGACAGAGTTGAGCCGCGTCGCGTAGTACTCCAGGAACTTCTTCGACGGCAGCTTCTCCGGATAAAACGCCGGCTTCCACGTCGGATAAGCCCAGCCCGAGCAGCCCACATAGACCGCTCCGCCGCTGCTTTTCTCTGCTGGATTGTTCACGGGACTATGCAGCCGGGAGTCGCTGCGAAACAATCAACTGGGGCGGCTAGTGGGGGTCGAACCCACGACACCCGGAGCCACAGTCCGGTGTTCTGCCACTGAACTATAGCCGCCATACCAACCCTGATTGTAGCATTGGCGGCACAGCCCACTCGCGCCGTACAGGGTCGCAAAAACTCATGCCAGAGCCCGCAAAACCCGAGATTCTGCCGCCCACAAACACTCCTCCGCCAGGCTCCGCGCTCACCCTGCGCCAGCGCGCCGAACGGCTTTGCTCCGACGAAAATCTCGACTTCTTCGCCCACCTGCTCGACGACTTCTTCCGCATCCCGTTCACGCCCATCCGTCTCGGGCTCGACGGCCTCATCGGCCTCATCCCCGGCCTCGGCGACGTGCTCGCCGGCATCGCTTCCTTCGTGCTCGTCATTGCCGCGTGGATTCGCGGCGTCCCCTACGTCACCCTCATCCGCATGATGGTCAATATCGCGATCGAAGTGCTCATCGGCTCCATCCCGCTTTTCGGCGACATCTTCGACATCGCGTGGAAGGCGAACCGCCGCAACTACCGGCTCATGATGCGCCACCTGCGCCAGCCCCACGAGCATACCTGGAAGGACTACGTCTTCCTGCTCAGCCTTCTCGCGGCGGTGCTCGCCATCCTCGCCATACCCATCATCGTGCTGCTGCTCATAATCATCTGGATCGCCCACCGGATGTGAACCCGGCGCGCCGGGCGCTCTGTGCCCTGTATTTGGGAGGTCGCGCGCCTTTCTGAACGCTGAACGCTGAGCGCTGAACACTACCCGAACCGCGACGCCCCTACGCTACAATCAACCAGTCGGGGCGTAGCGCAGCCTGGTAGCGCATCTGCTTTGGGAGCAGAGGGTCGGGGGTTCGAATCCCTCCGCCCCGACCATGGATTCAATCACTTAGCGCTCTCGCGCATCCCCTCGAAAATGCACTGTAGCGGATACTGTAGCGGGTGGCTGCTTTTTTCCGATGATTCCAGCCTCTGCGCGATCAGCCTATTGGGTGGTACCAGGAAGCTCTTTCGGCATTTGGAGACGCGAGAAAATGTTCATCACGGCATCTTGGCTGGGGTGAACATACCGGGCGGACATGGCAATCGAAGAGTGGCCCGCGATCCGAGCCAGAGTCCAAGCATCGCAACCCGCTCCCCCAAGCCGGGTGAGGAAGGTATGCCGGAGAGCATAGAGCACGAAGGGGCGCACTCCACTCAGCCTCGGTGCCCGCTGGTGCTGTTTCTTCACCGTGGAAGGCTCTATGTGTCCGCTCGCCGTTGCAGCCGACCATACCCAGCCCTCTGACGGCGTCTTTGCCGCTTCCCAGCGCCGCTCCAGCAGCGCCCGGACGCGCGGACTCAATGGAAGCATCCGCCGCGCCGCCGCCGTCTTGCCGTGAGTGACTTGCAATGTTCCGAATTGCCCATCGGACCAGCCGATAGACTCCCAGCGAAGGCGGGAGTTCTCTTCCGGGCGCATCCCCGTGTCTATCAGCACGGTCGCAATGTCGGCCATGAGCTCCCCTGCCGCTCCCAAGTACCGCGCTTCCTCTTCCTGCAACACTACACGCTCCCGGTGATGCTCTCCCCTGAGCAGCTTGATTTTTGGCGCGGCTGGTACGAGGCCCCATTCCACCGCAATCCGGAGCGCACGGCGGAGAACACGGAGAGAACTATTCACAGAGCTGGGCTTCCAACCCTTCGACTGAAGATGGGCCGCGTAATCCGCCGCGTGTTCGCTGGTGATGCCGTCCAGCTTTCGGCTGACCAGAACCGGATACGCGGAGATGTTTGCCAGTTGGGTCCGATACTATCCTGTTCACGTTTTGGGGGACGCCTGCTCAAACGTCGCCCGCGCCCATCCGCACCTCCACATCATGGTCTCTGCAGGTGGACTGAAACCAGCCGAAGCCCGCTGGGTGCGGTCACTGGAGTTCGACCATGAGCAGATTATGGATTTGTGGCGCTTTGCCGTCACCTCGTATCTCTGGAAGGCGCATCGCGACGGACTGTTGCGNNCATCTCCCAGAAGCGCATTCTCCAGGTAACGGAGCAGGAAGTCGTTTACCAGATCAAAGACACCCGAACGAAAACCTTGTTGGAAGCCCGCAGCACGCCGGCGGAGTTTATTGCACTGCTCTCGCAGCATATTCTGGATCGTTACCGTCACTCTATGCGCTATTTCGGCCTGCTGGCGCCACGGACGAAGAGGGCGACTTCAGCAGCCGTGTTTGCGTTGCTCGGTCAGCAGCCCCGACCCAAGCCCCCGAGACAGCGCTGGGCTGCCTCGCTCAAAAAACACTTTGGGGTTGACCCGCTCATCGATGCATTTGGCCATCGCATGAAGTAGGTTGGGCACAGGCAACCTGTTCCACCTCGTCTGTTCTGCGATCGACAATCCTGCCTTTGAGCGATACAACGCCTATACCGTCTCTGGTCACACCCCGCCTGGGCACAACCCTACAGAAGAAGCAGTTTTCGCCCATCATGACCGATCGGCTGGAAAACAGTTCTTGATTTTCCTAGAGGTCAAGACCTCTTGTCGCCGTAGTGCACGGCGAAGCCTAGAACATGGGCCATGTACTCCGTCTCGTTGCTGATATAAGCGTTGCAAGCGGACGTGCGGTACGCCCACTGAAAACGCACGGACGGCCCGTGTCCAGGGCGTCGCTCCCGTCCGCCTTCCCGGGGAGGCACGGATTCGGCGCCGGGGGATAATCCGACAACTGCAACCGACTCGGGGGCCACGCCCAGTTTCCGGGATTGGCGGGAAGATGAACAGCAGGCGGTCTGTCGCTTGATCTGCGTCATGTTAGAACGTCAAGCGTCCACCCACCTGGATGATGCGCTGGGTGCCTGCAGCTGAGGTGATCTTGCCATCGTTGCCGGACGAGAGGGATGCTGTTGGGTTGCTGAGACTCACCCAGTTCAAGACATTGGTGGCCTCGCCGCGGAGTTGGAACACGACTCCACGCTCGAACTTTATGTTGCGGAAGAGCCCCATGTCGAGATCTTTGAACCCGGGCCCATAGAGGCTGTTACGGCCTACGTTGCCGTCCGCGCCACCGGGGCCGATGCCCCCTGTCACGCCGGGCCCATTGGCAGTGAAAGCTGCCGTATTGAACCACGCACTCACCACGCTGTTGGTGGAGCAAACCCGGCAGCGGTGGGGGCTGAGCAATGGGCTGACGCCGGCAACGGCATCCGGGCGTTGATTGCCGGTGCTGTCAAAGCTCTTGTTCGACCCTGTGCCCATCGTGAACGGCCCGCCGCTGTGCAGATAGACAATCGGCGCGATCTGCCAGCCGTTGACCGCTTCCCTGACGACTTTGTTCTCGCCGTGGAAGTAGTCGATGTTCCATGTGCCGGAGATCGCGGCGTTGCTGCGAATGTCGGCATTCATATTGCCTTTTTCCTCCTGGAGTCCGCCGCCGAGAGCGCCCAAAGAGTTATTCGATGGGGTGAAGGGAGTGCCAAAGTAGCCGGAATCCTGCGGTGACGAAAGTCCATCTGCATCCGGCTCGAAGCTATCGATCCCGTGGCTCCAGACATAGAAACCGCTGGCGCTGAAGTCACGGGAGAGCTGCTTGCTCGCCGAGATTTGAAGGGAGTGGTAATTGGCTGTCAGGTTTGACAGCAAGTCGACGATCCCTGCTCCCAGGATGCCGGTGCCGTTGTTGATGGCGGCCGCACCGGTAGGACAAGCTCCGACGCAGGGATCGAACTGACGCCGGTCGGCGACGCTGGTTGCCGAAGTGCTTGGCTTGCCGAAAGCGGTCGAATACGGCGCGTAGTTGGCGTCAATAAAGTTGGGCAGGTCATGCGAGAGCGCGCCTACATATGCCGCGGTCAGTGCAACCCGGCCGGGCAACTGCCGCTGCACGGAAAGATTGAACTGGTAGACGTAGGGATATTTGAAGTGCGTGGTGATGGCTTCGGTGGCGCCGCCGGGCCCGGAAATGAATACGGGCTTGCTAGGCGTGTAGGTGTACGGAAACAGCCCGCCACCCGGCGCAGTAGAGGGGAAGTCTCCGGGATAGGAATAGAAATTGGTGATGGAATTGAGAGGACCCTCGCCTGTCTGTGGCCGTAAGGCGAATGGAATGGCGTTGCCGGGCTGGTTCCACTCGTTGCCGGCGACAGTGCCGTAGAAGATGCCCCCGGCGCCGCGAATGGAGGTCTTTCCGCCACCAAACGGGTCCCACGCGAAGCCGACGCGGGGCGAAACGTGGTTGTACTTCGTGGAGATGATGCCGCGACCGACGCCCGCGTCACCCGGGAACACGATGCCCGTGGGCGCGAGTGGGGCCACGGTGGATTGCTGGCCGGGAATGAATGATTCCGTCCGGTTAAGGGAATCGACGGGAGGCGTATCGATGTCCCACCGGATTCCAAGGTTGGCCGTAAACCGCGGTGTGATGCGGTAGTCGTCCTGCACAAACACTGCGGTATGCCACGTGCTCAGATGCGTGACATACGGCGAGTCCTGCTCAGCCGAGGAGGCCTGACCGGTAACCCAGTCTGAAAACACATTGCCCGTGGAGGTGGGCGCGGAGGTCGCAAAGCTGATGCTGCCAAAGTTCAGCAGGTCGGCAAAGAACATGGTCTTGTCGAGCGCGAACTCGCCGCCAATGAAGAGGCTGTGTTTGCCCTTGACCATGCTGACCATGTCGCGCAGCTCATAGTTGTCGGAACCTGTGAACGGGCCGGCATTCGTCGTGGTAGCTGAAAATGCGCCCGAGGGCGCGAAGCTTGGCAGCGCGGGCGGCCCCTGGATGAGAAAGTTCGAGCCGTAGGATGCGAGGGTCTGCGACGCCGGGCCGGCGAATGGCAGGTTGACGCGCCCACCCGCTGCCCGCGTGTACGTGAGCCAGGCTTGATTGGCCGTGGTGGCGCTGAAGGTGTGCACATCGCTGACGTTGGCATTGGAGCCGTTCGAAGCGCTCTGATTGATGGTCCACGGGACGTTTCCGCCTGGGGAGGCGCCCAGCACGTTCCTCGAGAAGAAGTAGGTGACGGCCATATGGTCCTTCGCTCGGAGGTTCTGGTCATACTTGGCCAGGTATTCGTTTTCCTGTGTCGGGACGGGGAAGAGACCCGCGTAAGTCCCGCCTCCGGTCGCCGGCTTGAGAGCGCCATTGGGCAGCGGGATGGAAGAGCCAATTTTGTTGCTTACGTTGTCGAAGTTCGCAATGGTCGTGTCCAGCAGAGCCGTGGGTATGCAGTTCAGTGTGGCAAGCTGGCAGTTGGGGCTCGTGTTCGTTCCATCCACCTGAGTCTTGGTGCCTGGCATGTTGACCTTGAAGGTGTCCGCGGTAAAGTCGCCCAGGCGCTCGTTAGCCGTAGGCGTGATGCCGCCGGTAAACACCGTATCGGTTACCTGGCGCAAACCGCCATAGCTGAAGAAGAAGAAGGACTTGCCTTTCTTGATGGGCCCGCCGACGTCACCGCCAAATTGATTGCGGTGGTAAGGCGAAACCACGATCTGGCCTGCGGCGTTATGTGCCGGGGCCCAGCTGTTGGCGTTGAAGTCGGTGTTGCGGTTGAACTCNNACTCCTCCACTGCGTCGGGGTTCGGCGACGGGTTGCCGTAGTTGCGCATGCCGGTGATGTTGTTGCCGCCATCAAGGTAAAAAGCGACTTCAGGACTGCCGCCATCGATGGAGCCGTTGATTTGCACATCCTCTATGTACAGTCCAGTGGCGAAAGTGGGGTTGCCGGAGGGGTTCGAGGAGGG
>PMAD01000041.1 GCA_003152415.1 Acidobacterium sp.
GTCGCCCATGATGGTCCAGCGGCCGGACTCGCGCCAGAGGTCGGCGGGATGGATGGCGGGGAGGAAGAATTCCTGGCCGATGCGGTCCATTTCTTCGCGGACGATGGCGATGATGCGGTTGATGGAGCGCTGGCCTAGGAAGAGGTAGGAGTAAATGCCGGCGCCGAGCTGCCGGATGTATCCGGAGCGGATGAGGAATTTATGGCTGGCAACTTCGGCGTCTGCCGGGGCTTCGCGCAGGGTGGGGATGAAGAGCTTTGACCAGCGATGCATTGGTGTTTACAGGTTACAGGAGATAGCCGGTAGCCTGTAGCCGGTAGCCGGTAGCGAAACAAAAGGGCGTTCTGACAAGCGTTCAGCGGATAGCGGACAGCGGATAGAACGACCGATGCTGCAGCGTAGAGAGTGGCGGCGATGGGAGTTTAGTGGCCATAACGGGCGTGCGTTCTCACGTTTACGTTCGGCACGACGCTCTTCTTCAAGACTGGCTTCCAGCGGAAATTTCCGCAGACTGCCCTGCAGCGTGTAGATCGTCTCGTAGCTGTTTGGCTCGGGAATCAGCGGACCACGTTCCTTCTCAAACATGTCGGGCGTCGCTTTTTTGCGTGGGTATCTTTTGCGCATGGCCTTCCTCTATGCTATCGCGCCCATGCGGCCTCAATTTGCTTCGCCAGCGCTTCGATGTCGACGGGGTGCGTGGTATCGACTTCGAGGACGGGGCTGAGGGCGAAGGGCTCTTCGTATTCCGCCATGCGGTCGGGAGACATTTCCGCTGAGACGTGCGCGGGGTGGTGGCGTTCGCGATGCGCGCGTTCGGCGAAGCGGCGGGAGGCTTCTTCGCGGGGAAGGCGGCAATAGACTTCGATGATTTGCGCGCCGGCTTCTGCCAACGCTGCGACTTTGGAGCGTTCGTGCTGGCTTTGCGTCCGGAAATTCGCCTCAAGCACGACGACGGGGCAATGCGGCGCAAGCGCCCAGAGCGTATCCATAGAGGCAGCGCCAATCTTGCGGGAAAACTCGACATCGCCGGGAGGACCGTCGATGGCGGTGAAGAGGGTTTCCTTGATGTCGTCCTTGGTGATGAGCGCAAAGCCGAGGCGCTCGGCGAGCGGCCGCGCGAGGGTGGTCTTGCCGGAGGCGGGCGGACCGGAGACAAGGACGATGCGTTGTTTCCCCAAAGGACTCATTGGTCTATGGGCCAGCCGGGACCCCTGCGCGGGTGACTCCGCCTGACACGGATTAGCCATGCGAGATCGGGTTCCTCGGCTTGTTTTCTGGTGACTTTGCGCGGTTCGATATGCAATCCTTAATCGAATTTTCCCGATGCGCTGCAGGTACGACGATACGCCCTGTGTGTGCGGGGCGCCGTGCGTACGGTAGTTGGAGGTGTCTGAAAGAAGCACCCATGTATACGCCTTTCCTGATGTGCGGTTATGCAGCGGCTCTGGTTCTGATGCTGGTCGGATTCCGTGGGGTTCGCCGCAGCACTCCCGATCTGCACGGCAGCCGGCAGCTCACCTGGTTCATCCTGTGCGCGTTGTTTGGGGTGCTACTGATCGGGCTGCGCCCCTGGACGCCTGCGCTGCTGAGCATCGTGGTCTCGAATTTCCTGCTGTTTGCGGGCGCGATGTTTCTGTATCTCGCGGCGGCGGACATTCTGGAGGTCGATCCGCGCATTTTCCCGTGGCCCGCGGGCGTCCTGATCCCTGCTTTGCCGCTGTTTGTGTGGTTCACCTTTGCCCATGATCTGGTGATCGCGCGGCTGGTGATCCATGCCACGGTTCTGGGCTGCATCTTTCTCACCACCTCGGTGCTGTTGTTCCGCAAGCACAGCGACGCGGAGCATCGCCAGCCGGCCCGCGCCTGCGCCTGGCTGCTGATCCTGGCGACGTCTCTGCAGGTGGCCTGGTGCGTGTTTGAATCTCAGGCTGCGCCGGACCAACGAACGAGTTTCATTCATCCGGATCTGATGAACGTCGGCTTCAGTTATCTGTCGATGGTTCTGGCGCTGGCGACGGTGATCGGCCTGTTGTGGCTGGCGCTGACGGTACACCGGCTGGACCTGCACAAGATGGCGCAGACAGATTCGCTGACCGGGCTGCTGAATCGCCGGGCCTTCGAGGAAATCCTGCGGCGGGAACTGCTGCGCTGCGATCGGGCGGGCGGGCTGATGGGCATCATGCTGATGGACCTGGACTACTTCAAGCAGGTGAACGATTCGCTGGGTCATTTCGCGGGAGACGACGTGCTGCGCCGCATTGCACTGACACTGCGCGACGGAACCCGGCCCTCGGACGTGCTGGCGCGCTACGGCGGCGAGGAGTTCGTGGTTCTGCTGCGGAACGCGGGCACCGAGGAGTCGCAGGCTGCGGCGGAACGCATTCGTATGCAGATCGCGAATCTGTCGGGGTTGCCGGGAAGCGTGAAGCTGACGGCGAGCATCGGCGTCGCGGTGAGCCAGCCGAAAGATACTGTGACGGAACTGCTCCTGCGCTCGGACGAGGCTCTGTATCGCTCCAAGCGCGAGGGACGCAACCTGGTGAGCGTGTATCGCGAATCGGACGACGCGGAGTTCGAAACCGCCGGCTCGGTCTTCCTTCCCCATTCCTGAGAATTTCCGGTGTGAAAAAAGGCTGCGCCCGAGAGCGCAGCCTTTTCTGTCTGGAGCGAGAGCTTGTCTAGACCGCCTGCTTCGCGCAAAGTTCGTTGAACGCGCGGGAGAGCTCGTCGGCGATGGCCTGGGGCGTGCTGTTCTCAATGACGAAGCGCTGCATCAGGTAGACGAGCTTGCCGTCGCGGAGAATTGCTACCGCGGGAGAAGTGGGCGGATTGCCCTCAAAGTAGGAGCGGGCTCGCTCGGTGGCCTCGCGATCCTGCCCGGCGAAGACGGTGACGGAGCGATCCGGCGTAACGGCGTTGCGCAGGGCAAGGCGCACACCAGGGCGCATCTTTCCGGCGGCGCAGCCGCAAATCGAATTGACGATGAGCATAGTGGTGCCGGGACTGGCGACTGCGGCATCGACGGCTTCGGCGCCGCGCGCCTCGGCGATGCCGGCGCGGGTCAGCTCCTCGCGCATGGGAATGAGCATAACTTCGGGATACATTCGGTTGTTCTCCTTGGGGATCAGAACTTTGGCACAACCACTTCTCCATTGTACGGGGCGTATCCAGCTGACGCCACCGCCTGCTATATCTCAAGTGGATGCTCCTTCGCGAACAGGTTTCTCTGGCCCCGCACACGACCTTCGGTATCGGGGGGCCGGCGAGGTATTTCGTCGAGGCCACCGACGAGGGGTCGGTGCTGGAAGCGGTGCGCTACGCGCGGGAAAATCGCCTGCCCTTGTTTGTGCTGGGCGGAGGCAGCAATGTTCTCGTATCCGACGAGGGCTTTCCCGGCGTGGTGCTGCACATCGCGATCATGGGGATCGAGCAGGAGGGGAATCTGTTTCGCGCCGCGGCAGGGGAGAACTGGGACAACTTTGTTTCGCTGGCCATTGACCGCGGCTACGGCGGCATCGAGTGCCTGGCGGGGATTCCGGGCACGGTGGGCGGAACGCCGGTGCAGAACGTGGGCGCGTACGGGCAGGAAGTCTCCACCACCATTACAACGGTCCGCATTCTCGATCGGAATCACCTGACCTTTGGCGAGCTGCCGGCGGCGACGTGCGGATTTTCGTACCGGCGCAGCATTTTCAATTCGACGCATCGGGATCGGTTCATCGTGACGCGCGTGGTTTACCGGCTGCGGCCCAAGGCCTTCCCGGTGATGTCGTACCCGGATCTGAAGCGCTATTTTCACGACCGGCAGGATACGCCAACCCTGGCGGAAGTGGCCGCGGCGGTGCGCGAAATCCGGCATCAGAAGGGGATGCTTCTGGTGGAGGGGGATCCGGATTGCCGCAGCGCGGGCAGCTTCTTTAAGAATCCGATGGTTCCGCAGGCGCAGTACGACGGGATCGCGGCCCAATCGGCCTTGCAGGTTCCCTGCTATCCGGCTCCCCGAGGATACGTGAAGATTCCGGCGGCGTGGCTGGTGGAACAGGCAGGATTTCAGAAGGGATTCGCGCTGGGCGCGGCGGGGATTTCCAGCCGGCACACGCTGGCGCTGATTAACCGCGGCGGCGCGACAGCCAGCGATATGGTGCTGCTGAGGGATCTGATCGCGGCGAAGGTGGAGCAGGGATTTGGAGTGCACCTGGAACCCGAGCCGGTGTGGGTGGGCGGCTAGGGTCCCGAGGCGGCCCACAGTGACGTGGGGCGGCGAAAGCATCCAGGGCAGCGAACCCCGACGTTGCGGCGAGCCGAGACGGTGTGGTCGAATGGCGACCATGGATCGCAGAAGATTCTTGCAGGGGTCAGCGCTCGCATCGGGCGCGGCAGTATGTGCGCGGCTGGGATGGGCGCAGGACGTTTCTGCGGTTCCGCTGCGGCTCACGCTCGATCCGCATCAGCGGGGCAATCCGATTCCGGCCGATTTTACCGGGCTCAGTTACGAGACCGCGCAACTGGCCGATCCGGATTTCTTTTCGGCGACGAACACGGAGTTGGTGGGTTTTGTGCGGCGGCTGGGACGGTCAGGGGTGCTGCGCATCGGCGGCAACACCAGCGAGTACTGCACCTGGTCGCCCGAAACGGTGCGGCAGGCGGATGCGACGCCGACCGAGGACGTGCGGAACGACGCGCAGGCAAATGTGATTCCGCAGGCGCTGGCGGTGGGACCGGATACAGGGCATGGGCCGGCGAAGGCGCGGAAGATTACACCGCAGGCGGTGCGCAATCTGCGCGGGTTTATCGACACAACAGAGTGGAAGCTGATCTACGGGCTCAACATGGGGACGGAGAGCGCGGAGACGGCGGCGGCCGAAGCCGATTACGTGATGCGGACGATGGGCGACAAGCTGATCGCCTTTCAGCTTTGCAACGAGCCGGATCTGTTTTACCGGAACGGGTTGCGCAAATCGGACTACAACTTTGCACAGTTCGCGCAGGAGTGGCAGCACTTCTACGAGGTAATCCGGCAAAAGGCGCCCAATGCGCCGTTCGCGGGACCGGACACGGCGTTCAACAACGAGTGGCTGGTGCCGTTTGCGAAGCAGTTCAAAAGCGAAGTGGCGTTCTTGTCGCAGCATTATTATGCGGAGGGTCCGCCGACGGATCCTTCGATGACCATCGAACGGCTGCTGCGGCCGAATCCGAAGCTGGTGCAGGAATTTGAAGGGATGGCGCAGACGAAGGCGGAGTCGAATTTGCCGTTTCGGCTGGCGGAGACGAATTCGTGTTATCAGGGCGGCAAAGCAGGCGTGAGCGACACGTTCGCATCGGCGCTGTGGGGAGCGGATTTGATGTATCAGCTGGCGAGCGCGGGTGGCGTGGGGATTAACTTCCACGGCGGCGGCTACGGCGTTTACACGCCGATCGCGGGCACGGTGGCCAGCGGATTTGTGGCGCGTCCGATTTTCTACGGCATGCTGCTGTTCGCCGAAGCCGGAGCGGGACATCTGATCGAAGCTCGCCTGGAAGGCCAGGAAAACGCTCCGCTGGTGACCGCGTACGGCGTGCTGAGCGATGCGGACCCGGCGGAACGCATGCGGGCGGTGGTGTTCAACAAGCATGCGGATCGGCCAGTGCACGTCAGGATTGAAGGGGCCGAGGGCGCGGGATGGGCCCGGGCGCTGCGGCTATCCGCGCCGCGCCTCGACGACACGCAGGATGTGACGCTGGGGAGCAATCCGGTGGGGGCGAGCGGCGGGTGGGATGCGGCGCGCGCCGAAGAGCTGCCGGTGCACGATGGAGCGGCGTCGATCGGGTTGCCGGCGGGCAGCGCGGCGCTGGTGACGTTCCACTTCGGCGGATCTAAATAGGCGCGAGCCGCTCGCCGAGATTCGATGTTCGCGAGGGCGTATCCTGTAACGCGGCAGCCATGAGGGAGACAAACGTGACGAGCACGATTGCGCTGACGCGCAGGAGTTTCGTACGGATGGGTGTGGGGACAGCGGCGACTGCGACCGTGCTGGAGCCGACGGCGCTGTGGAGCCTGGCACAGGCGGCGGCGAGCGATCGGGTCCGCTTCGCGGTGATTGGGACCGGGACGCGCGGATGCGAACTGCTGCGGGCGTCGCGGTCGGTTCCGTTCGCGGAATGCGTGGCGGTGAGCGATTTATACGACAGCCGGCACGATGCAGCGCGCGAGACGCTGGGGCAGGATGTTCCGGCGACGCGGGATTATCGCGAGATTCTGAACCGCAAAGATGTGGAGGCTGTGCTGGTGGCGATCCCGGACCATCAGCACCGGCGCGTGGTGGTGGACGCGTGCGCGGCGGGCAAGGACGTTTATTGCGAGAAACCGATGTCGCACGACGTGGAGGACGGCTTTGCCATCGTCGATGCGGTACGACAGCACAACCGCATTCTCCAGGTGGGCAGCCAGCGGGTGAGCAACATTGTGTACGCGAAGGCAAAGGAGATTTGGGATTCGGGCGCGCTGGGCGAGGTGAGTTTCATCGAAGGCTCTTCGGGGCGGAATTCGGCGAGCGGGGCGTGGGTATATCCCATTCCGCCGGATGCGAGCGAACAGACGATCGACTGGAACGCGTTTCTGGTGGATGCGCCGAAGCGGCCTTTCGATGCGGCGCGCTTCTTCCGCTGGCGCTGCTTCGCGGATTACGGTGAGGGATTATCGGGCGATTTGTTTGTGCATTTGCTTTCGGGGATTCACTTCATCACCGGGACGAACGAGGCGCCGCGGAAGGCGCAGTCGGTGGGCGGTCTGTTTCGCTGGAAGGACGGGCGCGACTTCCCTGACCTGATCGAGACACTGTATGACTATCCGAATTTTCGGGTGGCGCTGCGCTGCAATCTGAACAATGCGGCCGGGGAGCCCATCAAATTTTACGGAACGAAGGGCACGATGGAGCTGGACGGCAACACGCTGACGTTTGTGCCGCAGGACACGCGGCCGCAGCCGGAGGGCTATTCGCTGCTCGGCTGGCCATCGCGGCTGAAGACGGCCTACTTCGCGCAGTGGTATGCGGAGCATCCGGGTGCGGCGCCGGGGACGACGACGGTTGCGGAAGGCGAGACCTTTACAGCGCCGCAGGGATACAGCGACGTGGCGGATCACGAGGCGGTTTTCTTTGAGGCGGTGCGGAGCCGTAAGCCGGTGGTGGAGAATGAGCACTTCGGCAATGCGACGGCGATTGGCTGCCACATGGCGAACGCGGCGTATTTCCGCGGCAGCGCGGTGCAGTGGGACGAGGCTTCGAGGAAGATCGGAGCCTGAGTGGTTTTCGTTGTGCCGGGCAAAAGAACCGAGGCGGGAAGAATGGCTGGGATTTCGAGAAGGACGTTTGTGGCGGGCGCGGCGGCTTGCGCGGCGATGCTGGAGGCGCGCGCGTTGTGGGCGAGTCCGCTGGGATTGCCGCTGGGGCTGCAGCTCTATTCGGTGCGCGAATTTTTGCCGAAGGATTACGAGGGCACGCTGCGGCAACTGGGCGCGATGGGATATCGCGAGGTCGAGGCGGCAGGATACTTCGGGCACTCGGCGGCGGACGTGAAGCAGGCGATGGCGCAGGCGGGATTACGCTGCGTGAGCGCGCATTATTCGCTGCAGGTGCTGCAGTCGCTCGACGAGATTCTGAAGTTTGGGCGGGATCTTGGACTGGACTACATTGTGTGCTCGTCGCCGCTGCTGCGCGACCCTTCCAAAGCAAAAGGGCTGAGCTGGGTTGCCGGCCTTGAAGCGATGACCGCCGATGACTGGAAGTGGAATGCCGATGAGCTGAACCGGATCGGGGCGCGGGTGAGTGCGGCAGGGATGAAGCTCGGCTATCACAACCACTACATCGAATTTCACGAGCACGACGGGTTTCTGCCGTACGACGAGTTGTTGCAACGGACCGATCCGCAGCTGGTGGCGATGGAGATGGATTGCGGGTGGGTGGTGATCGGCGGACACAAACCCGAGGAGTATCTGACGCGCTATCCGGAGCGCTATGTGATGCTGCATATCAAGGAATTCAAGCTGGAGGGGTGGAAGCCGGGGATGGAACCCGTGTCGACGGAAATGGGGCGCGGGAGCATCGACTATGCGAGCATCTTTGCGGCGGCGAAGAAGGCGCGGATCCGGCACATTTTCGTCGAGCAGGAGGCGTTTCCCGATATGCCGGCGATGGACGCGCTGAGGACGGACGCGGACTGGCTGAAGGCGTTTCCGGGGTGAGCGTCGGCGAGTGTGCGAGGCCGGTTAGCGCGCCATGGCCAGGATTCCAACGTTCAGAAGGATCATCAGGACCGATGACGCGGGGATGACCATCAGCGCCTTGCGGATGCGCTTTGGGTCGTTGCCGGCGATGGCTCCGATGATGTGCGAACTGACGGCGAGGCCAGCCCATCCACAGGTGATCACGATGCCGATGGCGGTGCCGGTCATGCGCGGGAAGGCGTCGGCGACGATGGCCAGTGTGGTGGGGAAGACGGGAGCCATGGAAAGTCCGGCCAGAAAGACGAGGGAAGCGGCGGGGCCGGGCTTGTTGGTCCGCAGCATGAGGAAAGTTGTAACAGCCATGGCTACAGAAGCGCCGAGTGTGACGTAGACAGGCGGAACGCCGATGAGGATGGGCGCGACGGCGGCGCGGCCGATGAGGAGGCCGAGCGCGAATCCTAAAGACAGGATGTTGAGGGCGCGGGATTCGGGAATGCCCTGCGCGATGAGGTGACGAACGAGCCAGTTCCAGACGCCGACTTCGCAGCCGACGTAGAGGAAGAGCAGAAATCCGAGGAGAAAGAGGATGGGGCGGCCGAGGACAGGGCCTGCGTCCGCGAAGATGAAGCGGCCGGCGCCGGTGGGCGGCGGCATGTGGGCGGCAACCTGGATGGCGATGGTCGCGACTGTGAGTCCTGCGACGGTGTAGCAAAGGCGAACCCAGTTGCGGTTGAAAAGATTGGCGGAGATGAAGGGCGTGGCGAGGCCGCCGAGGCCGAAGAAGATGTTCACGAGGTTGAGGGCAATGGCGCGATGCGCTTCGCCGACGTCGCTGGTGAGCGCGTTGGCGCCGGTGACGACGATGCCGCCGCCGCAGCCGAGGAGAAAAAGCAGAAAGATGATGCTGCGGTAGCCCGAGGAGCGCGGGAGGGCGAGGAGCACGAGGAAGATGAGGCCGAGGCCGATGATGAGGCCAGCTTTCTTGCCGAAATCGTCGAGGAGCGGGCCGACGCCGAGCGAAGCGAGCATGAGGCCGAGCGCCTGAGCGAAGGCGATGGTTCCGTTCTGGCGCGGGGTGAGCTGGAAGCGGCTGGAGAGATCCGGCAGGATGGTGCCCAGCATGGCGGCAATCATGCCGTAGACGAAGATGGCGACGACAGCGGCGAGGATCAGCAAGTGCTACTTCCTTTCGGGTTCTGGTCAACTGCTCGACTGCTGGTTGCCTGCTCGTTTCAGACTGCGGGGATGTCGATCCAGCTTCGTTTGTGGCTGCTCTCGAGTTCTGCGCCGAGGATCACCATCTGCCGCAGACCGTCGGCGAAGTGTGGGTAGTCCTGGGGCGCTTCTGGATCGGCGATGGAGGTGTAAAGGCGGCGAAAGACCTGCTTAAAGGTGTCGTCGTAGCCTTCGCTGTGGCCGCCAGGAAGATCGGCGAAGGTGCGCGCGGCAGGCTTGAGAAGCGAAGGGTCTTTAATAATGATGCAGTTCGGGCTATCGCGATGGCCGATCCACAGCTCGTCGGGACGCTCCTGATCCCAGGCGACGCCGGATTGGGTTCCGTAGATTTCGATGCTGAGGCGGTTCTTGCGGCCGGCGGAAACCTGGCTTGCGGTCATCGCGCCACGAGCGCGTTCGCCCATTCGGAAGACGACGGCGCCGAAGTCTTCGGTGTCGATGGGGGTTTCGATCACGTCGGCGGTGGA
>PMAD01000320.1 GCA_003152415.1 Acidobacterium sp.
TGCTGCGGGCGCGCTTCAGCGATGCACGATTCTTCTGGAGAGTCGATCAGAAGACTCCGCTTGAAGACCGGGTGGAGATGCTGAAGTTGGTGACCTTCCACAAGGAACTGGGCAGCTACTGGGACAAGACGCAGGCGAATCTCCAGATCGCGGAAAAGCTGGTGGGTTTGCTTGAGGAGCGTGGAACGGTTGTCGATCGGAAGGCGCTGCTGAAGGCGGTCGAACTGGCGAAGACCGNNGCGCGCGCGCAGGGGCTGGGCGAGAGAGTGGCGCAGGCGATCTATTGGCAGTATTCGCCGGCCGCGGTGGAGGACCCGATTCCGCCGACGGTGGAAGGGCAGGTGCTGGGGATTGTCGATCGGATTCAGACGATTGTGGCGATGTTCTCGATTGGTTTGGAGCCGACGGGGTCGAAAGATCCGTTTGCGCTGCGGCGGGCGGCGAACGCGATCGTGAAGATTCTGGCGGAGACGGGATTGCCGCTGGTGCGTTCGGACCTGGTCACGGTGGTGCCAGCGGAGCTGAGTGAAGAGACCCGGACGAAGCTGGCGGCCTTCTTCGAAGAGCGGCTGGTGTTCTGGCTGCGGGATCTGCGCGGCTTCGCGTACGACGTGGTGAATGCGGTGGTGGCGGTACGCTCCGACAATATGCGCGACGCGATTGCGCGGGCGGAAGCGCTGACCGCAGTGCGCGGGTCGGAGGATCTGGCGGCGATTGCCGCGGCGTTCAAGCGGATCAAGAATATTCTGCGGCAGGCGGAAGAGAAGGGCGCTCTGCGTCCTGGACAGGAGACGGGCGCGGCCAACCCGGACTTATTGACAGACCCTGCGGAGCGAGGCCTTCGCGCCGAGGCGATGAAGCTGGCTCCGGTGGTGGAGGAGCTGCGCCGGCGGCAGGAGTATCGGCAGGCGCTGGAAAAAATCGCGACGCTGCGGCCTCACGTCGATCTGTTCTTCGACAAAGTGATGGTGATGGTGGATGACAAGGCGACGCGGGATAATCGCCTGGCGCTGATCAGCGAAGTGCTCAGCGCGTTTTCAAGGATCGCCGATTTTTCCGAGCTGGTACAGGCCTAGCGGGAGGCCGGACGCCGAGTGAAATCGCAGGGCAATACAAAGCACAAACCGGAGCAGGTTTGGGTAGCTGTCGAACGCTACATCGACGGCTTGCTCATTCGCGCCGATCCGATTCTCGATGCGGCGCTCGAGGACAGTGCCGAGGCGGGATTGCCGGATATTGCCGTAACGCCGAGCCAGGGAAAGCTGCTGTATTTGCTGGCGCGGATGCTGCGGGCAAAGAGAATTCTCGAGATTGGGACGCTGGGTGGGTACAGCACGATCTGGTTGGCGCGAGCGTTGCCCGCCGAGGGCATGGTCGTGACGCTTGAGGCCGATCCAAAACATTTTGAAGCGGCGCAGGAGAATATTGCCCGAGCCGGACTGGCGAAGGTCGTCGATCAGCGGTTGGGGCTGGCGCTCGAGACGCCGCCGGAGCTGGAGCAGGAGGGCGCTGGTCCGTTTGATTTCATTTTCATCGATGCGGACAAGGAAAGCAGCGTGGAATATTTCGAGTGGGCGCTGCGGTTGTCGCGGCCGGGAGGGGCGATTCTGGTCGACAATGTGATCCGGGATGGAGAAGTCGCCAATCCCAAGACGACGGACGAGCGGGTGCAGGGCATTCGGCGGTTGAATGAGGCGCTGGCGCGGGAGCCGCGAGTGAGCGCGACGACGATTCAGACGGTGGGCAGCAAGGGGTACGACGGATTCACGCTGGCGCTTGTTTTGAGTTAAGGGACGACGACGGCGGCGCCGTCGATGGCGTCGTTGGCGACGGCGAGCAGCGCGTCGTTGACCTGATCGAGGCGAAACAGCGTGGTGCGGGGACGGATGCCGATCTTTGCGGCAAGAGCGACGAAGTCGCGACCGTCCTGGCGGGTCATATTGGCGACGCTGCGGAGCTGGCGCTCGCCCCAGAGCAGCGAGTCGTAGTCGAACTGTGGGATGCGGTCGAGATGGATCGCGTTGATAGCGACGATGCCGCCTTTGCGCAGGGAGGCGAGCGCGGCGATGACTACGTCGCCGCTGGGCGCGAAAGTGACAGCGGAGTCGAGGGGAACGGGCGGGCGCTCGGTGTCGTCGCCGACCCAGGTAGCGCCCATAGTGCGCGCGAGCTGCTGGTGCGATGCGCCGCGCGTGGAGACGTAGACCCCACAATTCCAGGAGTGGAGGACCTCGATGGCGAGGTGCGCGGAAGCGCCGAAGCCGAAGAGTCCGACGCGGTCGCCGGGGGCGATTTCAGCGACGCGCAGGCTGCGGAAGCCGATGATGCCCGCGCAGAGAAGCGGGGCGAGGTCGGTGGCGGAGGTTTCTACAGGGAGCGCGATGAGGAAGTCGGCGCGGGCAACGGCATATTCCGCATAGCCGCCGTTGACGGAATAGCCAGTATAGGTGGGGTGGTCGCAGAGGTTTTCGCGGTTTTTGCGGCAGAGCGGGCAGGTACCGTCCACTCCGCCGAGCCAGGAGACGCCGGCGCGATGACCGATGCGGACGGAGTCGACGCCGGAGCCGAGTTTCTCCACGCGGCCGACGATCTGGTGACCGGGTGTGACGGCTTGGCGCAGAGGCGGTAGTTCTCCCGCAGTGATGTGGAGGTCGGTGCGGCAGACGCCGCAGGCCTCGACTTTGAGGAGGACCTGGCCGGGAGCGGGCTCGGGGATGGGTAGATCGTCAAGCGCCAGCGGGCGTGAGGCGATGGGAGCGGGATGGTGCAGGACGGCGGCGCGCATTTGCTCTTAGAGTAGCGCCGGAAGGCGGTTCAGAGGCGGCGCAAGTCGTTCCACAATTCTTCGCGGACCGGAAGGCCGAGGGCAAGATTCTCGGCGCGGGTTTTCAGGACCTGCCGGCCGGGATAGCGGACAGAGGCCCCGGATGCGAGCAGGGACTCGACGATGGCGTCGGCTGCACGAGCGGATTCTTCGGCGGGTTGCAGCTTCGCCAGGCTCAGCGCGAGAAAGACCTGAGAAAGCCCAGTTTCTTTCACGGGATCGATGGGGATTTGGTGGGTCGCGAGCCCGCCAGAGAGCAAGGCGGCAACCATATCGAGCATCATGGCGAGCCCGGAGCCTTTCCAGTAGCCGATGGGCAGCGGCCGCTGCGAGGCTTCAATGGCGGCGGGATCGCGAGTGAGATGGCCCTCGGCGTCGAATCCGCCGTCGACGGGCAGGAGCTCGCCTTTCTGCTGGTACGTGGCGAGCGCACCATAGGAAAACTGCGACATCGCCATATCAAGGACAACGTGGCCCGCGGGNNCCGCCGCGCATCCAGTGGTTGGTATTGGCGAGCGCGACACAGCCGATGCCGTGGTCGCCACTGAGCTCGATGGCTCTGGCCATAGCTGTCCAGGCGTTGAGATTGCCGGGACCGCGGCGGCCGTCCCAGCGCTCAAGGGCTGAGAACTGCTGGACGCGCTCGGGTGTCGCGTGGATGTCAACGGAGCCGATGCGGATCGTGTCGAGGAAGCGCGGAAAGCGCTCGATGCCGTGGGAGTAGACGCCGTCGCGCGTGGTTTCGGCGAAGAGGCGCGCGCAGTGCTCGGCGCGATTGGGCTCGAAGCCGATGCGGACAAGGATTCCGGCGAGA
>PMAD01000160.1:0-4253 GCA_003152415.1 Acidobacterium sp.
CCCGCAGGCGAAATCCTGAGCGAGCGCAGCGAGTCGAAGGACCTCGTTGTGGGAAGATTTGCGGGGCGAGATTGGTAGCGCCATCGGGGATCGAACCCGAACTCTCCGCCTTGAGAGGGCGGCGTGTTAACCAGTTACACCATGGCGCCGTTGAGGTTGGAGGCCATTCCGAGCGGACCGGCCTTTATCAATATAGCAGGGGGACTGGGCTGTCGAGGCGCATGCGTTTCGCAATTCTCGTGCGGGAAACGCACCTCCCTTACACTCAATGCGTGAAGATCTGGATTGCCGCCATCGGTGCGCGTCCGCGCGAGGGATTCGACGAGCTGGCGCGCCTGTATCTCGATCGCATCGCGCCGCTTCTTCCCGGCAAATCCGGCGTCGACGCGCCGCTCTTCCGCTCCGAAGACGCTTTGTGGGAGGCAATCGACCGCGAGCGTGCCCGCACTGCTCCCATGTTCGTCCTCCTCGACGAGCGCGGTAAGCAAATGACATCGGAGACCTTCGCGAGGTGGCTGGGCCGCGAGCGCGACGAAGGCCGTCAGCTTATCGTCTTCGCCATCGGTCCTGCCGACGGCTGGTCCGAAGACTCCCGCAAACGCGCCGCGCAGCTTCTTTCGCTCGGCCCCATGACCATGGCGCACGAACTCGCCCGCGTCGTCCTCGCCGAGCAAATCTATCGCGCGCTCACGATCCTTTCTGGTCACCCGTATCACAGAGCCGGTAGCCTGTAGCCTGTAGAGGGCAGCCCGTAGCCGGTAGCCTGTAGCGGGTAGCAAAAACATTGACTGATACCACCGAAACACGCAAAGGTCTGATCCTCATCAACACCGGTCCTGGCAAGGGCAAGACCACGGCTGCGATGGGCACCGCGCTGCGCGCGGTCGGCAACGGCATGCGCGTCCTCATGCTCCAGTTCCTCAAAGGCTCCTGGCACTACGGCGAGCTCGACTCGACGAAAGCCTTCGGCGAAAACTTCGTCCTGCGCCAGATGGGCCGCGGCTTCGTCAAAATCGGCGGCGCGGAAACCGACCCCGAAGACATTCGCCTCGTCGAAGAAGCCTGGGAAGAAGCGCGTCAGGCCATTCTGTCCGGCGAATGGGACATGGTCATCCTCGACGAGATCAATTACGCCATCAGCTACGGCATGCTCGACCCGGCCAAAGTCGTCGAGACGCTCGAGGCGCGCCCGGAAATGGTCCACGTCATCCTCACCGGACGCAACGCGCATCCGTCGCTGGTCGCCATCGCCGACACCGTCACCGAAATGCGCGAAGTGAAGCACGCCTATGAAAAAGGCGTCCTCGCGCAGCGCGGCATCGAGTACTGAGGACGAAGCCGGGAGCCTGGAGCTGGGAGCCTGGAGCGAGACGAGCCTGCCTCAGCTTTCTTCAGTTTCTCCACTCGTCGAAGCGGGCATCGCGCAGCGCGGTTGCCAACGATTCGATGTCGTTGGAGGGCACGCGGTCTTCGTCCAGCGGACGAACGATCTGGCGAATCGTGCTGAAAGCCCGCTCGATCCGCCGCGCCGGCTTCAGCGGCAATCGATACTCCAGCGCCTGCGCCGCGCACAGCAGCTCAATCGCCAGCAGTCTTTCGGCGTTATCCACAATCTGCCGGAACTTGAGCGCCGCCGTCATACCCATTGAAACGTGGTCCTCTTTTCCGCCCGAAGTCGGCACGCTGTCCGCGCTCGCCGGATGCGCGAGCACCTTCGCCTCATTCAGCAGCGCCGCCGCCACGATGTGCGCGATCATGAAACCCGACGACACTCCTGGCGTCCGCGACAAGAAAGGAGGCAATCCTTCATTAATGTCCGGATTGACCAGCCGATCGATGCGGCGCTCGCCAATGCCCATCAGCGTGGTCAGCGCGATGGCGCTCGTATCGAGCGCCAGCGCCAGTGGCGCCCCATGGAAATTCCCGCCGGAAAGAATCTCTCCTTCCGCAAAAACCAGCGGATTATCCGTCGCCGAACCCGTTTCGATCTCCATCGTGGTTCGTGTCTGCCGGAGCGCGTCTCGGACGGCGCCATGCACCTGCGGCATGCAGCGCAGGCAATATGCATCCTGCACCCGCGGATCGTTGTGCCGGTGCGACTCGCGAATCTCGCTCTCCTCGAGCAAACCCCGCAGATGCGCCGCCGTCGCCATCTGTCCAGGATGCGGCCGCACCGCGTGAATCCGCTCGTCGAAGGGCGTCGGCGTACCTTTGAGCGCCTCCAGCGTCATCGCTCCGGCCAGATCGGCCAGCTCCGCCACACGCAAGGCGCGCGCCAGCGCCAGCCCACCGACGGCCGTGATAGCCTGCGTTCCGTTCAGCAGCGCCAAGCCCTCTTTTGCCTCGAGCACCAGCGGCCGAAGCCCAGCCTGCAGAAGCGCCATCGCCGCCGGAACCTGCCGTCCGCCAGCGAGCACCTGTCCTTCGCCGATGATCGCCAGCGCCAGATGCGCCAGCGGAGCCAGATCTCCGCTCGCGCCCACCGATCCGCGCGCCGGAATCACCGGATGAATGCGGTAGTTCAGCAGCGCCAGCAGCATCTCCAGCAGCTCCGGCCTGACCCCGCTGAATCCCTTGGCCAGCACGTTCGCCCGCAGCAGCAGCATCGCGCGGACTTCTTCCTCGGGGAGCGGCTCGCCCACTCCGCAAGCATGGCTCCGCACCAGATTCCGCTGCAGAACCCGAACCTCGCCCGGTTCGATGCGCACATCGGAAAGCTTCCCAAACCCGGTGTTCACGCCATATGCGGTTTCGCCGCGCCTGAGCAGTCCATCCACCACGGAGCGCGACGACTGGATACGCGGCAGCGCCGCCGGATCGAGCGCAGCTGTGCGGCCCCCCAAAGCAACATCGGAGATTTCTTCCAGCGTGAGCGGCTGACCAGCCAGCAGCAGAGGCGATGACATCACGAAGAGCAGGGTACAGGGTTCAGCGTGCAGGGTACAGAGGGAATACCAATCGCTCTCCCGCTACGCGCTTCTCGGGTCCTTCACCCGCGACCCTCGCACGCCATACCACGCGATGTACGCATAGCACAGGATCGGCAGAACAAAGGCGTGATGAATCCCAATCCGATCCGCGAGTACTCCCTGCAGCTCCGGAATCACCGCCCCGCCCACGATCGCGGTGATCAGCAACCCTGACGCTTCGCCCGTCAGCGGCCCCATCTCCGCCACGCCCAGCGTGAAAATCGTGGGGAACTGGATCGAGTTGAACAGCCCTACCAGCAAAATGCTCCACACCGCCACTCCGCCGTCGGTGAACATCGACACCACCACCAGCCCCATTGCGCACAGCGCAAACACGCTGAGCATCTTCCCCGGGCTCACCTTCTGCTGTAATCCCGAGCCGATAAAGCGCCCCACCATCAGCCCGCCCCAGTAGAGCGGCACCCAGGTGCCGATAATCTTTGTCGCCAGACGCAGGATGTCAGCTGACGCTGCGTGCAACGACCCCCCTGAGATCGCCGTGGCCAGGCCGCCGATCTCCGGCTGCGCAAAATAATTGATGAGAAAACTGCCGATCGCTACTTCCGCGCCCACATAAACAAAAATCGCAATCGCCCCGAACACTACATGCGGGTGATGCCACATGCTCTTGTCCTGCTTGTTCAACTCACCCGGCCGATAATCCTTTGTTGCCTCGATGCGCGGAAATTTGTACATCGCGATCGCCAGGCCGAGCAGCACCAGGGCCAGCGCGATCCCCACATAGGGAATGTTGACCGTCGATGCCTCGCGAATCTGGTAGGCGCGGTGAACGGCGGGAGACATCGTCGACACGTCCTGCACTTTGCCGGCGGTGCGCAAGATCACGAAGGCTCCGAAAATCGGTCCCGCAACGGTTCCCAGCGAATTAAACGCCTGCGTCAGGTTCAGCCGGCTCGAGGCCGTGCGTGCCGGACCCAGCACCGTGACGTAGGGATTCGCCGCCACCTGCAGAGCTGTGATACCAGCCGCGAGCACGATCAGCGCCGCGAGGAACAGCGGATACGAAGGCACCTTCGCCGCGGGCACGAAGAGAATCGCTCCAACACCCATGGTCAGCAGCCCGGCCACCATCGTCTTCTTGTAGCCGATCCACTCCACCACTTTCCCCGACGGAATCCCCAGCAGCGCGTAGGTCGTGAAAAACGCGAACTGCACGAGCATCACCTGGGCGTAGTTCAGCTGAAAAATCGATTTCAGGTGCGGGATCAGAATGTCGTTCAGCGAGGTCAGAAACCCCCACATGAAAAACAGCGTCGTGACCAT
>PMAD01000160.1:4290-8551 GCA_003152415.1 Acidobacterium sp.
CCATCGATGCGGTCCAATATCGCGGCCCAGTAACGCCGCGAAACGCCGCCCTCCCATCGCGCCGCACAGCAGTACCGTAATCCGGTAGGGAACCCTTCCCCCCCTGAAACTTTAGAGCCCTTCGCGCGTCAGTTCTGCAGTGCCCTCCACGCGATACCATGGAATGAGGATGAGACGAACAGGAAAGCCGTGCGCGACCCTGGCCGCGCTTTGCTTCATCTCCATGATCGCGGGCGCCGCGCTCTCGCAGGCTCAGACGCAGCCGGCTGCCGCGGCGAACCGGGTCATCGGCACCGTCGCATCCGTTAGCGGCAACAGCGTGTCGGTCAAAACCGATGCTGGCGCGACCGTTGCTGTCACTGTGCCTGATACCGCGCGCATCGTACGCACGGCTCCCGGATCGAAAACCCTCACCGGCGCGACCAAAATTGCGGTGAGTGACATCGGCCCCGGCGATCGGGTCCTCATGGCGGTCGCGGGCGATCCGCCTTCCGCCACCGTTGTCATCGTTAATAAGCAAAGCGACATCGCCGCCAAACAGCAGCAGGAGCAGGCTGACTGGGCTCGCCGCGGCGTGGGCGGTCTCGTCAAATCCGTCGATGCGACTGCCGGAACTGTAACCATCACGGCGACGAATCGCACCATTACGATCCACACCACGCCGAACACCATCGTCCGGCGTTATGCGCGCGACTCCGTGAAGTTCAGCGACGCGCAGACCTCAACGTTAGCGGCCATTCAGCCCGGCGATCAGGTGACCGCGCGTGGCGATCGCAGCGGCGACGATGTTACCGCCGACGAAATCGTCTCTGGTTCGTTCCGCAACATTGCCGGCACCGTCGTTTCGACCGATGACAGCGCTGGAACCTTCACCGTGAAAGATCTGGTCACCAAGAAAACCGTCACCATCAAGACCACNNAGAGCCAGCGCTTCGGGATCGCCCGGCGCCAGCGGCGCTGCCGGTGCTCGGAGCGGTGCGGCTGCTGGCGCCCAAGGCGGTGCGAGTGCCGCTGGCGGCGGACAGTATCGGCAGGGTGGCGCCAGCGCGCAAGGCGGAGCCGGCGGTGGCGCTGGCGGGCTGGCCCGCGTCCTGCAGCGCTCGCCGCAGATTCACGTCGCCGATCTGCACAAAGGCGATGCGGTCATGATTGTCGCCACTACCGGCAGTCCCGATGCGGCTACGGCGATTCGGCTGGTGGCTGGTGTTGAGCCGATGCTGCAGGCCTCGGCGAGCGGTAGTCAAAGCATGTTTGCGTCCGCGTGGAGCGGCCTTGGAGGCGGTGCCGGCGAAGGAGAACAAGGCGGAGAAGGTGCTCCTTAGCCGCAAACAATAACGAACTTGCGACCCGAAAAGAAAAACCAACTGGCTGCGCTGCAAAAGCGTCTCTTATAGCACGGGGTGAGTTCCAGCAGGCGCCGCGGCAGATTCAAAGCGGCCCAGGATACGACGATCAAAAAACTACAATTGAACCGGGGAACTGTGAAACTCAGAATTCTGAATCGCTGGAAGTGTCCGAGGAACGCGACGCGAATTGCGCGCGTAGCCTCGTTGTCGATTGTCTTGCTTGCAGGAATCCTGCTGGCGGTTGCGCCGCCGGCAGCGCTGGCCCAGACCACGGCTCCGTCCGCTGCTCCGAGCGCGCAAGTTGCGGCGCCCTCGCAAAACACCGGCGGCATCCACGGTCAGGTTGCCGATCCTACGGGCGCCGTCATTCCCGGCGCTGCCGTCGTCGTGCTCAACGGCGAAGGCAAAGTGGCCGGCAAGACTACTTCTGACGCAGGTGGATCCTACTCCGTCCGTGGCCTCGCTCCAGGCACCTACAGCGTTTGGGTCACGGCGCAGGGTTTCGCGGCTTATCGCGTTCCCGGCGTCGCGGTTGCCGCCGGCCAAATGAAAAGCGTCAACCCCGCACTCCAGATTCAGGTCGAGCAGCAGCAGGTCGAAGTCCAGGCGGAGAACACCACCATCAGCACCGCCGCCGACGCCAATGCCAGCGCCATCATCATCAAGGGTGAGGATCTCAACGCCCTTTCCGACGATCCCGATGAGCTGCAGAACGAACTGACGGCTCTCGCCGGTCCGGCAGCCGGTCCTAACGGCGGGCAAATCTACATCGATGGATTTACCGGCGGTCAGCTTCCGCCGAAATCCTCCATTCGCGAGATTCGCGTCAACCAGAATCCTTTTTCTGCCGAATACGACCGCCTTGGCTACGGCCGCATTGAGATTTTCACCAAGCCCGGAACCGACAAATTGCACGGCCAGGTGCAAGTGGGTGGCAACGATTCCTCCTTCAACTCCCAAAACCCGATTCTCGTCGGAGTGACTGAGCCGGCTTACTCCTCCTGGAACATCCGCGGCTCCGTTGGCGGCCCCATCAACAAATCCACGTCCTATTACGCGAGTGTCTTCTCGCGCACCCAGCAGAACGAAAACGTGCTCGAAGCCATTAATCCCGCCAGTGTGGTCATCGGACCTGACGGCACGGCGACCGGAACCTCGGTGAACGAGGCATTTGCCAACCCGACGTACCGGCTCGATCTGAGTCCGCGCATCGACCTCCAGCTCGGCCAGGCCAACACGCTGACCGTCCGCGAAGAGTACAACCTTTCGAAGAGCACCGATGGTGGGCTCAATCCGCTCAGCCTGCCTTCATCGGCGATCAACAGCAACTCCCAGGACAACACCGTCCAGATTTCCGACAGCCTGATCCTCAGCAAGAATCTGGTCGACGACATTCGCCTGCAGTACCGGCGTATTCGCAACAGTCAGAATGCGGTTTCCAGTCTGCCTTCCTACACCGTCGAGCAATCGTTCACCAACGGAGGCAGCAACTCGCAGACCGTACAGGATCACGAGAACGACTTCGAGCTGCAGAATTATTTCGCCGGCTCGAAAGGTGCGCACTCGCTCAACTTCGGAGCGCGACTGCGCGCTTACGACGACGTGAATTCCACCACCGGCGGCAGCAATGGCTCCTATGTCTTTTCCGACCTGGCCTCGTTCGTCGGGTGTCTGCAAAATCCGCCCGCTGCGAGCTGCACACCGCGCCAGTACAGCTACACCAACATCAACAATCCCGTGGCGCGCGCTGTGCTCTTCGACGGTGCGCTCTTCTACCAGGATGACTGGAAGGTGAATCAGCGCTTCACCTTCAGCTACGGCGTTCGCTGGGAGGCGCAGAACTGGATCCACGACAAAGACGACTGGGCGCCGCGCATCACCATGGCCTATGCTCTCGGCCGCTCCGGTGGCAAGCAGCAGCCCAAAACCGTCGTCCGCGCGGGATACGGATGGTTCTATCAGCGTTTCACCGTCTCCAACGGATTCGGCGCCAACGTTCCCTACGTGATTCAGACCATCCACGAAAACGGGTCGAACGAGCAGCAGTTCATCCAGTCGTCGGGCATCGCTTTCAATCCCAACCAGCCGACCCCCATCACCTCGAGTTCGCCGGGAAGCGCTACGGGCAAGAATGCGCCCACCTTCTACAACATCTCGCCCAATATGCACGCGGCCAACGATATGGAAGCCGCGATCGGCGTCGACCGGCAGCTCACGAAGACCATGACCGGCAACGTCACCTACATCTATTCGCAGGGCGTACACCAGTACTTCACGGACAATCTGAGCGCGGCCGCCGTCTTTCCGGCTTCGGCGGCGCAGGCTGGCGAGTACCCTTCGACGCCGGTTGTGGAACCCACCACCAACGATCTGCAGTATCAGTCTGGCGGCTTCTATAAAGAGCATCAGCTGATGACGACGTTCCGTGCGACCTACCGCACCTTCAGCTTCTTTACGAATTACACGTACAGCCACGCCAATGGCGACACCAGCGGCGTTGGCTCGGTGCCGTCGGTTTCGAGTTTTCCCGGCCTCGACTACGGACGGACCACCTTCGACGTCGCGAATCGGTTTATGGTCTTCGGCAACTTCATGCTCCCGTGGCAGATTTCCATCTCTCCGATGGTGGTGGCCAATTCCGGCACGCCGTTCAACGTGACCGTCGGTGAGGATCTGACCGGGAACAATCAGTTCAATGGCCGGCCGACGTACGCGGCGAGCTGCACGGAAGCGAATACCGTGCAGACCAGCCTCGGCTGCTTTGACGTTAATCCCTACGGAACCGGCGAGAAGATCATCCCTTATGGCGTTGGCACCGGACCCTCGAACGTGAGCGTGAATGCGCGGCTGGCCAAGGTGATCGGCATCGGGCCGAAGCTGGAAGAAGGCGCGCGCGGTTCTGGTGGTGGCGGCGG
>PMAD01000160.1:8586-8824 GCA_003152415.1 Acidobacterium sp.
CATACAGCCTCAACCTTTCTGCGTGGGCGACCAACGTCCTGAACCACGAGAACTTCGGGACGCCGAACGGCGTGCTGGCGCCGGAACTGAACAACGGCGTGCTGGAACCGGGCGCTTATTTTGACAAGTCGCAGTCGCTGGCTGGCCAGTTCTTCGGGTCGGCTACAGGCGGCAACCGCAGCATTCAGTTGCAGGCTAGTTTTAGCTTCTGAAAGGCAGCCGGGAGCCGGGAGCCGGG
>PMAD01000160.1:8841-9064 GCA_003152415.1 Acidobacterium sp.
CCCCCCTGGTCTGGGACTGTGGCATGTTGTTGCATCTGCATGGGTTGCGGGAGGGCCCTTTTGGACTGCGGCAAGTTATTGAAAAGACGCCGCTTGGGCTGTGCCTTTTGGCGTGGTGCCCTCGGGTGGGGCCGCAGTACTCGCGGTCGGGTTAGTGAAGCGGCTTGCAGAAGCATCACAGGGTCCTCCCTCCAAAAAGTGAAAGGCCGCTCGGGTGAGCGGC
>PMAD01000215.1:0-4226 GCA_003152415.1 Acidobacterium sp.
CACAGGGCTATGCTGTTCAAAGGAAATAGGTTCCGCTTGGCCAGAAACAGGGCTATTGTCCGCAATCGGCCCCCACTGTTCAGAAACGAACAGTGGCCCAGGACTCTACTTCATCGGGGAGAAATCCGTCGGACGCATGTACGTCACGTCCAACTTGTCCAGCATCGGCTCCTTTTGTTCAGCCTTAATGACTTCCTGGAATGCAGGGTCGGCCCGCATCGCATCCCAGTTCTTCTTCGCGTCCTCTCGGCTCGAGTGCGCGAGAAGAAACACGAAGGTATCGTTCCACCCCGGAGCGTCCGGCTCCGCTGTCCAGTAACCCACAACGTTCAGATCATGCTTGGCGAGCAGTCTTGAAGTCGTGTCGCGAAAGCGAGCCTCCATCGCCGGCAGCTTCCCCGGCAAACAGTGGTAAATGCGCAGCTCGTAGACGCGCTCGCTCTCCGCTTTCACTTCATTCACACGGATGAGCCGCGCGGTCACCAGCGATCCAGCGCAAAACGAAAGCAGCGCAAGAACGTATCCCCTCCAGCCCCGAAACCCGAGGCCGAATTTCCACGATCCGATGTTCATCGTCTCTCCTTCCCATCGCTACTCATAGTGCAGCGCCACTAGCGGATCCACGCGCATCGCCCGCCGCGCCGGAATGTAGCACGCCGCCAACGCCACCGCGGTCAGCACCAATGTGACCCCCGCGAACGTCAGCAGATCCGTGGGGCTCACGCCATACAGCAGCCCTGCCATCAGGTGCGACACGATCACCGAACCCACCAGACCAACTCCGGCGCCCGCCATCGCCAGCCCCAGTCCCTGACGCAGAACCATTGCCATGATCTTCCCCCTCTGCGCCCCCAGCGCCAGGCGAATGCCGATGTCCCGCGTGCGTTCGCCCACGATGTAGGAAATCACGCCGTAAATACCCAGCGCCGCCAGCAGCAGCGCCGTCACCGCAAACGCCGCCACAATGTCCATCGAGAATCGCCTCTGCTCCAGCGACCACGAAACCGCATCGTCCAGCGTCTTCGCCCCGTAAACCGGCAGCTCCGGATTCACGGACTGCACCATCGCGCGCACCTCTTCCGGGATCGCGCTCGCGTCCAGGTCTCCGCGCAGAAAAACCGCCAGCTCCTTGGGCATTCGCTGATACAGGCTGAGGTAAATCTGCGGAACCCCCGCCTCCGCCAGCGACTCGGTGCGGGCATCCGCGATCACGCCGACGATTGTGGCCCAGGTCTTGCTCCTGGCGCTGACCCTGAACCGTTTGCCCAGCGGATCCTCGCCACGCCAGTACGTCTCCGCCATCGCCTGGTTGATTACCGCTACCTCGGGCGCNNGGCGTAACGTCCGACCGCTCCACCAAAGGAGCCTGCTTGCTCTGTGTCTGGCGTCCTTCCACGATCAGCGGGCTCACGTTTCGGTCGTGGCGCAGCGGCACCGACCCATCCCCTCCCAGCGCCGCTTCCTGCACTCCTGGCAGTGCCCGGCCGCGACGCAGCAATTCGCGCGCAAGCACCGCCTCCTGCGCCGGCGTTCCATAAATGTCCGTCTTCGGATCGTTGGGCACCGGCAGCCACAGCTGAACCGACATCACGTGCTGCGGATTAAACCCCAGCGGCGTCTTGTACAAATCCCAGAAGCTGCGCAGCAGAAGCCCCGCGGCCACCATCAGCACCAGCGACAGCGCAAATTCCGTCACCACCAGCGCCCGCCGCGTCCGCGTCTGCTCCGTGGAACCCTTCGACCCACGCCCCTCCACCCTCAGCGTACTTGCCAGATTCAACCGCCCTGCCTGCCGCGCGGGCGCCAGCCCGAAAATGACCCCGGCTGCGATCGACGCGCTCAGCGCGAACACCATCACGGTCCAGTTGATCGAAATGTCATTCATCCGCGGCAGGCTATCGGGAATCATCCCCAGCAAGAATCCCTTCATGCAGAACAGAATTGCTAATCCCGCCACTCCGCCCAGCAGCGAAAGCAGCAGGCTCTCCGTCAGCAACTGCCGCACCAGCCGCTTTCGTGCCGCGCCCAGCGCCTGGCGGACCGCCATCTCGCGTCCCCTTGCGCTCGCGCGGGCCAGCAACAGATTCGCCACGTTCACGCACCCGATCAGCAAAACCAGCGCCACCGCCCCAAGCAGCAGGATCAGCGACTGCCGAACGTTGCCCACCACGTTTTCCTTCAGAGGCACCAGCCGCACCGTCCACTTGCTGTCGGCCGGATAATCGTCCGGAAACTGTTTCTGCAACGACGCCACCAGCGCGTTCAGCTGGCTCTGTGCTGCCGCGACCGTCAACCCCGGCTTCAGGCGCGCGACCGTTTCCAGAATCAACCGAAGACTGCGGTTCGGTGGCGGAGCCGGATCCCCCGAAAAACCCGCTGCCGCCCATAATTCCGTATTCCTTTCGCCAGCGGTTCGTCCCGGATCCCGAAAACCTGGCGGCATCACCCCGATTACCCGATATAAATCGTTGTCAAGCCGCAAACTTCTTCCCACAATATGCGGATCGCCGCCGAAACCTCGCTTCCACAACCCATCGGTGATCACAACGTCCAGGTTGAATCCCGGCGTTGGATCCTGCGGATCGAACGTATGCCCCAGCTCCGGCTTGACTCCCAACATCGCAAAATATCCCGGCGTGACCGGCTCAAACTGGATGCGCGACGGCTGCGCCGAACCCGTCAGGTTCACCGACCCAAATCCTTCCAGCGCGGCAGACTGAAAAATCCCCGAGCGCTGCAGATCCCTCCACTCCGGAATCGAGATGCCCGCGTCCTCTGCGCCTGCACCGGGCAAATCGTCTTCGATCCGCACCAGCTCCTCCGGGTGCGGATACCGCAGCGGATGCAGCAGCGTGGCGTTGACCAGGCTGAAAATCGCCGTCGTCGCTCCGATCCCCAGCGCCATCGTCAGAATCGCAATCGCCGAGAACCCCGGCGACTTGGCCAGCATGCGTATCGCGAAGCGCGAATCCTGCAGCAGGTTTTCAAAGAATGGCAGACTCTGCTCCGCGTGGTAATCCTCCCGCACCGTCCCCACCCCGCCGAACTTCAGCATCGCCTGCCGCCGCGCCTCCTCCACATCCATCCCCGCGCGCAGATTCGCCTCCGTTTGCAGCGCGATGTGCTGCTCCATCTCCTCGCGCAGCCGCTGGTCTTCCTGCCGGCCCGTCGCAAAGTTTCCGATACGTGTCCACCACCGCCTGAGGAATCTCATTTCCAATCCTCCATCTGCACCTTGCAAACCACGCCAGCGCCGCTATTCGTAATGCAGCGCCACCAGCGGATCCACCCGCATCGCCCGCCGCGCCGGAATATAGCAGGCCGCCAGCGCCACCGCCGTCAGCACCAACGTGACTCCCGCGAACGTCAGCAGATCGGTCGAGCTCACCCCGTACAGCAGCCCTGCCATCAGATGCGACACGATCAGCGAACCCACCAGTCCCAGCACGGCGCCGGCCATCGCCAGGCCCAGTCCCTGGCGCAGAACCATTGCCATGATCTTCCCCCTCTGCGCACCGAGCGCGAGCCGGATGCCGATGTCTCGCGTGCGCTCGCTCACGATGTAGGAAATCACTCCGTAAATTCCCAGAGCCGCCAGCAGCAGCGCCGTCACCGCAAACGCCGCCACAATATCCATCGAGAATCGTCTCTGCTCCAGCGACGCCGTCACCGCGTCGTCCAGCGTCTGCGCCCCGTAAACCGGCAGCTCCGGGTCTACGGACTGCACCATCGCCCGCACCTCTTCCGGGATCGCACTCGCATTCAGGTCTCCACGCAGAAAGATGGCCAGCTCCTTGGGCGTCTCCTGGTACAGGCTCAGATAGATTTGCGGAACGCTCGCGTTCGCCAGCGACTCGGTTCGAGCATCCGCGACCACGCCGACGATCGTGACCCAGTTCTTGCTCGCACGCTGGCCAACCCCAGCCCTCCCACGGCCAAGCTTTAGCCGCTTCCCAAGCGGATCCTCGCCCCGCCAGTAAGTCTCCGCCATCGCCTGGTTGATCACGGCGACCAGCGGCGCATTCTCGTCGTCGCCCTGGTTGAACAGACGGCCCCGCAGCAGCGAAATCTCCAGCAAATGAAAATATTCCGGCGCAACCTGCGACCGCTCCACCAGGGGAGTCTGCTTGCTCTGTGTCTGGCGTCCTTCCACGATCAGCGCGCTCTTGTTGCGGTCGTGGTGCAGCGGAATCGACGGCTCCGATCCCAGCGCCGCCTCCTGCACT
>PMAD01000215.1:4277-6350 GCA_003152415.1 Acidobacterium sp.
CAAACTCCGTCACCACCAGCACCCGCCGCGTCCGCGTCTGCTCCGTGGAACCCTTCGACCCACGCCCCTCCACCCTCAGCGTGTGCGCCAAATCCACGCGCCCCGCCTGCCTCGCCGGCGCCAGCCCAAAAATGACCCCGGCTGCGATCGAAACCGCCAGCGCGAACAGCATCACCGTCCAGTTAATCGACAGGTCGTTGAGCCGCGGCAGGCTCTCCGGAATCAGCCGCAGCAAAAATCCTTTCATGCAGAACAGAATCACCAACCCCGCCACTCCCCCCAGCAGCGAAAGCAGCAGGCTCTCAGTCAGCAACTGCCGCACCAGCCGTTTGCGTGCCGCTCCCAGCGCCTGACGCACCGCCATCTCCCGCGATCGCGCGCTGGCCCGTGCCAGCAGCAGATTCGCCACATTCACGCAGCCGATCAGCAGCACCAGCGCCACCGCGCCCAACAGCAGGATCAGCGGCTGCCGAACGTTGCCTACCACGTTTTCCTTCAGCGGTACCAATCGCACCGTCCACCTGCTGTCGGCTGGATAATCGTCCGGAAATTGCTTCCGCAACGAAGCCACCCACGCGTCCAGCTGGCTCTGCGCCGCTGCCATCGTGACCCCCGGCTTCAGGCGCCCGACCGTTTCCAGGGGCGCCCGCAAACTGCGGTTCGGGGGCGGAGCCGGATCCGCCGAAAAACCCGTCGCCGCCCACACTTCGGTGTTCCTCTCGCCCACGGTTCGCCCCGGGTCGCGAAAACCCGGCGGCATCACCCCGATGATCCGGTACAAATCGTTGTCCCCGCGCAAACTTCTTCCCACTATGTGCGGATCGCTCCCGTAAGCCCGCTTCCACAACCCGTCACTGATCACCGTCTCCAGCGTGAACCCCGGAGTTTGATCCTGCGGATCGAACGTGTGCCCCAGCTCCGGCTTCACACCCAGCATCGCAAAATACGCCGGCGACACCCCCTCATACTGAGCCCGCGATGGCTGCGATGCACCCGTCAGGTTCACCGACCCGAAAATCTGCAGCACAGCATACTGAAAAATTCCCGAACGCTGCAGATCTTTAAACTCCGGAACCGAGATACCCGCGTCCGTAACGCCCGCGCCAGGCAGATCGTCCTCGATCCGCACCAGTTCCTCCGGGTGCGGAAACCGCAGCGGATGCAGCAGCGTCGCATTCACCAGGCTGAAAATCGCCGTTGTCGCCCCGATCCCCAGCGCCATCGTCAGAATCGCAATCGCCGAAAAGCCCGGCGACTTCGCCAGCATGCGCAGCGCGTAGCGCAAATCCTGAATCAGGTTTTCAAAGAACGGCAGCCCCTGCTCCGCGTGGTAATCCTCTCTCACTGTCCCCACCCCTCCGAACTTCAGCACCGCCTGCCGCCGCGCCTCCACGGGTGACATGCCGGCGCGCAGATTCTCATCCGTCTGCAGCGCGATATGCTGCTCCATCTCTTCGCGCAGCCGCTGGTCATCCCGCTGCCCCGTCGTAAAGTTCCGCACCCGCGTCGACCACCGCCGGAGAAATCTCATGGCAGATCCTCCGCCTTCACTTCAAAGAACCTCGCGATGATCGCTGCCGTCTGCTCCCAGTCGCGGGTCTCCGCCTCCAGCAGCTTGCGCCCCGCCCGCGTCAGTCGATAGAAGCGCGCCCGCCGATTGTTTTCCGACGCGCCCCACTCCGACTCAATCGCGCCTTCCTGCTCCAGCTTCAGCAGCACCGGATACAGCGTGCCNNCCGTGCTGCGACCCCAGCACATCCAGCGTCTTCAGCACCATCAGTCCCAGCGTGCCCTGCAGAACATCTGTTTTCTGTTTCATGCCCCTCTTTTGGTTTCCAACAGGAAGAGCATGCCACACTTCCTTTGGGAAAGCAACAGGTCGCTTTTCTTCGGGCTGTGCTCTTCGGGGTTTTGGGGGTGTTCCGAGCTCGCTCTTGCTAAGCGTTTTTCGCCAAACGCCTTTCGCTAAAGGCTTTTCGCAAAAAGTCTTTCGCTAACAGCTTCTCCGCTGACCGCTTCTTAGCTGCCGCTCTTTAGGTCTTCGCTACCGTCTACAGGCTACCGGCTATCTGA
>PMAD01000308.1 GCA_003152415.1 Acidobacterium sp.
ACGTCGAGCGCGCCCGCGAAGCTGGCATTGAAGTCGATCACTCGTCACTTGGGCAATTGCCAGCAGTGGGTGACGATGACCCAGTTGAAGCACGCTGGATAGTGGCACAGCTCACCATTACAGCCCATCAGGCAAACGTTCTTTTGGCGGATTATCGCTTCGATGAGGCTGCCAACAAGATTTATCAGTTTTTCTGGGGCGATTTCTGCGACTGGTACCTCGAAATCGTGAAGCTCCGTCTCGATTTCGCCGACTCCGCCAACAAGAGCGCAACCAAATCCGCGCTCACCACGCTACTCCAGGCCTTCGAATCGGCTCTGCGCCTGCTCTCACCCTTCATGCCCTTCATCACTGAAGAACTTTGGCACGCACTTTACGATGACGAACCGCCCACGAAGTCGATTGCTCTTACCCGATATCCCACCTCAGGGCTGGAGAAGTTTCTTGACGGACTCCAGCGCATAGGCATGAGGTTCGGCCGTGACCGCGGAGAGATGGCGGTCATTCAGAGCGTAGTCGTCGCCGCCCGGAAACTTCGGAAGGACAGGGCGGTCACAGAAAAAGAATTTGTTCTAGCGCATATTTTCTGCAGCCCGCAAACCGGTTCTCTCACCATGGGCTATATACTCCCGCATCAGGACATTTTTCGACAATTGGCGCGGATTTCAAGCTTGCAAATTGCAACAGAGCCTCTCTCCGGACCCAATGTTCGATCTGAATCGCACTTTGATATCTCAATCGACTACAGCCCAGCCATCGACATACCCGCCGAGCGGGAGCGCCTAGCCAAAGAACTGGCCAAACTCGAAAAAGGCCTCACCTCCGCGGAACGCCAGCTCAGCAATCCCGCGTTTCTCGAAAAGGCTCCGCCTCACGTCATCGAAGGCCTGAGAAAAATGGAAGCGGATACGCGCCTGCTCATCGAAAAAACCCGCAAGGCCCTCGACGACCTCACACAGGAGGGCCGCGGATAGATCATGGAATGGAAAAGCCGCCGCATCGAGGCCATTCTCGAACAGGCGCTCGTCGAAGATAAGGCCACCAGCGACATCACCACATCGCTCACCGTTGAGCCTGGCCTCCGCGCGGCCGCTACCGTCCTCGCCAAAGAAGAGTGCGTTCTCGCCGGTCTCGGCTGCATCCCCCGCTTTCTCGATATATTTGCGCGCCTCGATGGCCGCTCCAGCGGGCGCTACGAAGTGGTCAGCCACCCCGAGATCTTCGACGGCGTCCGCATGCGCAAAGGTCAGGCCGCTGCCGTGATTCGTCACAATGCCCGTGTCATTTTGGCGTGCGAGCGCGTCATCCTCAACCTCATGCAGCGCATGAGCGGCATCGCCACGCTCACTCGCCGCTACGTTGACGAAATCCGCGACACCGGCGCCAAAATCCTCGACACCCGCAAGACCGTCCCCGGTTTGCGCATCCTCGACAAATACGCTGTCCGCTGTGGCGGCGGCGAAAACCATCGCCTCGATCTCTCCGATGGCATTCTCATCAAGAACAACCACATCGCCCTCGGCGGCGGCATCGAGAAAGTTCTTGCCCGCGCCAAAGAGCGCCGCAAGCTCGGCCAGACCATCGACATCGAAGTTCGCAACATCGCCGAGCTCACGCTTGCCCTCGACCACGGTGCGGAGTCCCTCCTGCTCGACAACATGACCCCCACGGAGGTCAAGAAATCCGTCGACATCGTCCGCGAGCGCGGCTTCGAAATTCCCATCGAAGCTTCCGGCGGCATCACCCTCGAGAACATCCACAAATACGCCCTCGCCGGCCCCGACTACATCTCGGTCGGCGCTCTCACTCACTCCGCTCCCGCCGTCGATCTCTCCATGCGCATCACTGCGGAGATCTACTAAAGCGGTGCCCGCCCCGACTTCCGACCCTTGCCCCGCTGATCCCTTCGACATCCCAAGCCTCGACGCTGCTCTCACAGGCTCGCGCTTCGCCGGCAAGCTCCACTTCTTCCCGTCGATTCACTCGACCAACACCCAAGCCATGCAACAGGCCGAATCCCGCGCTCCCGACGGCAGCGTTTTCTTCGCCGACGAGCAGACGCAAGGCCGCGGCCGCGGCACCCACGCCTGGACCTCGCCGCCCGGTTCCGGACTTTACGTCAGCATCCTTCTTCGTCCCCTCATCCCGCCCGCCGACATCCTCTGGCTTTCGCTCGCCGCCGGCCTCGCCGTGCACAATGCCATCCGCACCGTCACCTCGCTCCAGCCCGATCTTCGCTGGCCCAACGACCTCCTCCTCGGCCCACGCAAATTTTGCGGCATCCTCACTGAGCTCAACGCGGAAGTCAACCGCGTCCGCCATGCGGTCATCGGCATCGGCATCAATGTTCACCAGCAGCAGTTCCCCGAAGATCTCCGCCCCCTCGCTACTTCGCTCTTCCTTGAGACCGGCCGCAACTGGCCTCGCCAGGACCTGCTCCTCGCCTTGCTGCAATCGCTCGACGCCGAACTCGCCGCCCTCACCGCACCCGCTGACCTCCAGGCCGCCGCGCAAAGCATCCGCAACCGTCTCGAACGGAGCTCCACCTGGATTCGCGGCAAGCGCGTCCGAATCGACGAAAGCGACGGATTCACCGGCATCACCGAAGGTCTCGACCCCCGCGGCTTTCTCCTGGTCCGCACGCCTCAGGGCCTGCGCACCGTGTTTTCCGGCGGCGTCCGCGAATCCGGCCCACCATAATTTCGAACCCAGCACAGCGAGCGCATAAAATCAAAACCATGCTCCTGGTGCTCAACGTCAACAACACCAACACCGTGATCGCGCTCTACGCGTTCGCCCCCGACGGCCGTACCGGCGATCTGCGCGCCACATGGCGCATCAGTACGCGCCAGGGTCAGACCGCCGACGAGTACGGCATCCTCATTCGCAGCCTTCTTCAGCACGAAAAGGTCGAGACCAGCGCCATTCGCGGAGTGGTCATCGCTTCCGTCGTTCCTCCCATCGATTGGATCCTTCGCCAGTTCTGCGAGCGCACCTTCGCCCAGAAGCCGCTCTTCATTGAGCCCGGCGTCAAAACTGGTCTGCCCATCCTCACCGACAATCCTGGCGAAGTCGGCGCCGATCGCGTCGCCAACTGCGTCGGCGCGTTCCACAAATATGGAGGCCCCACCATCGTCGTGGACTTCGGCACCGCCACCAACTTCGACGTTGTCTCGAAGAAGGGCGAATTTCTCGGCGGCGCCATCGCTCCCGGCCTCAACATCTCGGCCGAAGCCCTCTTTGCCCGCGCCGCGCGCCTCCCGCGTGTCGAAATTCGCCGCCCCGCCAAGATCATCGGCACCAACACTGTCGACAATCTCCAGATCGGCCTCTTCTGGGGCCACATCGGATTGGTCGACTCGATCCTCGAGCGCATGATGGCCGAGCTCGGACCCGAAACCAAATGCGTGGCCACCGGCGGCCTCGCCCACCTCATCGCGCGCGAATCGAAATACATCTCCGAGGTCAACGACCGACTTACCCTCGAAGGCCTGCGCCTCATCTACGACCGCAATCGCGCCGCTCGCAACTCGGCGCACTCCGAGCCGCAGCCAGCCCGCACCTCCGGCGCGTAACGCCGTGGAAAACTACTTCAACTACTTCACTGAAATCGAGGAGCACTTCCAGCGCCGCCGCGGTTCCATACTTCTCCTCTCCACGCTCGACTGGGCGCTCATCGAAACCTGGCGCGAGGCGGGCATCCCACTGGAAGCCGTCCTCCGCGGCATCGATACCGCCTTCGATCGCTACGACGCGCGCAAACACCGCACCGTGCGCCGCATCAACGGCCTCGTATGGTGCGCCCAGGAAGTGATGACCGCCGCCGAAGACATGCGCGAGGCCTCGCTCGGCATCGCAAAGCCGCAATCCGACGCCGCCAGCGCAGGCCTCGAATGGGATCGCATCGCTGCTCACCTAACCCAGGCTGCGGCCGCACTCAAATCCGCGAACCTCACCGGTCTCGCAGCGCAAACCGCGGCGGAAATCGCCGACCGTCTCACCGTACTCGCGACACCCCCTGAATCCGCACCCAACCTCGAGGACCTCGAGCGCAACCTCACCGTCCTCGAGGAGAAACTCCTCAACGCCCTCATCGTAACAACTTCTGAAGCCGAACTCACCGCCCTCCGCGAGCAGAGCGCCCAGGAACTCGCCCCGTATCGCCGCCGCATGCAGGCGGTCCAGATTCGCCAGATCGAGCAGCAATTCCTTCACAAGCGTCTGCTTGAGAAGCACAATCTCCCGCGCCTGAGCCTCTTCTACATGAGGCAGGATTGAATCTGCTCATCGACCAAGCCGTCTATGGCGGAGCCGGTCTTGCCCGCGCCGATGGCAAAGCCATCTTCGTCCCCTTCACCCTCCCCGGTGAAACCGTCGAAGCGGAAATCGTCGCCGACAAAGGCGGCTTTTCCACCGCGGAGCTTCAATCGGTCCTCGATCCCAGCCCAGCGCGCACCGTGCCTCCATGTGCGTACTTTGGCCAATGCGGCGGTTGCCACTATCAGCATGCGAGCTACGCTGCTCAAGTCGAAATGAAGCGCGCCATCCTCCGCGAAACCCTCGAGCGCGCTCGCATCCGCGAAATCCCGGACATTGAGGCCGTGGCTGCTGAGCCCCTCGGCTACCGCAATCGGATCCGCCTCCATGTCCAGGCAAATCCGTTCTCTCTCTGTTACAAATTGCGTAAGTCGCACACCAACCTGCCTGTTACCACCTGCCCCATTGCCGGTCCGGTGCTGCAACGCGCTATCGAAACCCTCAGCCAGGAAGGGGAAGCCCTCGGACTCGCCGCATTTGTAACCGAAATTGAGCTGTTTGCCGCTCCTGACGAAGCCGTCCTTATCGTTTCCCTCTGGACCGACTATCCAGCCTCCGAGGCAAACTCATTTCTGGACAAAATGTCGCCGCAACTGCGACAACTCCTCCCCGAAATCCAGGGACTCGGCATTTTTGCCATGGAAAAAGCCCGCACCACCACCCGGCTCCTCGCCCATTCCGGTGCAGAGTCGCTCATATACTTCTCCGGCACGCACTGCTACCGCGTCAGCCTCGCATCTTTCTTTCAGGTCAATCGCTTCCTCATCGACCCGCTCGTCCAGCTCGTCACCGCCGGCGAATCTGGCGGCGCGGCGTGGGATCTCTATGCCGGCGTCGGCCTCTTCTCGCTCCCTCTGGCCGAGACTTTCTCCGCAATCACCGCCGTGGAGTCGTCTCCCTCCGCTGTCCGCGATCTCCGCGAAAACCTTCGCGGAGCCAAACACCGTGTCGTCGCCTCTGACACGGCTGCCTTCCTGCGTCAGGCCCGCCAGCACCGTCAGTCCGCTCCCGACCTCGTCGTCGTCGACCCACCTCGTGCCGGCCTCCTCCGCGACGTCACCACCGCTCTCGGAAAAATCCGCCCGCGCAAGATTACTTACGTTTCCTGCGATCCCGCTACGCTCAGCCGCGACCTCGCTGCGTTGCTAGAATCCGGCTATCGCCTCAGAAAGATGCATCTGCTGGACCTGTTCCCGCAGACCTATCACATCGAGTCCGTGACCCATCTGTCGTTGGACTGAACTGACCGGAGGCGAGCCCCTGCGATGGCCACCTCCCTCGCCATTCCGGAAAGCATCGTCACGTCTGCGCCGGCGAAAGCCGCGCGCGCAAATGCCAAAACCCTCCCCACGCTCACCGCCCCAGGACTCTTCATGGCCGCCTGTTTCGTCTGCGGGGACGTAGTCGCGCAACGCCTTTGGCTCCAGCCTGCCCATCTCCTTGTTGCTCTGGCTTTGCTCTTCATCGTCGCTAAGATTGCCGCCTCCCGCGCTACCCGTGCGGCCCCGCTCGCCGCCGCAGCCCTCTGCGTGCTCCTCGGGTTCTTCTGCGCCGAAGTTCAGCCCCGTTCTCCCACCACAACTCCCCTCGAGCGAATCGCCTTCGCAACGCCGACTTCGACTCCCTCAATACGTCACCTTGGCATCGAGACCACCCACATCGTCGATGGCAGCATCGTGCGGAGTGTCCCGCTTCGCCTTATCGATACCTTTGCGCCCTATTCCGACGTCGTCCGCCACGAGCACAGCCAGCAAATCGACCTGCGTGTCACCGCCGTCGACAACAAAGAGCTCCCGTCGCCAGAAGGCCTTCGCCTCACTCTCTACGCGCCAGCCGAGTTTGCGTTCCCAAACCTCGCCTGTGGCCAGGCTCTACACGGGCCCGTCGCTATGCACACCGAAGAGCGCTTCCTCGACCCCGGCGTCTGGGACGCGTCCGCCTGGCTCCGCCAGCAGGGGATCGCCGCCCTCGGCAGCGCGCACGCAGACAATGTAACCGTCGTTGTGACGAATGCCGGCCCCAACCTCTCATGCCGCCTGCATGCCATCCAGCAAGTCGCCAGCGAACGCCTCGTTGGCCTCGCCGACCAACCCATCCGCTCGCGAATCCCCAGGGTTCTCCGCCTTTCTCACGACGACGCCGCGATGCTCACCGCCATGCTTACCGGCGACCGCACCCTCCTCGGTCACCGCCTCCGCGTCGGCTTCGAGCGCACCGGTTCCTTCCACCTGCTCGTCGTCTCCGGCATGCACCTCGCCATCTTTGCCGGTCTGGTCTTCTGGATCACCCGCCGCGTCCGCTTGCCGCGCATCGCGGCATCCCTTGCGACCATCGCCCTCTCCCTCTCTTACGCGCTCTTCACCGGTTTCGGTCAGCCCGTCCAGCGCGCTTTCTGGATGGTCACGCTCTACCTCTGCGGCCGCATGCTCTGGCGAGAACGTCATCGGCTGAACGCCATCGGATTCGCCGCCCTCGTCATGCTCGCCGTCAATCCCGCTGCAATCCTCGACGCCGGCTTCCAGATGACGCTGCTCTCCGTCCTCGCTGTCGCCGGCATTGCCGTCCCAGTTGCTGAGAAGACTTTCGGCCCGTTTCTTCACGCCACCCGAGACTTCTGGCTGCTTCCCCTTGACCCTTCGCTCCCACCGCGCATCGCGCAATTCCGCGTGACCATTCGCATGTTCGCGACCGCCGTGCGTCCTCTGCTGGGCGCCCGACTTGCACTCGGCCTCTTCCCACGCACCGTCCGTCTGGCTCTCCTCATCGCCGAGCTCGTCACCACCTCCCTCGCTATCGAGCTGTTCCTTGTCCTCCCCATGGCCATCTACTTCCACCGCGTTACGGCCGTCGCTCTGCCGGTCAATATCTTCATTGTTCCTCTGCTCGGAATCCTGCTGCCTCTCGCCCTTCTTACGCTATTGCTGGTCCTGACTCTTCCAAAGCTCGCCCTCATTCCCGCCACGGCCGTGGCGCTCCTCCTCCACGGAGTCCACGCGCTCGTCGTCGCCTTCGGAGCCATGCGTCTCGGTGATCTTCGCATTCCCGCGCCGCAACCCAATGCCATTGCCGCCGTCATTGCTCTCAGTACGGCTGCCCTGCTGCTCGTTCGCCTGAAACGCTTCGCGCTGACAGCCGCTGCCGCCGCTTTTCTTGTCGCAACCGCTGTTACAGTCTTTCCGCGGCCGATTCTGCACCGCGCCGCAACTCTGGAAGTTTCCACGATTGACGTCGGCCAGGGGGACTCAATCCTCGTCGTCACCCCCCATGGCAAAACCCTCCTCATCGATGCAGGCGGCATTGTCGGCGCCAGCGGTCCCAACGCCATCGACCCCGGCGCCCATTCCTCCAATTTCGATGTGGGCGAGGACGTCGTCTCGCCCGTTCTCTGGTCGCGCGGCATTCGCCGTCTCGACGCGGTCGCCATCACGCACGCCCACGCCGACCACATCGGTGGCATGTCAGCAGTCCTGGCCAACTTTCGCCCGCGCGAATTGTGGATCGGCATCAATCCCCACTCCGCACTCTACGACGCGGTCCTCGCGGAAGCCCACACCACCGGCACAGGCATCATTCGTCACGCCGCCGGTGACATTTTCACCTTCGACGGCGTCCGCATCCGCGTCCTTGCTCCCGAGCCCGGTTACCATCCTGCCGCCATGCCGGGCAATAACGACTCGCTGGTGTTACAAATGCGCTACGGAAGCACTACAGCGCTGCTCGAAGGCGACGCGGAGTCGCCCAGCGAAGACCGCATGCTCACCGAAGGCGATCTCCACTCCGATTTCCTCAAAGTCGGCCACCATGGCAGCCGAACCTCGACCACCCCCGAGTTCCTGGCCGCTGTTTCGCCGTCCTGGGCCGCGATTTCCGTCGGCCGTCGCAATTTCTACGGCCATCCCCGCCACGAGGTCCTCGAGCATCTCCAGGTCCCCACGTCCGCACATTCCGCACCGATATGCTCGGCCTCTCCACGTTTTACCTCGACGGGAAAAACGTTCACGCTGCCGTCTGGGCGGCCCAGCCGGCCGCACGCTAAGGCCGCCGGGGCATGGCCTCCAGGGAATCGCATGCTGTAATCGCCCCATTCTCCGCGGCGATCTTCGCCGCCACCGCGCTCGCGCACGACACATAAGCGCTGTCCGAGAGCAGTTGCTGGATCAGCCGCGCGGCCGGCTTCGCCTTGTATCGCTTCCGTCCCAGCACCTCGGCCACGCCGAGCCGCCGCACCCTCCGCGCGTTGTCGGGCTGATCGTGGCTGTACGGCATCACCAGCATCGGCCGCCCCGCGCGCAGAGCCTGCGCCGTGGTTCCAATTCCTGCCTGGTGGATGATCACCGACGCCCGCGGAAAAATCTGGGAATATGGCGCGTAGCGTGCCACACAAATAGTCTCCGGCAGCTTGCGCTTGGGCAGATTCCGATCGTCCGCCCCAATCAGCAGCACCGCTCGCTGCCCGAGACTTTCCGCCGCCTGCGCACTCTGCTCGTAAAAATCGCCAGCGTGCATCACTGCCGCCGAGCCCAGCGTGAACACCAGCGGTGCCGGTCCAGAATCCAGAAACGCCGCCAGTTCCGGCGGCAATCGCCCCTCGTCACCTGTCCCGTCATAAAACGCGAAGCCCGTGATCTTCGCTGACGGTGGCCAGTCCGGCTGTGGCGCGCCCATCACCGAAGAGTAGAGCGCCAGTACCAGGATCTCCGAGTGCTTCGCGTCAAAGATAGGATCCTTCCCCCGCGCCAGCCCCAGCTCGCGCCGCAGCGCATACACCGGCTCCGGCCATTTCCGCGTCACGAACCTCGCGAAGCGCGCCACAACGTGTCCCAGCGCAGGCACCGCCTCCTGCATCTTTCCCAGCGTCGGATACGGTGGCAGCACCGGCGGATCGTATCCCGAGAAAAACGAAAATGGCGCCAGCACATACGATGCCCACGGTACGCCCGTCTTCTCCGCGACGATCGGCCCAGCGTATGCCAGCTCGCCCGTCACGAGCAGGTCCGCGCCGCCCTCGGCCTCCACCGCCGCCAGCAAATCCGCATAGCTTTCGCGCAGGGCAGGGAAGAGAAATTTCCGCAGCCCCGTTTCCGTCCCATGCTTGATGTCGTAGATCATCGCGATCAGCCGCGTGTCGTTCGGGTCCTGCTCCGGCCGCACCGGCGCGAACCCGATCCCCAGCGGCTCGATCTTCGGGCGAAACATCTCCGGCACCGCCAGCACCGGATAGTGCCCGCGCCGCTTCAGTTCCAGCGACAGGGCGATCAGAGGATTCACATCGCCAAACGTGCCATAGGTCGAAAAAACGATTCTCATCGCGCGTTGGTCGCTGTCTCGCTCAGAAGCTTGCCTCGAAAACGTGGAACCTGTGCTCCAGTTCCCACTCCTGCTGCGCCTTTTCGCTGCCTTGCACCAGCGTCGCGCATACTCCTGCGGGCGTCTCCGCACCTAGCTGCCTTCTGCATGCCGCAACCGGCGTTTCCAGCTTCTCTGGCGTCACGCGCTCAAAAAGACTGTCGCCGGGCAAAAAACTGTGCTCAATCGATGTACGCACCATCAGCTTCAAATCGTGATAACTCAGCGGATACGTATCCGCCGCACGCACATATTCATGTGTCAGATCGATCCGCGAGACGCCCTCATCATCCGTCGACAGCGCCACCGGCACCCCAGCCTTCCGGTACAGCATGAATGGGTGATCGTTTCCCTTCACATTCAAAATCACGTCGTTGCTGGTCAGGTTTACCTCGACCATTATGTGCCGGTCCGCCATCTCCTTCATCAGCTCCCCGGGCTGGTCCTCATACATGACGTCCACGCCGTGCCCGATCCGCTCCGCGTGCCCCTCTTCCACCGCCATCCGAATATGAAACTTCAGCCCGTCCGGAGGCACCATATCCGCGTTCAGCTCACCGGCATGCAACGTGATATGCACTTTCGGATACTGTCCGTGGAGATAGTCCAGCATCCTCATCTGCAGCGCATAATCCCGCATCGAAATATACCCGTCCTCGGGCATTACAAAATTAATTCCCACTACATCGGGATCAGCAGAAGCAACCTCGAACCCCAACAGGGTTTGCGCAAACACCTGCTCCGGCGGAAATCCGCGCAGTACCTGAAACAAGAAACGCACCTTCACCTTGCACCCAGTCCGCGCGTCCGCTTTCCCGCAATGCTCGATCTCGTTCCCCTTCCGCAGCGCCTCGCTGTATTCCTCGCGCGCGCTGCCAACATTGCCGCGAAATCCCTCATCGGCCAGCAGCGCCTCTTTCAGCCGAGCGGCGTCGCCGTTCCAGCCGATGCGCAGTCCCGCCGTGGCGGCAGGTCTGAATCCAGGTGTCTGCATCAGCTCCAGGTACTGCTCGTTCTGCGCCGCCGCCCGCGATGCCACTTCGTCGATCCACTCCCCGGTGAATCGCTTATCGTCGCCAAAACGCCCGAACGCATCGAAGAAGTGATCGTGTCCCGACTCGCCCGTCACCGGCACAAACGTCCGCATCGAAAACGCGTCGATCAGTTCGTCATAGAGATGCTGATTCGAGGGAACATCCCTCGCCGCGGGCTCGCCGGCCGGGCAATCCGGAGCGTGATGCTCGGCATCCATCTTCAGCCGCACCGCGTCCACGCAGATCCCGTCTTCGCCCGCCTCGCGGATGAACGTCTCCGCATACACCGCCCCGCCCAGATGGTTATGCAGATCGCCGCCCTTCGGCATCCTGAACAAAAATACCCGCAGCGCCGCCGGACCCTCTTTCCTCGCTTCCTCAAACGCTCGCGCCGCCCGCGCCTCACTGGGCGAAGCCGGAGCAGTGGCCTGAGCCGTTAGTCGAAAGCAGCACGAGAAGAGAACGCAGGCAGCCAGCACAGGAGAAACAACACACGCACGGCGAGTCAATGGCATGGACGTTTCAATTTCCTCGAAAGGGAAGGGTCAACTGTGGCACAAGTGTATCGCGTCTTTCTCGTGCGAATACCCGCCGTCAATGTCTGCCGTAAGCCGTCAATGTCTGCCGTAATTATGTTGCCCTGCTTTCCTGCACCGCCGAACGAGCCACGCGGCGCGAAGGAATCCCTTGTGAGTCACCCCGTTACTGGGCCCCTGTTCGCGGGTAGCCGATGTTCTGATCCACCCACTGAATGAAATATTTCATGTTCGGCGCATCGGTATGCCCGCCGTCATCCTGCCGCCACGCCAGCTTGCCGCCGAGCAGCCCGTCGTTCACCGCAGGCATCTTCGCCGTGTGGTAATCCAAATCCGCCGTGCTCAGTCCCGGAGCGCCCAACAAAGTCCAAACCGGGCTCGCTGCCACGGTCGCCATCCAGCTGCCCTGGTGATCAAGCCAGTGCGCGTCGCCCTTTTCCGGAATCCCATAGCTGATAAACGTCAGCCGCGGCGCGCATAGCGCGATCAACTCGTTCGAATCCACCGGAATGTCCCCAGGGTTCATGCTGCCGAAGCTCGCCTGCGACGCGCCATACTTGATAAAGTTCCCCGCCAGCCAGTAATACTCACCGCCCGTCAGGCTCTCGACGGCCTCGCCGTAGTTACGCCGCAACAGCGTCGCGCCGCCCTTGCCTGACGATCCCACCAGCACCATCGCAAATCGCTGATCGAACGCCATCGTCACCAGCGCCGCCTTGCCATACCGCGATACGCCCTCGATCCCCACATGCTTCGCATCAACCGCCGGATCCGTTTCGAGATAATCGAGTCCCCGTCCCGCCGCCCATCCCCAGGCCCGCAGCGCACCCCAGTCATCCTGTTTGCGCGGCTGCCCTTTGTTCACCAGCCCGATAATCCCTCGCGTCATCCCCGCACCATCATCGGCCTGCGCGCTCGCAGGATCGAGCTTCGCAAATCCCCACCCCGCCGCAATCAGCTCCCACTCGTTCGGCGGATCCCCATCCGCATTCATCTGCGGAAACTGAAACGGCACGGCTCGTATCGGATCCCACCCCGGATGCTTTTCGATCACATCTTTCAGCGACGGGTCCTGCTGCACTAGCAACGCCTTCATCGCCGTGTTCAGACGCTCCAGCTCCGACGGCGAAGGCTGTACCGGCGACGGAAATCCGCTCGGCCCGAACATGATCAGCACCGGCACCGGCCCCTTCGCATCCGCCGGCGTCACCAGCGTCATCCGCAGATTCACGCTGATCGCCGGATACGAGGAGTTGTCCACCTGCCCCACCAGCTCCTTCGCGATCACAGGATGGAATCCGACCATCTCCCGTTCGCTGGCCGTCACCGACCATGTCACCTTCGGCACGTCCCGCGGCATCCGCCCGTACACATACTCCTCCAGCCCCTCCACAATCTCCGGCCGCCGCTGTTTCCACCACATTTCCGCCGACGTCACCTTCGTGCCGTTGTTCAGCGTCAGCGCGTCAGGCACATTGGGAAACGGGTTCGCCTTCGACTCATCGTAGTTCGCGTGGTTCGGCGCTTTTTCGTCCCCAGCGGGCCCCGGCCGCAGCGCCTTGATCCCAAGCTGGTCCATCATGTTCTGGTGATCCTGATCCGCCGTGAACGTCACCGGAGGCGGCGGCGAGGAGTTCTGCGCCCGCGCCATCACAGCCAACATCGCAATCATCGAGAGCCCCATCAGCATCCGCAGCACACGCGTTGAAATCGCCATGGTGCTATTCTTGCCCCGCAGTAAAATGGATTTAGTTCGGCACCCATACTAGTTCATCCCAAACGTAACTCAGCAAAAATCCTCGCGCCCATAGCCCTCCTTCTCGCCGCATTTCTTCCCGGCGTGCCAGCCCAGGCCAGGCCAGCGCCAAAGACCAGCTCTGGATCGGCACCTGGGCCGACTCGCAGCAAATCACGGAGCCGCAGAATTCCCTGCCCACCGACGACCTTCGCGACACACCCTTCGCCAGATCGACCGCATCTCCACGAGCGGCGCAACTCTGGCGCGTGCCCATCTCAAAGTCACAGGAGTGGTGGCCAGGGACGGGATCGAACCGCCGACGCCGGCCTTTTCAGGGCCGCGCTCTACCACTGAGCTACCTGGCCGCCGGAGGGTTCCAGCAAGGAGAGGAGTCGTCCTGGGAGCACCACCCACAACCGCTGCGCTCACCCAGCGACCTCAGCAAGTATAACAAAGGCTCTTTACCTCCGAAGTCGCCGACCACTCTTAAACACTGCCCCGAACAGAATCCTCGCATCCTACCCTCTGTCGTTAGCAGGAGAGAATCCCATGACCCCAACCCGCACCGAAACACCCAAACCCGCAACCTCCGCACCCGACCCGTGCTCCACCACCACCGACCGCAACGCCCCCGCTGGCAGCAAAAACTCCCTCGGCGCGAAGAGCGACTGCAACGGCCGTCCCACCACCGACGACTCCATCGTGGAGGCGAAGGACGAGCAGCCGCTCACCACTCCGCCGACTGGCGAAGAGGGCCGTCGCTAGGTCCATCCGCTTCCCGATTCGAGCCCAATGCAAAAAGGGCGCCGTGACGACGGCGCCCCTCCAGCCCCAACCGAACTTAGCGGATCAGCATCAACACGCCCCGCACCGCCGCCACCAACCCAACCCACAGCACCCCGCTCAGCGTCAGTCCCCAAATCGCGCCGCGGGCCGGAGCCATTATGGCTCGCTCCTTTTCCCGTTCCTGAGGCGACACATAATCGGCTCTCGCCTCGTGCCAGTGGCCCGCCGCATCGTATCCCGCGCCATAACGGATCACATCGATGGAGATCAACATGGTCAGCTCCTATCCGCCCGCCCAATTCCAGGGTCAATGGAAAAATGGTCGCAGAGCCGGCCCCATTCTGCATGTGACATCGATCACCCTGCACGCCGGACGGCGCCCTGGGAGCTACTCGCACGACTGGCAGCGATTTCCTGCCGCGCGGGAATGTCCTGGCCCAGGCACAACCCGGTCTCACTGGTTTCTAAAGGGAAGCTTCGCCGCGCTGACTCGACTGACGCGCGCTACGCCCGCAACCGGCTGCGCAGTTCCTCAGGAATCCGATCCTGCAGCACCCGTGCCTGCTCCATTGCTACGCCCGTCAGGTACCCCGGCGCCGGAGTCGCGATCGCCACCAGAATCCACGCGGCCAGCGACGCCAGCAGCCCCAGAATCGCTGCCGCTTGCAGCGTGAACACCACCGCCGTGTGCTCCAGGTGAATGACTTTGGCCGCTGTTCGCAGCGGCTCCACGTGGTGGATCACTGCCAGCGCCAGCAAAAACGCCGCGATGCACAAGGTGCTGAGGCTGATCAGCGCAACGTCGATGGTCCGGTGCAGCCTCTGCCGTGACCGGCAAAACGCACACGTCGCCAGATGTTCCTCGTAATCAGTGCGCATCTCGGGCGAAATCCCCGAAATGTCATAACGCCAGCTCGATAATATGTCCCCGACGACCGAATCGGTGCAAGTGCTCATCGTTTCAGGTCCTCATTTTCCACTCACCTCGCCAACGCCCGGCCGACAGCCCTGAGGTGAGATTCCAAGGAAGGGGCGGCTCCAGATAATTATAGCCCTGTTGGCTTACAGGACAATAGCTTCCATCGGCCGGTCCTGTTCGGCCAGCAGTAAGTGGTTGGCCAGCAAGCTCATCCTGTCCCGCAGAGCCCGCTCCGCGGAAATTCGTGCAAGTTCCGGAAGGTTGTTATTTTCTGAAAGATGCGCGAGCACCACATAAGCAGCCCCGCCATCGTAGCTCCTGGCCAGAAACTCCGCAGCCGCGTCGTTCGACAGGTGACCAACCCGTGACATCACCCGCTGCTTCACTGACCACGGATACGGTCCGTCCCGCAGCATATCCACGTCGTGGTTCGACTCCAGCATCAGCACGTCCGCCCGCCGCAGGTGCGCATGAACGTTAGATGGCATGTAGCCCAGATCCGTCGCAATGGCGATGCGCACTCCCTCCGCTTCGAACACAAATCCCACCGGATCAACAGCATCGTGCGGGGTTGTAAATGGTGTCACCGCAATGTCCCCGATCCTGAACCCGCTCCCCGACCGGAAATATTCCACAGCGGGAAGGGAAGTCGGGTCCTTCTCCGGCTCGCGCGCAGCCTCAGTGATCACCTCTTCCGCCGCCGCTTTCTCTTCCTCATCCGGCTCAGTGACTACGTCGGCCGAGCAGCGAACGCTGCCCGTCTTCTGATCGCTGTCTTCTGAGCCCGGTGCCCTGAGCCCGGTGCCCTGTTTTGTCTGATCGCTGACCGCTGACCGCTGAACGCTGTCTGCCTGCGCTCTGCGCTGCTCCAGCCACTGTGCGTAAGTGATCCGTTTCTGCGGGGTCATCCACCGAACCCAGGCACGATGCGTCGGCTCCGTCAGATACACCGGAATTCCCAGCTTCCGCGCCGTTACCGCCATGCCCTGCACGTGGTCCTGATGTTCGTGGGTGATCAGAATGGCGTCGAGCGCCGACGGCTCCTCGCCCACCGCCTTCATCCGCTTCATCAGCTCGCGGCAGCTCAGTCC
>PMAD01000168.1:0-10801 GCA_003152415.1 Acidobacterium sp.
GAATGCCGGTCCAGACAAAGCGATACTGCGGCGGTTTCCCCCCGACGCTGAGGGAGATACTGTCCTGGAAGCCGGGGTCGACCTTCAGCAGTTCCGTTCGCATCTGGACCACCATGGTGGGGAGGCCGCTGAAGTCATGGAAGTAGTCGGCCCTGGTGAGCGAGTCGCCACGCGACACCGCTGGGCCGACTCCGGCGACTAACAGCGCGGTCCAGAGGAAGAACCAAATCACGTTGCCAACGCCGCCGCGGAGCACAGGCAGCGTTTCGAAGAGAACGGCGAGCGAGGCAACGAAAGCCATCGCGGGCAGGGCGTAGAGCAGCAGGGGAGAGAGCAACGTCCAAAGATGCAGCGCACGGTCTTCGGCGCGGAACATCTGCATGCAGAGCGCCGCCGCTGCCATCACGAACACCATAGCGGCGAGCACCGCGAAGTTGCCCAGGAATTTGGCCAGCGTGTAGAAGCTTTTGCTCATGGGGGTGGCGGCGAGGATCTGGCCGACGCGCGTGGTTTCGTCGCGCAGGATCGCGCCCTTCACGATGTAGAAGCCGACCAGAGTGAGAAACGAGCTGGTGACCACGCCCATGAGCGCGCCGACCCACGCCGAGTTGTAGACGCCGCGATAATCGTCGAGCCGCAGAACGACGTGGCCGGCAAAGGTCTGGTAGCCAAGGAAAACGGCGAAGGCCAGAGTGACCAGGAAGCTGGTGCGACGGACGCGACCGAGAAAGTCGGCCTTGACCAGGTGCCAGAGAACGCGGCCACGCTTCATGCGGTGGCACCCGCACGATAGATCGACAGCGAGTCGAGGTAGGCATCCTCGAGTGTGGGTGCGACGGGCTGCGCTCCGGCGGGGGGCTCTTCTGTGAGCACGCGCACGTGGACGCCGTCGCTGCGCCGCGCTGTGTTGCTGATGCGGTAGCACTGTTTCACGGCATTCAGATCGGCGCTGGGCACGACCCACTCCCACACCCGGCCTTCCACCCGGCGCAGCAGTTCTTCCGGCGCAGCATGGGCGACGAGAGCACCGTTGGAGATGAGAGCGATGTCGGTGGCCGTCGCCTCGACATCGGAGACGATATGTGTGGAGAGGATCACGATGCGCTCGCCGGAGAGCTCAGAGAGCAGGTTGCGGAAACGGACGCGCTCTTCGGGGTCGAGTCCGGCCGTGGGCTCATCGACGATGAGAAGCTGTGGATCGTTGAGCAGCGCCTGAGCGATGCCGACTCTCTGCTTCATTCCTCCGGAAAAGCCTCCCAGCGGGCGACTGCGCACATCGGCGAGGTTCACCAGGTTCAGGAGCTGGTCGATGCGCCGCCGCGCTGCGGTCGCGTCCAGGCCTTTGACGGCGGCAAGATACTCGAGGAACTCCTGCGTATTCAGGTTGGGATAAACGCCGAAATCCTGGGGCAGGTATCCGAGCACCGTGCGCAGCGCATTTGGATTCGCAGCAAGGTCGGTATCGTTCCAGGTCACCTTGCCTTCGGTGGCGCGCGTAATGGTGGCGAGGATGCTCATCAGGGTGGTCTTGCCCGCCCCGTTGGGGCCGAGCAGGCCGAGGACGCCGGGCTTCAACTCGAGGCTGAAGCGGCGTAGCGCCCAAACCTTGCCGCGATAACACTTGCCGACATTCTCGATGGATAGCTTCAACCTGGGGACCTCATGGGACGTGCTGAGGCGAAGGTACGCTGATTGGCGGGTGCTGGTTCCCCCGGTTGACGACTATTCACAATGTCACACGGCGCGCGGCAAGCCGTTGAGGATCGCGGCGGCCGCATGCAAGGTTTTTTGGTCATGAGGGCTGAGGATCGCGATTTGCCGCGCCAGGGAGCGGATGCGGCGACGACGCGCCTCGAGGAGCAGGCGCTTGCCTTTCATAGTCGCGGAGAGGTGGATGGTGCGCCGATCACTCGCGCTGGCGTTCTTTGTGACGAGTGTTTTTGCTTCGAGGGCGTTGACGATGCGGGTCATGGTCGGCGGGCGGACCTGCTCCGCATCGGCGAGGCGGCCGAGGGTGATGGGACCGGCAAAGACGATGACGGAAAGAGCCGAGAGACGGGCGGAATTGAGGCCGGAGGACGCATCGGCCTGGCGCAGCCTGCGCAGCAGATGAATGGCAGCCGAGTGAAGAGACTCGGCGGTGGCCTCGGAATCGACGCGTTTTCCAGTTGACATGAGTAGCCGGGTTCATGATAGATCATTAGCTGAGCTAATGAAATGGAGAATTCATCATGGAAGAAAAACATGGGACGGTTCATCTGGAGGAAATCGGACAGATTGCGCTAACGGTGGCCGATCTGGAGGAGGCGAAGACGTTTTATCGGGACGTGTTAGGCATGAAGTTCCTGTTCGATGCGGGCACGATGGCGTTCTTTCAGTGCGGTTCGGTGCGTTTGCTGATCGGCGCTGCGGAGCCGGGAGCGGAAAAGCCGGCAGCGGGGATGAACGGAACGATTCTGTATTTCCGGGTGCAGAATATTGAGTCTGTAAACGGACAGTTGAAGGAGAAGGGTGTGAAGTTCGTGCAGGAGCCACACCTGGTGGCGCGGATGAAGAGTCGCGATTTGTGGCTGGCGAGCTTCGAGGATCCATCAGGGAATGTTCTGGAACTGATGAGTGAGAAGACGAGGAATCCGGGAGAGGAGAAGAGCGCATGAAAATCGGGAAACAGGTTCGGGGCGTGATCTTGTTCGGCGCACTTTTGAGCGTGCTGGTGCCGGGGGCGATCGGGCAGGGTGCTGCATCTCTGCTCTGAGCGGTCGAGGAGGGGATATGCCGGTAATCGGAAACGGAATTGTGAGCGAGCGCAGTCACCACACGGTGGACCAGACGGTGGACCGGCTGAAGAGCCTGCTGCAGGCCAGGGGCGTGACCTTGTTTGCTCTGGTGGATCACAGCGGCGAAGCAGCGAAGGCCGGGATTGAGATGCGGCCAACGAAGCTGCTGATCTTTGGGAATCCGGCAGGAGGGACGCCGGTGATGCTGGCGGCTCCGAGCATCGCGATCGATTTGCCGCTGAAGATTCTGGTGTGGGAAGACGGCGAGGGTGTGGTGTGGCTTTCGTGGAACAGCCCCGAGTATCTGCGGGATCGGCACGGCGTTCCCGAAGCGCTGGTGAAAAACATCGGCGTAGCGGAAGGGCTGGCGACACAGGCCGGAGCCTGATCGCTTCAGCGGTCCCGCGCGAGGAGAACCACAAGGATCACGCCGCAGATCATTACGGCTTCTTCAAGATGTTCGGAGTTCCGGTGCAGGCGGTCGAAGTCCGTGTGACGGGGATCGGTTTTGGGGACGCTGTCGATGGCTCCGCCGGCGGCGATGCGGTCCTTCTCCATGTGGGGGATGATCGAGTACTGGGAGAAGGCAGTGAGGCCGAGCATGACGAGGGTTACGACGATGCCAACGACGATGCTGGGCCGGAACACGCGCGTGGCCACGCCGATCGCGAGGAGCACAACGATGAGGCATCCGGCGTAGAGACCTTCATGATGCAGGACGTTGAGGCATTTGGCGACGATCGTGCCGGCGGTGTGAGTGTCAGCGATGGTGCTGAATGCAGCCGAGGCGGCGACGGGGAAAAAGAAGAGTCCGCCGAGCCACACGATGAGAGCCAGCCAGACCAGGGTGCGCAGCAGAGTTTTCATGCAGGTACAGGGTACAGCGATCAGCGTTCAGCGATCAGAAAATCAGCAGGTCAGCGCGTCGTCGCGGTATAGTGGCGGGCTATGAAGAAGAATCTGGCTTTGTGTCTTCTGCTGGGAGTTGTGGGCGTGGGTGTGATGGCGCGAAACGCGGACGCGCAGACGCTGCTGGTCGCGAACCAGGGAGATCGCACGGTGAGTGTGATCGACGCCGCTTCCGGACAGGAGATTGCGACGATTGGCGAGGAGGTGACCGGGCAGTGGGGGCACGAGATTGCGGGGTCGCCGGATGGGCATACCGCGTTTCTGCCGATCTACGGCAACTCCGGGGTGGGCAAGCCGGGCATCGACGGGCAGAAGCTGCTGGTGATCGACCTCGGGCTGCAGCAGGTGAAGGGTGTGATCAATTTCGGGCACGGCGTGCGGCCGCATCAACCGGTATTCGATGCTGTGCACGGGCTGCTCTACGTGACGACCGAGCTGGACGATGCGATTACGGTGATCGATCCGCAGAGCCTGCAGATCGTGGACAAGATTCCGACGGGACAGAAAGAGTCGCACATGCTGGTGCTTTCCCACGACGGCAAGACGGGCTACACGGCGAACGTGGGACCCGGCTCGGTTTCCGTGCTGGACATGATGGGGCGCAAGACGGTGGCTGTGATTCCGGTGGCGGGTGAAGTGCAAAGGATTGCGATTTCCCGCGATGACAAGCTCGTGTTCACCTCGGATGTGCAGAAGCCACGGCTGGCGGTGATCGACACGGCGGCGAAACAGGTGAAGACCTGGGTGGATCTGCCGGGCATGGGCTACGGAGGCGCGGCGACCCCGGATGGAAAGTGGCTGCTGCTCGCGATTCCAGCGAAGAACCAGGTGGCGGTGATCGATTTGGGGACGCTGCAGCTGGCGCGCACCGTGAACGTCGCGGCGGATCCGCAGGAGATTCTAATCCGGCCCGACGGTCAGGTCGCCTATGTGTCGTGCGAAGGTACCGGACAGGTGGCGGCTATCGACCTGGCAGCGTGGAAGGTCGAGAAGTTGATCGCCGCGGGCAAAGGCGCGGATGGGCTGGGATGGGCGCCAAAGGCCAGCAGGCAATAGCCAGCAGGGAGTTGCGATCCGTGTTCAGCGCTGCGGGGCGCCGTAAACGCTGGGCCGGCCGATGAGCCGCTCGATGCGTTTCGCGATCGGCGGATGCGTGGAGAAGAGATTCGCGAAATCGCCGCGGCTGAGCAGAGGCTGCACGATGAACAGATGCGCCGTCGAAGGCGAACCCAGCATGGGTATGCGCTTCAAATACGCGTCGAGCTTTTCCAGGGCGCTGGCCAGCGCGTAAGGATTGCCGGTGATGTGGGCGCCGGTCGCATCGGCCTCATATTCGCGCGAGCGTGAGACCGCAAGCTGGATCAGCATGGCGGCGATGGGCGCGAGGATCAGCATGAAAAGCGCGCTGATGCCGCCGCCGCGGCGGTCGCGTCCGCCTCCGCCAAAACCGCCGAACATTTCCGCCCACCAGGTCATGCGGGCGAGCAGAACGATGGCGCCGGCGAGTGTGGCGGCGATAGAGCTGGTGAGGATGTCGCGATTCTTCACATGCCCAAGCTCGTGGGCGAGCACGCCTTCGAGCTCATCGTCGTTGAGCAGCTGGAGAATGCCGTGGGTGACCGCGACCGACGCGTGCTTCGGGTTGCGTCCGGTGGCGAAGGCATTCGGCGCATCGGTCGGGATGACGTAGATCTTGGGCATGGGCAGACCGAGGCGCTGGGTCATGCGCTCCACCACTTCATAGGCACGAGGCAGCTGGTCGCGGGTGACGGGCTGGGCGCGATACATGCTCAGGGCCAGCTTATCGGAATAGAAATAGCTGAAAAAGTTCATCGCGGCAGCGAGGATGAAGGCGAAAATCATGCCGTTTTCGCCCCAGTGGCTGCCGAGGAGAACCAAAAGCAGAGTCAGCGCTGTGAGCAGAAACGCAGTCTTGAGGGTGTTCATTGAGTGCCTCCTCTTCGAGGCAGGTTTCTTCTATTTTTTCATAAGTGACGGGTGCGGCGCCTGGACGAGGAGGGGCGGATAAAGGGGCGTCGGCGGGTGTCTGCGGGAACGAGTGGGGCGGGCAGGCCGTGGATGCTGGTGGCTGGTCCGTGGCTAAAGTACCCTGTAACTCTGAGATGCCATACTTTCCCACGAATGTGCTATGAATTTCTGGATGAGTGGCTCCGGAGGGTCGTTACAATTGTGATACCTGTGCTGGGTGCATATTTACTATTTAATTAACTGCAGGCGGTTCTTCGAATTGCAATTTAACATATTTAATATCAGTATTTTATGGACGAATTAGCGTCTCGAGGTCTAACCCGATCTTCATGCTAGTCATCGGACATGCAGGATTGGCCAGAGGATTGCGTTCAGGTCTCTGTCCCCTCTGACATCAGCTGTTCTTCCTGAAGGGGGTCCTGGATCGCGAATTCTGGACCGGAAGTTCAAACACTTTCAATCACACGAGGACCGAGAGTTATGACAAAGCTGCATTTCTGGCAAAGAGTTGCTGTGGTAATAGGCCTGATGGCCGCGCTGGGTACGGCCTATGCGGCAGACGTCAACGGCCGCATCAAGGGAGTGGTTACGGATCCGCAGGGAGCAGTCGTCGCCGGGGTCAGAATCACGGCCACGAATGCAGCAACCGGGATAAAGTTCGACACCGTATCGGCGTCGGACGGCGTCTATCTGTTCCCGGACCTCCCGGTCGGAACGTATTCCATCACCGCGACGGCACCGGCGTTCAAGACTTTTACGGCCAACGGCATCACCCTCGACATCGACCAGGAGTATGAGGAAGCGGTTCACCTGACGGTGGGATCGCAGACCGAGGTCGTGCAGGTGAACGCCGCCGCGGTGCAGGTGGATACCAGCCAGATGCAGTTGAGCAACGTGATCAACTCGCAGCAGATGGAAGAGCTGCCGCTGATCGGCCGCAACTTTACAGGGTTGGAACTGACTCTGCCGGGCGTACAGGCCTCGAGCGATCGCTTTGGAACCTATTCGGTGAGTGGTGCGCAGACGCAGCAGTCGAGCTTCCTGATCAACGGCGCCGACACGAATGACATCGCGCTCAATACGCTGGCCATCGCGCCGAACCTCGACGCCATCGATCAGTTCAACCTGATTGAAGGTCCGCTGAACGCCGAGTACGACCGCAACTCGGGCGGCATCGTGAGCGCCACCATTAAGGAAGGCACCAACCATATCCACGGCGATGCCTTCGAGTTCTATCGCGACACGTTCCTGAACACGGCGAACTTCTACCAGCACACGCTGGCGGGCGTTCCGGAAGTCAGCAAGTATCACCAGAACATCCCTGGCGGCACGATCGGCGGACCGATCATGAAGGATAAGCTGTTCTTCTTCGGCGCTTATCAGCGGACCAGCCAGATCACGCCGCAGAGTGGCGGCAGCGTGGGAGTTCCGTCTCAGGCGGAACTGGGGGGCAACTTCTCCGTGGACGGAGGAGCGGCAGGAGCCAACCCAGGAGCTACCGGTACGTGGGGCGCGTTTACGGCGACACCGATTCCGTCGACCATCGTCATCCCCGGTTGCGCTGGCGATACATGGGCACAGTGCGCCTACGCGAATGGCGGCGTGTTCCCGTCGTCCGCAATCAACCCGATCGCCAAGACTCTTTCGTCGAAGTACATTCCGGCTCCGAACAGCGGCACCTACGGCTACGTATTCAGCCCGACGGTACCGGAGACGATCAACCAGTACATTGGCCGGATCGACTACTCTCTGAACCCGCAGAACCAGTTCTACGGGATCTACATCGATCACAGAGTGACCGAGACGGAAACCCTGCCGTTTACGGGCGCCACGCTGCCGGGTTTCGGCGACGAGGATACCGAGAACATCCAGCAGATCACATTCGACTATGTCCACCAGTTCAGCCCAACGCTGGTGAATGACCTGGCCGCACATTACACGCGCTTCAACTTCCAGGCGGTCATCCCGCAAACTCCGGCCGCGCCATCGAGCGTGGGCTTCGACATCAGCCCGGAGAATACCGCGGGTGAAGGGCTGCCGGCGATCTCAGTCAGCGGGCTCAACGGCGTCAACTTCGAGCTGGGCTTCAGCACGAACGGCCCGCAGCCCCGCATCGACCAGGCGACTCAGCTGGACGACTCCGTTTCCAAGGTGATCGGCCGGCACGCCCTGAAGTTCGGGTACGAAGGGGAACGCTTCAATGTTTCCAACCCGTTCTCTGCCAGGAATAACGGTGCGTTCGGTTTCGATAACACGAGCAGCCCGTTTACCAGCGGCGACGGCGCGCTGGACTACCTGCTTGGCGTTCCCGATACCTATGGTCAGGGTTCCGGAGCCACCATTCAGGCAGATGCCTTCCTGAACTACTTCTTCGGGCAGGACACGTGGAAGATGTCGGACTCGTTCACGCTGGACTACGGTCTGGCCTATTCGATCGATACCCCGCTGCGCAACCATCAGTATGGCGGCGAAGGGATCGCCTGCTTCAACAACGGGTTTAACTCCACTGTCTTCGCCGGCGCGCCGACCGACATCGCGTATCCGGGTGAAGGCGGCTGCCTCAATTCCGGCTCAGCAGCAACCAAATACGACGAGTTTGGGCCACGCGTAGGATTTGCGTGGGCTCCCAACGAAGGCTGGCTCTCGGGTGGGGAGAGGAAGTTCGCTGTCCGCGGCGGGATCGGCATCTATTATGATCGGACCGAGGAAGAATCGTCTCTGCAAACGCTGGAGACGCCGCCCTTCGGCCTGACCTCGAGCGGCGTGCTGGACTATGCGGCCTCGGATCCAACCGTAACCGGTCCTTCCTTCGCCAACCCCTATCAGGACGTCAACACGGGTACCGTCTACACCAACAAGTTCCCGTATGCCTTCCCGCACAAGGGTCAGGCGATATCGGCCGCAACGTGGAACACACTGGAGCCGTTCGATATCAGCACCTACGGACCCAGCTTCCGCGCGCCCTACGCGGAGAACTTCCAGCTTGGCGTGGAACGTCAGTTCCCGTCCAACGTCGTCGCGCGCGTGAGCTATGTCGGTTCACTGGCGCGGCGTAACCAGGCGACGTACGAAAGCGATTACGAAACAGCCGCAGGTCATGCAGAGTGCGTTTCGGATCCGGTGTGCCAGGCGGACCGTAATTACCAGTCGCTGTATTACCCACAAAACACGATCGGCAATGACGGCGCCATCGCCAGCGTGGGTACGGTTGGCTCGTTCGGCTCCTCCAGCTATCACTCGATGCAGGCTTTTGTGCAGAAGGGCGCGACGCACGGGCTGATGTTCCAGCTGGCCTACACCTATGCGCACGCGCTGGACAATGCGTCGAGCTTCGAGAACGCCGGCTTCGGCGAGAGCGGAACGCGCGGCTACAACCAGTTCGATTCGGCGCTCAACTATGGCGACTCGGCGTTCGACGTACGGAACCGCCTTGTGTTCTCGCCTGTGTATGTCGTGCCGAAGTTCGCGGGCAGCGATTACTCGGCGAAGAACATCGCCTTGTCGGGCTGGGAGGTTTCCGGCATCCTGTCGCTGGCGGGAGGCTTCCCGTATGACATCTCCTATGCGGGCGGTACTTCGCGTTCGCTGTGGTGCGCGGCTGGCGTGAACTTCTACGCCTGCCCCGACGTGCCGGAGCAGCTGGCGCAAATCACCCTTGGCGATCTGCGCGCTCGTAACGGCAACGGTTACAGCACGTACATCACCAACGGGACCACGGCGTTTACGGCTGAGCCAATCGGCACGTTCGGCAACGTACACCGGGATCCCTACCACGGACCTGGGATCAACAACACCAACATGATCCTGGCCAAGAACTTCATCCTCTCCTCGGAGCGCGGCATCAGCCTGCAATTGCGGATGGAGAGCGACAACGTCTTCAACCATACGCAGTTCGACAATCCGACCAGCACGTACGGCAGCAGCATCTTCGGTCAGGTCACCGGAGCGGCTTCGGGTCGGCAGTCCCAGCTGGCGACGAAGATCTACTTCTAGCCATTCCGATTCACTCAGAACAAAAGGCGCCTTCGGGCGCCTTTTCTTTTCTGGAACGACGATGGACGCCGAGCCAGCGTGCGGATCGGGGCCCTGAGGACTGATCCTGGGAGGGCCAGACGTTTCGCATTAGACGGAAATGTCAGCAAAATGTCATCTGGAATCACGGAGGATTCGTCACATTAATATGAATTTATGGATTTCATCAGGTTGTCGTGGTACTTAAGTACTTGATTTCAGGTGTCCGAAAATGGACTCTCGATTGCAGGTAATGGAGCCAGAAAGCCTTCCCCAGCACAAGTCTGCTGTTCTCGCACCGTAGCGAATTCGGGTCTTTGCACGAATCAGTACCTGCTTGGGTTTCAAAAGCAAACTGTAGGGAAACAGGTCTTCTCCCCGGCGGAGAGACCTGGTCGTTCATTCCGGGCGCAGCCATCTTCGCCCGGTGGTCGTGAATGATGCGAAGCGAGATAACCCCTTGACGGAGGAGCTGTGATGAGGCAACTCAGGTTACGTTGGTTGATCGTGGCGGTTGCGGCTGTATTTTGCGGCTGCAGTGGCGTCGCGATCCAGGCATTTGGCCAGGCAACGAACACGGGCACGGTGGTCGGCTCGGTTTCCGACCCAAGCGGAGCGCTGATTCCGGGCGCGACGGTGACGCTGACGGATGCGTCGGCGGGCGTGAAGCTGACGGACGTGACCAACGCCGCCGGAAAGTACGCCTTCACCACGGTGCCACCGGGAACCTACACCATCACCATAACCAAGAGCGGATTCTCGACGGAGAAATCCGAGGGCGCGGAGGTGAACATTGGTACCCAGCTGACCCTCAATCTGAAGCTGAAAGTGGGCGGCGGTTCCGAAACGGTTGAAGTGCAGTCGATCGGCACTGAATTGCAGACGCTCAACTCCACTGTAGGACAGTCGATCCCGCAGGAGGCGATCGATTCGCTGCCCAGCCTGAATCATGACGTGAACACCTTCACGTCGATGCAACCGGGCGTCGACCCAGCCGGCAACGTAGCGGGTGCGGTGAACGATCAGAGCACCTTCCTGCTGGATGGCGGACAGATCACGAATGACATGGACGGCAGCATGGCCGTCTACACGGGCAGCTTCGCGGGCGATCCGAC
>PMAD01000168.1:10806-19575 GCA_003152415.1 Acidobacterium sp.
ACCGCGAACCAGACGGCGGACTTCGACAACTCGGCGGGCGCGCAGGTGGAGTTTGCAACACCGCGCGGCACCAACCGCTGGCATGGCGGAGTGTACGAATACTACCTGGACAACGGCTTCGATGCGAACACGTGGCAGAACAACCAGACCGCTACGCCGCTGACCCAATATCACTACAGCCGGTTTGGCGCGAAGGCAGGAGGGTTTATCCTGCCGGCGTTCATGGGCGGGAGGACGTACTTCTTCGGCTTCTTCGAGGGCTTTCGTTACCCGCAGGCGGAGACGATTGAGAGGTCGGTGCCCTCGGCCAATATGGAAGCGGGCATCCTGTCGTTTGGCGGCGTTAATTACAACATGAAGACGCTGGATCCGCGCGGCATCGGCATCAATCCGGACGTGCAGGCGATGTGGACCAAGTACATGCCGGCGGGGAACGATGTGACCTGTGGCGGGCTGGCCGGCTCGGAATGCGATGGAGTGAACGAGATCGGCTTCAAGGGCAATCTGTTGCTGCCGCTGAGCAGCAACGACATGGCCTTCCGCGTCGATCATGCGTTCACTTCGAAGTGGAACTGGTTCGCGAGCTATCGCTACTACAAGCTGACCCAGTTTGTGGGCGATCAGGTGGATATCGGAGGGTTCTTCTCCGGCGATAAGCTGGGAGTCCCAACCTCAACGGCCCCGCGGCCGCAGCAGCCGTGGTATCTGGTAACAGGTCTGACGACCAGCATCAGCTCGAATACGACGAACGACCTTCACTACAGTTTCCTGCGCAACTTCTGGCAGTGGGGGACCAAGAACGCGCCGCCACAAATTTCCGGACTGGGCGGGGCGATGGAACCGTTCGGCGAGACTTTAAGCACGGTGCTGGCGCCGTATAACGTGAACACGCAGGACATCCGCACCCGCTTCTGGGACGGACAGGACCATTTCATCAGCGATAACGTGTCGACGCTGAAGGGGAACCACCTGCTGCAGTACGGCGGACAATATCAGCACAACTACGATTATCACCAGCGCAGCGACAACGGCGGCGGCATCAACTTCACGCCGACTTATCAGCTGGGCGATTCGGCCGGCTCCGGTCTGGTGGATATGTCCGGTATCGGCGGTGGGTACCCGACCACAACCACGGCGGCCCGCGATGCGGCAGCGGTATATGGCATCGTGACCGACGCGCAGGTCGCGTACACGCGCAGCGGCAGCAATCTCGCGCTAAATCCGCCGCTGACGCACGCGTTCGATCAGAGCACCATTCCCTACTACAACGTGTATTTCAGCGACACCTGGCACATGAAGCCGAGCTTCACGCTGACCTATGGCGTGGGGTGGACGCTGGAAATGCCGCCGACGGAGGCGAACGCTAAGCAGACAGTACTGGTGGATGCTTCCGACGAGCCGGTGCGCGCGGCCGATTATCTCAACCAGCGCAAACTGGCCGCGGAACAAGGCAACGCCTACAACCCGGAGCTGGGTTTTGCTCTGGTCCACAACGTTGGCAATGGGTACAAGTACCCGTATGACCCGTTCTATGGGTCCTTCAGCCCGCGTGTGGGCGTGGCCTGGAATCCGAGCTTCTCCAAGGCGACGGTCATTCGCGGCGGCTACGGACGGATTTACGGACGGTTGAACGGCGTGGATCTGGTGCTGGTGCCGCTGCTCGGTGTCGGCCTGATCCAGGCCGTGGATTGCCGGCAGAATTTCATGGCCGGGACCTGCGGTCCGACGAATCCGACGGTGGCCAATGCCTTCCGCATCGGTGTTGACGGGAACTCGGCTCCACTGCCCGCAGCTGCGCCGACCCTGCCCCAGCCAGCTTATCCGGGCTATAACCTGATTGCCGGGTCGGCCAGCGAGGGCATGGATCCGACGTTCCGGCCGAACGATGTCGATTCGTTCGACCTGACCATCCAGCGACAAGTTGGGCAAAAGTCGTTGCTCGAAGTCGGCTACATCGGACGGTTGATCCACCACGAATACCAGCCGGTGAACCTCAACGCTGTTCCGTACATGATGTCGGTGGGCGGGCAGCAGTTCCAGGCGGCCTATGCGGCTCTGGAAAAATACATGGGCTGCGCGACGTCTGTCGGGGCCTGCGGCGCCAATGTACCGGCTGCCGGGAGCGCGGCCTACACCAGCTACATCAACTCCATGGCTACGCAGCCGTTCTTTGAAGCGGCGCTGAAGGGGTCTGGGTACTGCAACGGATATGCAAGCTGCACCGCGGCCGTGCTCGATCAGGAAGGCGTCTATGGGACAGGCAACCTGTTCTATCAGGCGGTCTGGAGCATGTGGTCGGATCTGGACACTACCGGCAGCTTCAACTTCCCACGCACGATGATGAACACGGCGATCCCGGGTCAGGCGCTGGGCGGCAGCGGGCAGTTCAGCAGCGGTGTGGCGCTGAACGCCAGCTCCGGCTACGGAAACTACAACGGCGGCTTCATCAGCTTCGGCACGCGGCAATGGCATGGGCTGACGATGCAGCACAACTTCACCTACAGCAAGGCGCTGGGCACTGGCGCCGTGGTACAGGCATCCAGCGAATACACGCAAAACGACGCCTACAACCTGGGCGCGATGTACGGCAACCAGGCCTTCGACCGGAAGCTGGTCTACAACACGTACATTGTGGCCTCGGAGCCGTGGTTTAAGGGACAGAACGGCTTCCTTGGCCGGGCAGCGGGAGGCTGGGCGTTCGCTCCCATCTTCACCGCCGGCTCGGGACCGCCGGTTTATTGCAACACGTGGACCGATGCTCAGGGCTGGGGCGCCGGCGATGGCGCGAATTACTTCGACAACGAGCAGTGCATTTTCACCACACCCTATAAGGGCGGGCATTCCGCACACTTCGGGGTAACGGGGGGCACCGATCCGTTCGGTAACTCGGTTGGGACCGAGACGTCGGTGACGCCTGTGAATTATTTCGGGAACCCGGTATCCGTCTGGAACCAGGTGCGGGCGCCCATCCTGGGCATCGACACCAAGAACCCCGGTCAGGGCGCCATCACGGGTCAGCCTTACTGGAACCTGGATGGACAGATCAAGAAGGATGTCCGTATCGCAGAATCGGCAACCTTCGAGTTCTCGTTCATCGCGACCAACATGCTCAACCACCGGCAATTCGGCGATCCGGGGCAGGCCCTGTATTCTCCCGGCACGTGGGGTGTGCTGAATGGACAGGCCAACCCGCCTCGCGCGATGGAGTTCGGAGGACGCATCACCTTCTGAGCTAACCTGAGCTGAATCGAAAACACTGTAACGCGAAGCGGAGGGGCGACCCTCCGCTTTCGCTTTGCCTGCCACTTCGGAATTCCACAGACAGGACGAAAGTGGGATCAATTATTCCCTGGCCCGGTCTTGCCTTTTTGGGTAGCCCCGGGTAAAAAGGGTTTCCTGGGTCAGTGAAAGGGAATCTTTTCAGTCAATCTTTTCGCTTTTGTAAGGCAACCTAAATCTCTCCTAAGGAATCCCCCTTTCCAATGATTGCTGACATCCTCCTGGTGGACGACAACTGCATTCAGGCGACCACCAGAAAAGCTATTCTGGCCCGCGCCGGCGGCAACGTCGCGGTTGCATGCGATGGAGGGCAGGCTCTCGCCATGCTCGATCAGGCGGGAATGCTGCGGCCCGTGGGGCTGGTGGTGACGGATCATCTGATGCCGGGTATGAATGGGCCGGAGTTCGTCGCCAGGCTGAGGGCTAGATTTCCGGACCTTCCGGTGGTAGTGCTGAGCGGGCTGGCGGAAGCCGAGGATGAATACAGCGATCTGGATGTAATCTTCCGGGTCAAGCCATTTCCTCCCGATGAACTGCTGGCGCTGGTGCGGTCGTTTCTGACGCAACCGATCGGCCGGACGGCCTAGTCTTCCACGCAAATCCCATCTTTCTGTCGATTGCCACGCGGGCTGAGTGTGAGATTTGTCACAGCGCCCTGCGCCGCCTGACGTGAAGATCAGAGTGTTCCCTGGTTGCCGCGTTGCCGTCGCTCATCCCCTGAAAGTGCGACAATCGGAAGGTCGATCCCTATGCCTGCATTTGGCAGTTTTGCACTTCTCGTCGCGCTCGCTCTGAGCGGTTACAACCTGCTGGCAGGAGCGGTGGCGCTGCGCCAGTTGGCCACCGGCAGACGCGGCGGCATTTCCCCCGAGAAGCTTGCCGAGACGGCACGGCGAGCCGGCATTGCCAGTTTTTTCGCCACAGCCTGCGCGGCATTTGCACTGGTGTGGGCGGCGTTCACCAACGATTTTTCGGTCGCGTACATTACCGAGCACTCGAACCGCGCCCTGCCGACGGCCTATAAGTTTGCGGCTCTGTGGTCCGGGCAGGAAGGATCGCTGCTCCTGTGGGCGTTTCTGCTCTCGGCCTATGGGTTTGTGCTCCGCGCGCGGCACAAGGTCGACGTAAAGCTGACTGCCTATGCCTCGACGATTTTGGCGGGGATTCAGGTCTTCTTCCTGCTGCTGGTAAATGTGGCGGCGACGCCGTTTTCGCTGGTGACGGGGGCCGTGCCTCCGGATGGCAACGGCCTCAACCCGTTACTGCAGTATCCGGAGATGGTGATCCATCCGCCGATGCTGTACCTCGGCTACGTGGGATTCAGCGTGCCCTTCGCCTTTGCCCTGGGCGCGCTGATGATGCGGTATCCCGGCGAAAAATGGATTCACATCACGCGCCGCTGGACCATGGTGACGTGGCTGTTCCTGACGGTGGGCATCTTCCTCGGCATGCACTGGGCGTACTCGGTGCTGGGCTGGGGCGGCTACTGGGGCTGGGATCCGGTGGAGAACGCTTCCCTGATGCCATGGCTGACGGGCACGGCCTTCCTGCACTCGGTGATGATGCAGGAGAAGCGCGGCATGATGAAGAGCTGGAACGTGTGGCTGATCTTCTCCACGTTCATGCTCGCGATTTTGGGCACGCTGCTGACGCGATCGGGACTCGTCAGCTCCGTACACGCCTTCGCCCAGTCGGCCATCGGCACCTGGTTCTGGGTTTTCCTGGTGATCACGCTGGCGGTTTGCTTATTCACTTACATCCTGCAGCGCGACCACCTCAAAACCGAGCACAAGCTGGAATCGCTGGTCTCGCGCGAATCGAGCTTCCTGTTCAATAACCTCGTCCTGCTGGCGGCGTGCTTCACGGTGCTTTGGGGGACGCTGTTCCCGGTGCTGTCGGAGTACGTGCAGGGTAATCGGGTGACGGTGAGCGCGCCGTTTTATAACCGCGTGGCCGTGCCGATCGGCGTCTTCCTGCTGTTTCTCACCGGCATCGGCCCGCTGCTGGCGTGGCGCTCGACGTCGTTGCGGAGCATCCGCAGGAACTTCATGCTCCCGGCCATCGTCGGGCTGGTGGTGGCAATCGCGATCATACCCCTTGGGGTGCATCCGTGGACGATTTTCACGACCGATGAACAGGGCGCGTTCTACGCGTGGATCACGTTTGCCATGGCGGCCGCTGTGCTGACGGCCATCTGCGCGGAGTTTTTCCGGGGCGCGCGGGTGATCCAGGGGAAATCGGGCCAGAATCTGCTGGCCTCGATGGTAGAGCTGACGCATCGCAACACGCGACGGTACGGCGGCTACATCGTTCACTTCGGGATTGTGCTGATCTTTATCGGGATCAGCGGGCAGGCGTTCAACCAGAGCCACGAGCAGACGATGAATTACAAGCAGAGCTTCAAGCTCGGGCCGTATCGGGTGGAGTGCCTCGATTATTCGCAGGATTCGAATCCGAATTACGACACGGAATTCGCGATGCTGAACGTGTACCGCGGCGATCGTTTCGTGACGAAGCTGGCGCCCGAGCTACGCGTGTACGCGGTGAACCAGCAGCCTTCGACGATTGTCGCGAACCACTCGACCCTGGTGGCGGACCTGTACGTCATTTACGCCGGCAAGGATCCGGCCACGGGCCAGCCGGTGATCAAGGCGTTCCTGAATCCGCTGGTGGCGTGGATCTGGATTGGGCTGATGGTCACGATTCTGGGCACGGGCATTGCGCTGGCGCCGAACCTGAGCGCGGCGATTGCGGCGCAGCGGCATCGGGCAGCGGTGCCGGCTGAGCCGGTTCCGGCTGGAAGGGCAGGCGACTGATGCGGCAGCTTACGCGATTAGCGCTGTTGCCGTTGCTGGTGGTTCTGGGCGTGGTCACGCTGGGATCGGCGGACACCGAGGCCCGCTATAACGATCTCGGCCACAAAATGATGTGCGTCTGCGGATGCAGCGAGATCCTCATCGAGTGCAATCATGTGGGCTGTCCGGATTCGGATCGGATGCTGGCCGAGCTGCGTTCGGCGATTGCCGGCGGCGGCGTCAACGACGCGATTCTCGCGGCCTTTCAGGACAAATATGGGCCGACGGTCCTGGCCGCGCCGATGCTGACGAAATTCAATATTGTTGCGTGGATTGTGCCGCCGGCTCTGCTGGTGCTGGGTCTGGTGGGGACGTTCATGCTGGTGAAGAAATGGCGGCTGCGAGCAGCGACCATGCCGGTGGTCGAGGATGATGCAGTGTCGCGGGAGCTGCGGGAGCGGATCCGCAAGGAGACGGAGGTTTGAACATGACGACGATTGCCTGTGGGCTCCTGCTGATCGGCGCGTTTCTGTATGTTTTCTGGCCGGAGAAGAATGTAGAGGCGCAGCATCAAAAGACGCGCCTCGAATTTCTGCGCGAGCGCAGAGAAGTGCTGTTCGACAACCTGCGGGACCTGAATTTCGAATACCGTTCGGGGAAGTATCCGGAAGAGGATTATGCGTCGCAGCGGGCCATGCTGGAAAACGAAGCGGCCGAGACGGTGGCCGAAATCGATCTGCTGGAGTCGGATGCTTTCGCCCCGCAGCACGGCTGAATTCTGAAGAAGACTGGAAAACCATGAAGCCGATTTCTCAATTTGCGCTTTTTGCCGCGGTGGCGCTGCCGGTTTCACTGAGCGCGGCCACGATTTCCGGCACGGTGACCGACCGGACCACAAACAAGCCCGCGGCCGGCGACACGGCCGTGCTGCTGGACCTGCAGCAGGGTATGCAGGAGTCGGCGCGGACGACGATCGATGCCAAGGGGCACTACTCCTTCAGCGTGCCGGACAATGCCGGCATGCACCTGGTGCAGGTGGAGCATCAGAAGGCGTCGTACTACGGGCCGGTTCCGCCGAGCACATCGGTGGTGAACGTCGACGTATTCGATGTGGCGCCGAAGGTGGATGGGTTGCACCTCTATGCCGACGTATCGCGCATGGAAACCGATCCGCGGGGACTGAGCGTGACGGAGAGCTACTTCATCCGGAACGAGTCGAAGCCGCCGAAGACGCAGCTGAGCACGCATAGCTTCGAATTCTACCTGCCGCAGGATGCGGTGCTGGAGGGCGCGACGGCGACAGGGCCGGGCGGGATGGCGGTTTCGAACTCGCCGGTGCCGATGGGCGAGAAGGGGCACTACGCGTTTATCTTTCCGCTGCGTCCGGGCGAGACCCGGTTTCAGATCGGATATCGGATTCCCTACAGCGGAAGCGCGACGCTGCACGCGCGCGTGACCCTGCCGGCGGAGAACCTTGCCGTGATGCTGCCGAAGAGCATGAACTTCGACGGCAGAAAGAGTTTTCAGGCGCTGGGAGGTGAGGCAAGTGGCCCCGGAACGCAGACGTGGCTTGCCACCAACGTGCCTCCGGAGACGCCGGTGGCGTTCACGGTTTCCGGTACAGGATCGATGCCGCGGGAGCAGCAGAATCCGCAGGGCGGCGATAACCAGGGAATGGGCCAGGGCGGACCGGGCATGGGTATGCCTACGGATCAGGGAGCGCAGGGCGGACAGGATCAGCCAGGAGCGCAGAGTGGCGGTCCGGGTGGGGGCGTGGCGGGCGCGGTGCCGATCGGCACACCCGATCCCCTGCAGAAATACAAGTGGTACATCCTGAGCGGGCTGGGACTGGCCCTGGTGATCGCCGCGGCATTCCTGCTGCGCGCCAAGCCTGGACAGGCGTCGATCATTGTGGCTGAGCCTTCACCGCTAACACCGACGCTGCCTCCGGGTGTGAAGGCGACCGCGTATCGCGCACAAGCGGCTCCAGCAATCGCTGCCAACGGGGCGCCTCAGAAGGCTGCGACGACGTCGGGGACGCTTCACCCCAGCGCGTCAACAGCAGGCGCGCCGGGGACCCCGATGCTGGCGGCTCTGAAGGAAGAACTGTTTCAGCTCGAGACAGAGCGGCTGGAAGGCAAGATCACCGATGCAGAATATGCCGAGCACAAGGCGGCCCTGGAAGTGCTGCTGAAGCGTGCGCTGGCGCGCGAAGCTGTTAAACGATAACCGGCTCAGTGTAGCAGCACGCTACGCTGCTACGCGGTAAGCCAAGTGAGAAGCAGGAACAGCGCTGCTGCCGCTGCGGCAATGGGATAGGCGTAATCCTTGTTCTTACTTGAGCTCTTCGGCTCGTTGACGGGCAGGGGATTCATACACGGCCTCACGGGGGAAATTTCTTGTTTGCTTAGACACATTCTTCGGCAAGAACGATTCGGAGCGTGAGGATTATTTCTCAAAAGGAATCGGAGGAGTGCCGCGGGAGTTACCTTCAGGGGATCGTGCGAGGCGATGGAACGGACGCGAGATCGCATCCGAGAGCCGGTTGTACAATCGCCTCGATGAGCACACCTGGATCTGAGCCCGGATTGTTTCGCCCTCCGCAGCCGGCGGCGTCTGAATCGCGGTCTGCCATGCCCTGGATCGTCGCTCTCGGCGTGGTGGTGATCGCGATCGGGGTGCTGGTGGCCCTCAG
>PMAD01000168.1:19607-31764 GCA_003152415.1 Acidobacterium sp.
AAAGACGGTCACCGGGATCACGGTGCAGGTGGCATTCCATGGTTTTTCGAATCCCATTGCAAAGAAGGATACGATGTCGCTGACCCTGATTCGGACGCGCCAGCCTTATGTGGACACCGAGCCGGTTAGTGCGGCTCCCATCCGGCCTGGGGAAACACGGGAGTTTCGCCTCATCTTCGATAACATACCGCAGGACTGGAACCAGAACTACCCCGAGATTCGGATCATCCAGGTTATTGGCCGGTAGGCCCACCCCAACCCTCCGATGCGCGTAATTTCTTCCCGATCCCCGCGGAGCGTGCGTTTTTTACAGTGACCCGGGAGTAACCAGGTCGCCTGCCTTGGCACATTGTCCATTGATTTAAATGGACTTAGATAGAGTCACCCGCCCGGTCAACGGTTTGGCATGGCGAGTGCTCTTTATCTCCGTGCAATACGGGGTGCTGCGCAGCTCACCGAAGCTACAGCTACAGAGAAAAACACTATGAAAACATGGTTGAATCCCGGTTCCCTTACAGTGCTGCTGGCTGCGGTAAGTCTGGGTTTGCCAGCGGTCGCGCAGTCCACTTCGGATCAACAGCCCCAGGTCCAAACGGGCGCCTCCACCAACGCACAGGCCCAAGCCCAAACAGCCACCCCGCAGACAGGCACCGGCAAAGCACCGCTGGCAGAGAAATCCAATGAAGGCTTCTGGGGAAAGGTGAATCCCTTTGCCCGCAAAAAGTGGGTAGACCGGCAGCTTGATCCGGTGAAGGATCGGCTGAACGAACTGGATCAGTTGCAGGCCAAGAACGCGGCTGACATCAGGGACGTCGACCAGCGGGCGCAGAACGGTATTCACGCTGCGCAATCCACTGCCGACCAGGCGAACCAAGTGGCCACCACGGCGAACCAGGCAGCCATGCAGGCGCAGCAAACCGCACAGCAGGCGAACGACAAGACGGCTCAGCTGGGCGAGACGGTTTCAAATCTCGATCAGTATCGTCCCGTCAACAACACCGACATCCGCTTCCGCCCCGGGCAAACCGTCCTGAACGATAAGGCGAAGGACGCGCTGGATCAGGTAGTGAGCCAGCTGCAGGGCCAGAAGGGCTACGTGGTCGAAGTGGAAGGGTATTCGCGCTCACACGGTACGGTGGGCATGGAAAGTTCGCAGCACATGGCCGAAGCGGTCGTGCGGTATCTGGCGGAAAAGCAGATTCCAGTGTGGCGGATTCATGAAGTGGCGATGGGAAACACGCCGTTCAGTTCGGATGACAACTCCGAAGCGAAGCCGGGCAGCGTGGTTCGCGTCAGCCTGATGCAAAACAGTTTAGCGGCCTTGAACACGCCCTCCAATGGCGGTTCACCGATTGGTGCGACGCAGCAGAATTCCGCGCAGCCCTCCCCTCAGGGTGCTGCGTCGCAACCAACGGCTCAGCCTCAGCGATAGGCAGGCCCAACAAGCTCTCACACAACGAGAGAACCAAGGCAGATTGGCCCCTCACCCCGAGGGGCCCTTTTTTTGGTCTTTGCAAGTCGCTCCGGCGATGAGCAGGGCGCCCGAATCACCTGCCCGACCGCGACAGCATCCAGAAGATCATCGAGAGCACCACGCTGAGCAGGATTGACGTTCCCAGCGGGAAATAAACCGTCCCGTGTTTGCCGCGCCACGAGAAGTCGCCGGGCAGGCGGCCGAGCGGCACACCGGCTTTGCCCAGCACCACGACGACCGCGCCACAGGCGACGAGCAGCAGCCCCATCCCGATGAGGATCCGGCCCCCGTGATTCATGTCCCCAGTTTAGGCCGCAATTCGTCACTGCGTGACACCAACCCCGCAGCCAATCTGGTAGCCTTGCTGCGCGGCCCTGGGGCCGCTCAGAGGAGAGTCCTTATATGCAAGCACGCCGAGGTGTGATTCTGGCAGTGTGTACGGTGCTGGCCGCGCCAGCATTTCTCTTAGCACAAGGTGGGCAAGCCGCCGCCGGCGCTCCCGCACCCGCAGCCTACGCGCCCGCCGATTCCATGGGGGCGCTGTTGAGCCTCACCGAAAGTGAAGTCGTCAGCGCTGCCGAAGCCATGCCCGCCGACAAGTATGACTTCGTCCCAACCGCTGGCGAGTTCAAAACCGTCCGCAGCTTCGGCGCCCAGGTCAAACACATCGCCCAGGCCAATTACTCTCTGCTCAAGGGCATCGGTGTCCCTGGTGCCGTCGATCCCAAGACCCTTGAAGACCTCAAGACCAAGGACGACATCGTCAAGGCGCTCAAGGATTCCTACGCCTACGCGCACGCAGTCGTGAACTCGCTCACCAACGACAACGCCTTTACCTCAGCATCCGGCGTGCCCCCACAATGGAAACCCACCAGGACTTCCATGGTCGCCTTCATGATCATGCACACCATGGATCACTACGGCCAGATGTGCGTCTACCTGCGCATGAACGGGATCATCCCGCCCGCCAGCCGCCCGGGCGCGATGTAGCCAATAAGGAGTAGCCAGTAGCGAGGCCCCGACTCTTTCCGCCGCACCAGGCGGGATCCTCGGGGCCTCTCTTGCGCCACGCCCCAGGCTACCGGCCACCAGCTGTTCCTGCGACAATGATCCGGGATGAGTCTCGGACGCGGTGCGGATCTGGAGGTGGAGCGGCGGCGGCATCCGGTGCTGCGCGTGCTCCTGATCCTTTTTCTTCTGCTGGTGCTGGCGCTCGCAGCCGCTGTGGTCGCGGGTGGAGTGTGGCTGAAGCATAAGATGCGCTCCTCGCTGCCGGAGCTCGATGGCAGCGTGCCGACGCCGGGCCTGACCGCACCGGTCGTGGTGCGGCGGGACCAGCATGGCGTTCCGCACATTCAGGCCGCCAACCTCGACGATCTGCTCTTTGCGCAGGGCTATGTGACCGCGCAGGACAGGCTTTGGCAGATGGATATGGCTCGCCGGGTGGCAGGCGGCGAGGCAGCGGAGATTCTGGGCCCAAAGCTGGTGGAGCACGACCGCATGGAGCGGGTGCTGGCCATGCGGGCGACGGCGGAACGGCTGACTGCGAGCCTCGATGACCAGAACCGGCGGTTGTTCGACGATTATGCGCGCGGAGTGAATGCGTTCATCGGGTCGCATCAGGACCGGCTGCCTGCGGAGTTTCGACTGCTGATGTATCAGCCGAAGCCGTGGCAGCCTGTCGATTCCATGCTGGTGGTGATGGGGTTGGTGCAGATGCTCGACGAGCACTGGCCGGAGAAGCTGGAACGGGAACGCGTTACGGCGCGCATCGGTCCGACGCTGGCCGCGGACCTGTATCCCACGGGGTCGTGGCGGGACCGTCCGCCGATTACGACCGAGCCGCCGATCACGGCGCCGCAGCAGAATATTCCCGATGTGCCGCTGGATGAGACGCAGGATGGCGTGCTCCATGGCGATCTTTTGCATCTGCGCCAGTTGATCGGAGCCCCGGATTGTTTGGGATGCGCCGCCGGATCGAACCAGTGGGTTGTCTCGGGATCACGGACGGCGAGCGGCCACGCGATGCTCTCGAACGACATGCATCTGGAGCAGGAGATTCCGAACATCTGGTACGAAATCGATCTGGAGGCGCCGGCACTGCACGCGGCGGGCGTGACCGGGCCGGGGCTGCCGCTGGTGGCGGCGGGGCACAACGAGCACGTGGCGTGGGGATTTACCGCGCTCTACGGCGACACGCAGGACATCTACGTGGAGCGCGTGAACGGGCAGGACCAATATCAGGGAGCCGACGGCGCGTGGCATGCGGTGGAGCACGAACAAGAGACCATCCGTGTGCGCGGAGGGCATGACGTTACGGTGGACGTGGCCCGCACGGCGCATGGTGTGGTGATTACGCCGCTAATCCCTGGCGAAAAGCGCGTGCTGACGCTGAAGTGGACTGTCTACGACCCGAAGGCGGCCGGATATCCGCTGCTGCAAATGAACACGGCGGCGAACTGGACGGATTTTCGCAGCGCGCTGCAGCAGTGGTGGGGCCCGACCCAGAACGTCGTCTACGCCGACGATCAGGGACACATTGGCTACCAGGCGGTGGGGTACATTCCGTATCGCCCCAACGGCCTCGAGGGTATGCCGATCGCGGATCAACAGCACGAGTGGCAGGGAACCATCGCATTCGACCGGATGCCGTCGGCGCTCGATCCGCCTGGTGGCATTCTCGCGACGGCGAATGCACGCGTCACGCCGAACCCGAACTCGCCCACAACGGCGGTGGTCGGCTCGCCGACGTCCGCCGGGAGTGCTGCTGCGCCGTCAGTTCCGGTCGTCGCGCCACCGGAACTGACGCTGGAATGGGCCGACCCTTACCGCAACGAGCGAATCTGGAAATGGCTGGGTACAAAAGACAAGCTCACGCAACAGGACATGCTGACCCTCCAGACCGATGTTTACTCGGAGCTCGATCAGGAAATTGCGCAGCGTCTTGCCTACGGCATCGATCACGCGAGCCGCACCGATGAGCGGCTGCGCCAGGCGGCGNNATCGCGTCGGCGAAGGCGGTGTTCTTCCCGATGCTGCTGAAGCCGAAGCTGGGCGACGACTGGCGGCTCTACCACTGGGCGGAGAGCCTCTTCGCGGGTGAACAGATCCTGATGAACGAGCCGGCGGCGTGGCTGCCGCCGCAGTACACGAGTTGGGACGACTTCCTGGCCGACCTGGTGAGGCAGGGACTGGCGCAGGGAGGCGCGCCCAGCGACCTCCGGCAGTGGCGTTACGGATACGCGCATCGTGTCGACCTGGAGCATCCCCTGTTCGGAATGCTGCCGTGGTTTAAGGGATGGACGGGAACCGGCGTGCAGCCGCAATCGGGTGACACATCGACCGTGAAGCAGGTGGGCCGAACCTTTGGCCCGTCGCAGCGCTTCACCATCGATTGGTCGAACGTGGATGCGGCGACCGAGGACATCACGATGGGCGAATCGGGCGACCCGCTGAGCCCGTACTATCGCGATCAGTGGCCGTACTGGTACAGCGGCAAGACCTTTGCGCTGCCCTTCAGCGATCAGGCGGTTGCGGCGGCCACGGCGCACACGCTGCAGCTGGAGCCCTGAGAAGCCGCCGTGAAGTTCTGGTTTCGGTTTCCGGCGAGCGCGTCGAGCGAGGCCACACGCGTGCAGCGACGCCGGTCGCTGCTGCTGGCGGTGGTGGGCATCGCCGTGCTGCCTTTGGCGTGGCGCGGCACGTCGTGTGGGCAGGACTTCGATTTTCATCTGCAAAACTGGCAGGAGTTAGTCGCGCACTGGCAGCACGGCGCGATCTATCCGCACTGGGCTGAGTCCGCGAATTATCTGGCCGGCGAGCCGCGCTTTGTCTTCTATCCGCCGCTGAGCTGGATTCTGGGCGGCTTGCTCGGCGCGATTTTGCCCTGGACCTGGACACCAGTCGCCTTCACGCTGCTGGCATTGCTGGGCGCGGGGTTCAGCTTCCGCGCCATGGCGCGCGAATGGATGCCGGAAGACAGCGCGACCGTCGCCGCGTGTCTCTACGTGGTGAATCCTTACATGCTGTTTGTGGCGTACGAGCGGGGCGCGATGGCCGAGCTGCTCGCGGCCACGTGGTTGCCGTTGCTGGTCTTGTTTGGACTGCGCGCAAGACAGTCGTTGCTGCCGCTGGCGGTCACGGTGGCGGCCATCTGGCTGACCAATGCCCCGGCGGGCGTGATGGGCTGCTACATGCTGGCGGCGCTGGTGGCTGTCACGGCCGCGCAGGAGAAAGATTGGCGGCTCATTGGACGGGCCGCGAGCGGAGTCGCGCTGGGGCTGGGGCTGACGGGCTTCTGGCTTGTTCCCGCGCTCTACGAGCAGCGATGGGTGGAGATCACGCGCGCGATCGGGCCGCTGATGCGCGTGGAAGACAGCTTTTTGTTTGGCTACGCGAAGCTGGCTGGCGTCTCGGCGGATGAGCGATTCGACGCCATCTACCACAACCAGGTGCTGCGAACCGTCTCGTGGATTGCCGTGGCGCTCTTCGTAGGCGCGGTGGTGACAGCATGGCTTGCGCGCAGAAAGCGCAACGCAATCTGGATGCCGCTGGTGGTAGTCGGCGCAGGTGTCTGCATCCTGCAGCTGCGATGGAGCGATGGGGTTTGGTGGCTGACGCCCGAGCTGAAATTCCTGCAGTTTCCCTGGCGATGGATGATGGTCCTGGGGCTGGTCTTTGCCGCGCTGGCCGGCCTCGCTTTACGAGGTGAAGCGGCGACGCGGAGGGCCATCGCCGTGCGCGCTGTTGTGATGTTGGTGCTTGCCGGGGGCATGGCGGTGCTTTCGTCGACACTGTTTTGGCAGCCCTGCGATGAAGAGGACAATGTGCAGGCGCAGATCGCCACGTTCCATGATCGTGGTTTCGGGGGCACCGACGAATACACGCCGCAAAACGCGGACAACAGCGAGATACAGCAGGCCTTGCCACAGGTGCGCTTGCTGAAGACCCCGAATGCCGAAGAGGCTTCCGACAGCAACAATTCCCAGTGGACTGCGGACCCGACTGAGGAGATTTCGGCTGGTGTAACGGTTGACCGCTGGAACCCGGAGCACAAGTCAATCACGATCACCAGCGAACAGCCTGGGTACGCCGTGCTGCGGTTGATGGATTATCCAGCGTGGCGGGTGACGCGCAACAATGCGGATGTCAGCGAGCGCGCGCGGCGCAGTGACGGACTGATGGCGATTCCCGTGGAGGCGGGAACGAATCATATCGACGTTCGATGGCGCATCACGACCGATCAATGGGTGGGGATCGGACTTTCGCTGGGCGCGTTGGCAATTACGCTGGCCTGGGTCTGGAAGGGAAGGCGAAGGCTCGATGTCAGCGGCTTCAGATAACATGATCGAAATGCAGGTCGATGTTCAACAGATTTTGCGGGAGGGCGTGGAGCGCACGGATCGCGCGCTGGAAAAGCATCTGCCGCCCGTTACCCAGACGCCCGCGTCGATCCATGGAGCGATGCGGCACAGCGTCTTTGCGGGTGGGAAGCGGCTGCGCCCGGTGCTGGCCATGGAAGCGGCGCGCACCATCAACGCCGCGCACGGCGGGGCGAAATCCAAAGAGGGGCTGCCGGAAGGGATCGAAGACCTCGGCGCGGCCATCGAGATGCTGCATACCTACTCGCTGATCCACGACGACCTGCCCGCCCTGGACAACGACGATCTGCGGCGCGGCAAGCCGACCTGCCATGTGGCTTTCGGCGAGGCCATTGCGATTCTGGCCGGAGACGCGCTGCAGACGCTGGCCTACCAGACGCTGGCGGGTTTGCATTGCCCGGCGCAGCAGACGGGCAAAATTGTCGGGCTCATCGCCGAGGCCACCGGCACCGTGGAGGGCATGATCGGCGGACAGGTGCTCGATCTGGAAGGCGAGCACACCAAGCCGACCGCGGAAAGCGTGTTCGCAATTCATCGCGCGAAGACCGGCGCGCTGATCCGCGTGAGTATTGTTGCCGGCGGAATCTACGCCGGAGCGGACGCCGACGATGCGCGCAGGCTCACAGAATTCGGCACTAAGGCAGGCCTGGCATTTCAAATTGTCGACGATGTCCTCGACATGACCCAGGACTCCGAGCATCTGGGCAAGACCGCGGGCAAAGACGTCGCCAGCGACAAGGCGACGTGGCCGGCTGTATTCGGAATTGAGACATCGCGGAAAGACGCGAACCGCCTGGTCAACGAAGCCTTCGTAGCGCTGGAGCCGTACGGAGACGCGGCGGCAGGTTTGAAGGCCGTAGCCCGATACCTGGTCGAGCGCACACACTAACGGTCAGGCGCCTGGGAACCGGGAAAAGGCAGCGGGGAGCTAGATGCCCACGCCGTATTCAGCGCCGAGTTCTTCCCCCGCGTGGGAGTAAATATCCGACGGTGTACGGCGCTTGAACTTGTAGCGGAGCCGCAGCTCGCGACCCACATAGAGTCCGAGTGCGGTGACGGCAAGCGCGACCGAGGTCCATCCAATAGCGCGCAGCGCGCCGGACGACGACTCAGTTGATTCGGGAACCAGGGCTTCCATAATGCTGACTTTCTTATCTTTTCTGTGACAGCGGAACATGCGCGTTCCCCAGGGCGCCATGGCTCCATGATAGCGCAGGTTCGCGCCGGGGCTCATGGTGTCTGCGTTATATATCGGCCAAATTGCGCCGCACATACGTCATTCGAGTGATTCGATGCGCCGAAGGAGCATTACCTTTCGTTCGGCCGGCAAAAAACTTGCCTCAACGGAATTCGCCGCCAGCTCGCGGAGCTGCTCTTCGGTGAAAGCAAAGCCCTTCCGCGCAAGACAGTACTCATCTTCCAAATCGCTCTGGAACAGGGCCGGATCATCTGAGTTCAGCGTTACCATCAGGCCGGAATCGAAATAGCGGCGCAGCGGGTGATCCTCGATACGGGCGCAGCACCCGGTGCGGAGGTTCGAAGTGACGCAGATTTCCACCGCAATCTGGCGCTCCGCCAGCAGATCCATCAATTCCGGATCCAGAGCCGCCGTGAGAGCATGCCCGAGCCGCTCTGCGCCGATGTTGATCGCGCCCCAGATGTTTTCCGGCCCCGCGGTCTCGCCGGCGTGCGCCGTGAGCCGAAGCCCAGCGTCCCGGGCCTCTGCGTAAAGCTCGCGGAACGGCTCCGCCCCAACCCGGCGCTCGTCGCCGCCGATGCCGATCCCCACAATCGACGGAAACTGCGGGCGCAACTCCGCCGCTTTGCGAAAAACGCGAGCCGCCTCCTCGGGTCCGAAGTGACGCACAGCGTCGAAGATCCAGAAAACAGAAATCCCCAGCTCGGCCTCCGCCCGCGCCCGCGCTCGCTCCATCCCGAAGAACAGCGGCTCAAACTCGCAGCGCCGCCAGTAATAAACCACCCCGACGGAAACGTAGACCTCAGCATGGACGATTCCCTGGCGCGCAAGGCGCTCGATCATCCGCCAAGTCACAAGCTCGTAGTCCTCAGGGCTGCGAAGATGCGCGGTCACCGCCTTGAAAGCCATCAGGAACCCGGTGAAGTCGGTGTACTGGTACAGGGCGCGCGCCTGGGCGAGGTCGAGCGGCGGCCCTGGGTTGCAAGCGCTAAGCTCAACTAGGGTCTCCGGCGTGACCGTGCCTTCGAGGTGGAGATGCAGCTCAGCTTTGGGCAGGCGACGAATGAAGGAAGATGATTCCATGCGGTAACTGTTCAGGGTACAGGAAGATACGCGGTGAAGCAGGGCCGGACGCGAAGGCGGCGCACTGCCCCAAAACGGGCCGAAACTGGAGTAATCGACCGGATGCTCCGCCTTTCGTGGGATTGCCGAATGGTCCAAAAGTGGCTGGAATCAAACTTACAATCTTCGCAGGCCCGAGAGCAGGAGCACGGTGGACGTCCGCCAAAATTTGCTGCAATGGTTCGACCTAAATGCGCGGGACCTGCCGTGGAGACAGACCCGCGACCCGTACGCGATCTGGGTCTCCGAGACCATGCTGCAGCAGACCCGCGTGACAGTCGTGATCGACTACTACACTCGGTTCCTGGCGCGATTTCCAACGCTCCGGTCGCTGGCGCAGGCAGAAGAAACGGAAGTGCTGGCGCTGTGGAGCGGACTAGGCTACTACCGGCGCGCGCGGGCGCTGCACGAGTCGGCGCGCGCTGTGATTGCCGAGCACGGCGGCGAAATTCCAAAGACAGCGGCGGCTTTGAGCCGCTTGCCCGGAGTGGGTGTCTATACCGCGGCGGCCGTTGCCAGCATCGCCTTCGGCGAGCCGGTTGCGGCGGTCGACGGCAATGTGGAGCGCGTGCTGACGCGCTACTTTGGCCATGAACCAGTCCCGGGTGTCGCCCGCAGCGGAGAGCTACGGCGCGCCGCCGAGCATCTGGTGGATCCCGAGCGGCCCGGCGATTTCAATCAGGCGATGATGGAACTGGGCGCGACCGTTTGCCTGCCCAAGGCGCCAATGTGCCTGGCCTGTCCCATACGCGAAGGCTGCGCCACGCGCGGCGAACACACGGTGCCGCGCACGAAGAAAATGCTGAGCCGGAAGACGGCGCTGGCGCTGGTGCAGCGCCGGCAGTGGCCCAAAGCCGAAGTGCTGCTGCAGCGCCGTCCGCCCGAGGCTTCGCAAATGCCCAACATGTGGGAGTTGCCGTCGATCAAAGAGGGCCAGGAGAGCGAAGACATGCTCCTGCTCACGGTCCGGCACTCCATCACCAATACGAATTACTACGTGACCGTATATGGCATCACAATGAACGAGCAGAAGCTGCTGGCGAAGGATGCGGGCGAACGCGTCTGGGTTCCGGTGCTCGATCTCCTCGATCAGCCCCTAACCGGGCTCACGCGGAAGATTCTCAAGCGTCTCAGGGTCATGCCTGGCTACAGCGGAATGCGGCCGGTGGTACTCGGCGATTCCGATCAGGATGTGACGAAGGAACTGGACGCAGCCGGCGTTCGGCGCTGATCGTTTTCACAGAAAAATGAGAGCACGCGGGAGCTGCTGCCTACTCTGAGCCGTTGTGTCGACGGCGGTATCGATCGGCGCTACAGAAAGGGCCGCTCCGGTATGGCGTAAGGCCACCCCTCCAGGATAGTCTCAGGTTTTGACCAGCCAGCTGCTGCGCTGGGAGGAGCACTCATGCCCGAAACAGAGCCGGCCATCGAAACCATTCCACCGCTGACCTCGCTGACCGAGGAGGAAGCAATGCTGCGCGACACCGTGCGGCAGTTTGCCCAGCAGGAGATCGCGCCTCGGGTGCGCGAGATGGATGAAGCACAGAAGCTCGATCCGGACATCCTGCGGCAGCTCTTCGAACTGGGGCTGATGGCGATTGAGGCTCCGCTCGATCTGGGCGGCGCCGGGGCGTCGTTCTTCAGCGCGGTCCTTGCCGTCGAGGAAATCTCGCGTGTCGATCCCGCCGTCGCGGTCATCGTGGACGTGCAAAATACGCTGGCGGTGAATGCGCTGCTGCGCTGGGGCAATGCTGAGCAGAAGCGGCGCTGGATTGCGCGCATGGCCGAGAAAACAGTCTGCGCGTATGCGTTGAGCGAGGCTGGATCGGGCTCCGACGCGTTCTCGCTGGCGACCCAGGCGCGCGCCGACGGCGATAGTTTTGTCCTGAACGGCCGAAAACTGTGGATCTCCAATGCCATGGAGGCCGATCTGTTTCTGGTCTTCGCGACGGTGAACCCAGAGGCGGGCTATCGCGGCATCACTGCTTTCCTGGTCGAGCGCGGCACGGCCGGCTTTGCCGTGGGGCACAAGGAAGACAAGATGGGCATTCGCGCCTCGTCGACCTGCGAGCTGCTCTTCGACGACTGCCGCGTGCCGGCGGAGAATGTAATCGGCGAAGTCGGCAAGGGATACAAGATTGCCATCGAGACCCTGAACGAAGGACGCATCGGAATCGCCGCGCAGATGCTGGGGCTGGCGGAGGGAGCGTGGTCGCTGGCGGTGAAGTACAGCAAAGAGCGCAAGCAGTTCGGCAAGGCCATCGCGGAATTCCAGGCAGTGCAGTTTACCCTTGCGGAGATGGCCACCCAGATTGAGGCCGCGCGCCTGCTCGTGTACAACGCTGCGCGGATGAAATGCGCGGATGTGCCGTTTGTGAAAGAGGCGGCGATTGCGAAGTTGTTTACCTCGCGGGTCGCAGAGGAAGTCGCCAGTAAGGCGGTGGAAATTTACGGCGGCTACGGCTTCGTCCGCGATTATCCGATGGAAAAGTTCTACCGCGACGCCAAGATTGGGTCGATCTACGAGGGCACGTCGAATATGCAGCTGGCAACCATTGGGAAACTGATTCTGCAGTAGTCAGGGACGCGCAATGGTATCTTGCCCTACGGGGGAGGCGCCGCTCGATCATGTCGCCGAACGAATTCCAGGCAACGCTGGCGTTGAACGAACCACCAAAGAACGTTTCGCCTCCCCTGGCCGCGCTGTGGTGGGATGCCAAAGGCGACTGGCCTCGAGCGCATAACCTGGTCGATGAGCTCGAAAGCACCGAGGGCATGGCCGTTCACGCTTACCTGCACCGCCGCGAAGGCTCGCTCTCGAACGCTGATTACTGGTATCGGCGCGCGGGCCGGCTATATTATCGCGCAGCCCTTGAACAGGAATGGCAAGCGCTGATCGAAGGGCTGCTGCTTCAGGCGCCCTGAGGCCGTTTACAACGTGTAGCGCTCGGCGGCGGCCATCTCTTCGGCGACGGCGCGTCC
>PMAD01000168.1:31807-37002 GCA_003152415.1 Acidobacterium sp.
CCAAACTTCTCCGCGCGCAGAATCGCCGACTCCATGACGAGAATTTCGATCAGAATATCGGCCAGCGCTCCCATGATTTCCTGCTGGTCTGGCAAATTCGTCGGATATTTCTGGCTGGCCGCTCCGGAGCAGAACAGGCCCAGCTTTTTCGCGCTGCCGAGCAGTGCTTTCTCGGCGGCAAGCGGGCCGGAAGCTTCCTGGCGCGGCGCAGAACCAGCCATGACTTCGTCCATGACTTTGCCGATGGCGGGCAGCAGCGCCAGGCGTCCCTGCATCGCGCGCTTCAGCGTGAAGCCGGTGATGATGAGGCGGTTGATTTCGTTGGTGCCCTCAAAAATGCGATTGATGCGCGAGTCCCGGTAGTTGCGCTCCGCTGGATACTCTTCAACGTAGCCGTAGCCGCCGAAGATCTGGACGCAGTGGTCGACCGCGCGCTCCAGCATCTCCGAGCACCACACCTTCACGATGGAACACTCGACCGCGTACTCCTCGATGCGCTTCTGCACTTCGCTCGCCGGAGCGTCGGGCGCGAGCGTGGCCAGCGCCGTGTCGATGGCGCCGACCACTCGGTAGACGAGAGCTTCGCCGGCGAAGATTCCCGCAGCAGCGTCGGCGATCTTTTCCTGGATCAGCCCGAACGACGTGATGGGTTTGCCGAATGCGATGCGCTGCTTGCCGTAGAGCAGAGCATTGCGGAGCGTGTGACGGGCTCCGCCCAAAGTCGCCGCGCCTAATTTGTAGCGGCCGACGTTCAGAATGTTGAAGGCGATGTGATGGCCTTTGCCGGCTTCTCCAAGCAGGTTTTCGGCCGGGATCACGCAATCGGAGAGAACCAGCGGGCAGGTCGAGGAGCCGCGAATGCCGAGCTTGTGCTCTTCCGCCCCGATCGTCAGCCCGGGCGTGTCGCGCTCGACCAGAAACGCGGAAAACTGCTCGCCATCGATTTTCGCGAAGACGATGAAAAGGTCGGCAAAGCCCGCGTTGGAGATCCACATCTTCTCGCCGTTCAGCGTGTACTGCTTGCCGTCGGGCGAAAGCCGCGCCTGCGCGCGGATATTCATGGCGTCCGATCCAGACGTGGATTCGGAGAGTGCGTAGGCGGCGATCCATTCACCGGTCGCGAGCTTCGGCAGGTATTTTTCCTTTTGCGCGGGTGTCCCGTACCAGATGACCGGCAGCGTGCCGATACCCGTGTGCGCGCTGAAGCTGACCGAAAAGCTGGCAGAGACCGCAATCCGATCGGAGACCAGCGCCGACGTAACCTTGTCCATCGCCAGTCCGCCGTACTCTTCCGGCACATCGACCGACATGAGGCCCAGCTTGCCGGCTTCGAGGAGCAACTCGCGCGTGACCGGGAAATTCTTCGCCTCGATTTCCGCTATGCGCGGCAGGATGGATTTCTCAGCGAACTCCGCCGTGGTGCGCGCGATTTCCTGCTGCTCCTCGGAGAAGTCTTCGGGCGTGAAAACGTCCTCGGGGACAGCGTTCAAAAGTAGGAAGCTGCCGCCGACGGCGGGTTTGGGTGCGGCTACAGTGGCCATAGTTGAGCCTCTGAGCAATCATCCTACGCCGATCGGAATGACGCGATGTGATCAGGAGATCTTCAGGCCTGCGGCTTTGGCAAGCTTCGCCTGGCGTTGGTCGAAGGTCCAGAAGCGGTCGGCTTTCAGTTCGAGAGCGCAGGCGACGTGAAGCGTGTCAAGTGTGCGTGTGCCAAGCGCCGAAACGTGGCGGCGCGCCAAAACAACGCCAGTTTCGAAGGCGGTGTGCGGAACAGCGACGAGGTGCCACAGCCCTGCATCGCAATCTCGGCCAAGGTCTTTGTGGATCGCATCGGCCGTAGCCGCGGTCATTTGCCGCTCAAAGACGCTGCGGGCGACCGCATGAGCGAATTCCAGCTTGTGAAACGGTGTAAACCAGAGAACCGGATGGGTCGCCATTCGTCGCAGCGCTTCCGGAGTGTGTCCGTCCCGAAGATACACGGACACGAAGAAGCTCGAATCAGCGTAGATACTCAATAACGTCCGTGGCGATTCTTGATAAAGTCGTCAACCGCGTTTAGAACGCGGTTGCCGAATAGCTTCTTGTGGCGTGCCTCGAAGTTGGGCCACACCTTTTCCTTTGGCGCAGGCGGAGCGATGGGAACGATGCGCGCAACCGGGCGATTGCGCTTCTGGAGTTCGATCGTCTCTCCAGCCTTTAGCCAGAACTCAAGCTGGCGCGTGTTGCGCAGCTGGCGCATGTTCATCGTCGGCATATCTTTATTGTGACACAATATGTGTCACAATGGCAAGGATTCAGTGCAGGTTTTCGAAGATCCCAGCCGCGCCCATGCCGCCGCCCACGCACATGGTGACGAGCCCNNGTGCAGCCGAGGGGATGGCCGAGCGCGATGGCTCCGCCGTTGACGTTGACTTTGGCAGGGTCGAGGCCAAGCTGGCGGATGACCGCGAGCGCCTGGGCGGCGAAGGCTTCGTTCAACTCGATGAGGTCGATCTGATCGAGGCCGAGTCCGGCGAGCTTCAGCGCCTTTGGGACTGCATAAACCGGCCCGATGCCCATCTCCTCCGGATCGCATCCCGCGTACGCGAAGGAGACGAAGCGTGCTATGGGCTTGATCCCAAGTTGCGCGGCGCGCTCGGCGGACATGACCGCGGCTGCGGCAGCGCCGTCGGAAGTCTGCGACGAATTGCCGGCAGTCACGATGCCCTTTGCGTGAAAAACGGGCGGAAGTTTCGCCAGGGCGTCGTAGCTGGTGTCGGCGCGAGGTCCTTCATCGACGCGGAATTCAGTGGTCACGGCTTTGGGTTGGGTACTCCCGTTCAGTCCAGAAATTGTCACCGGCACAGGCACAATTTCGTCGGAAAACTTGCCGCTTTCGACAGAAGCCACGGCCTTCCGGTGACTCTCGAGAGCGAACTGATCGGAATCTTCGCGCGAAACGCCGTAATGCTTCGCGACGCGCTCTGCGGTGAGGCCCATGGTGAGGTAAGAACCAGGATGATTCTCGACCAGCCACGGATTGACGGCAATCTTGTTGCCGCCCATCGGCACGAATGACATCGATTCCGCGCCCCCGGCAACAATAACTTCGGCTCCCCCGCTGCGGATGCGTTCGGCGGCCAGTGCAATGGCCTGCAGGCCGGAGGCGCAAAAACGGTTAATGGTCATCGCGGCTGATGTGACGGGCAGACTCGCGCGGAGAGCAACGACGCGGGCCAGGTTCATACCCTGTTCGGCCTCGGGCATCGCGCAGCCGAGAATGACATCGTCAATTTCGCTCGCATCGAGCTCCGGCACGCGATCGAGAGCGCCCCGGACAGCAACAGCGCCGAGGTCATCGGGGCGGGTCGTGCGCAACGCTCCGCGCGGCGCCTTGCCGACAGCAGTGCGAACCGAGCTAACAATCACAGCGTCTCTCATAATTTGCTCCGATTAGTTGCGCAGCGGCTTGCCGGTTTTCAGGGTATGCGCGATACGCTCCTGCGATTTGCGCTCCCCGCACAGCGAGAGGAAATGCTCCCGCTCGAGGTCAAGCAAATACTGCTCGCTTACGGGCGTCCCCGACGTGACGTTGCCGCCGCACAGCACCTCGGCCAGATGAGTAGCGACCGTCACGTCATGATCGCTCGCATATTCACCCTGGCGCAGCATGTAGACGCCGAGGCGCAGTGCCGCGAGAACGCCTTCGCCCGGCGCAGGAATATCGGTGACGGACAGCGGTGCGCGATAGCCGCCCTCAGCCAGTGCGACGGCGCGCGATTTGGCATCGTGCAGCAGGCGGTCGCGGTTCATCGTGATCGCATCGGACGGACGCAGCAGGCGCAGGTCGCGCGCTTCGAACGCTGACGTGGATACTCTGGCAAGGGCGAGGTTCTCAAAGATGGTGCGCATCGCATGATGCAGTTCTACCGAGTCGCTGCGCGATGCTGTCGGCGCAGCAGCAGTGGCGATTTCGAGGGCGCGCAGGGTCATCTCCTTGCAGCCGCCACCGGCCGGAATGAGCCCGACCCCGGTTTCGACGAGCCCCATGTACAGCTCGAGATGCGGCTGACGCACAGCCGCATGCAGTGTCACTTCCGAGCCGCCACCCAAAGTCATGCCAAACGGCGCGACAACCACCGGGCACGGGCAAAATTTAATGGCCTGCGTCATTTCCTGGAATGCGCGGATGTAGACGTCGATCTCGTCAAACTCTTCGTCCTGCGCGGCCAGCAGAAGCTGGACAAGATTCGCACCCGCGGAAAAGTTCGCAGCGTCGTTGGTGATCACAAAACCGCGGAAGTTGCGCACCCCGTCGCTGTCGGGGCGAAGAGTCTTGCGCACGAAATCGACAATGTCGCCGCCAAGAGCATTCATCTTGGTGTGAAACTCGATGCACCCGATGCCGTCGCCAACATCGATCAGCGAGGCGCCTGGATTTTCTGCCACAACGCCGCCAGAGCGCTTCGCCCGCGTCAGCGTGACGACAGCCGACGCCGGTTCGACCAACAGGTATTCCCCCGAGCGCGGATCGAAATATTCCGCGCCGTCATGCCTATACCAGGACGAGCCGCCCGAGGCCAGCAGCTTCTCCAGAGCCGCCGGCAGCGTGCGCCCCTGCGCGCGTAGTTTCTGCGCCGTCGCAGCAACGCCCGCGGCGTCCCACATCTCGAACGGCCCAAGCTCCCAGTTGAAGCCGGTGCGCATGGCCCGGTCGATGTCGGCGACGCTGTCGCTGATTTCGCCGACGCGGTTCGCAGCGTAAAGCCACAGGTCAGGAAGAATCTGCCAGTAGAAGGCAGCAGCTTTGTCTTTTTCCGGATTACCGCCCAGCAGCGCGCGAATTCGCTCCGGCAATGACTCGATGTTCTTCGCGAGGTCCAGCGCCGGGAACCTCGGCTTCTGCGCGGGCCGGTAGTCGAGCGTGCCCAGGTCAAGGACGAGCCGTTCGTCATTCTCCCCGCCTTTTTGCTTCCTATAGAAGCCCTGGCCGGTTTTGTCGCCGAACCATTTGCGTTCAAGCATCTGCTCCAGAAACGCCGGGAGCTGAAGGTCGGAGCGCTCGTCTCTCACGTTGGCTGCGAAGTTGCGAACGACGCTGCCCAGCACGTCGAGGCCAACCATATCCGCGAGCCGAAAGGTTCCGGTTTTCGGCCAGCCCATCGGCCTGCCGGTCAGCGCGTCGACTTCCTCGATGCTCAGGCCAAGGCTCT
>PMAD01000310.1 GCA_003152415.1 Acidobacterium sp.
GTAGCCGGTAGCCTGTAGCTGAAGCGGGGAGCTGGGAGCTGGGAGCGAGAAACGACTAGCGAAAGGCGCTGAGCGAAGTGCGTTTAGCGAAAGACTTTTAGCAACGAACTTTTAGCGAAAGGCCAGGAAACAGCGGGCAAACAACGAGTAAAAAGGCGAGTGAGCGGCGAGCGGAAGTCGAGAAAAAGGCGAGCCAGGAGTGGTTGGGGGAAGGCGGTTGATGCGCGATGCCGGTGAGCGTGGAGACGGCGGAACATTATCGGTGGGGAGAGGTGTGCGACGGGTGGCATCTGGTGCGCAGCGAAGGGCTGAGCGTGATCGAGGAGCGGATGCCGGCGGGGGCGCGGGAGCAGCGGCATTTTCATACGAAGGCGCGGCAGTTTTTTTATGTGCTGGAGGGTGAGCTGACGATGGAGGTCGAGGGGCGGTGTCATGCGCTGGGTGCACGGCAGGGGCTGGAGATTGCTCCGGGGGAGCGGCACCAGGCGAGGAACGAGTCGAGGGAGGATGTGCGGTTTCTGGTGATTTCGTCTCCGCCTGCGCAGGGAGACAGGGAGTACCGGGAGTAGCCCGTAGCTGGGAGCGGGGAGCTGGGAGCTGGGTACAGACTACGAGAGCTCGGAGCACAGAGCACAGAAAATGCGGCGCGCGATGCGCGAATCCCACATCTGCCAAAGGCGGGCAGACGTGGGGCACCCAGCTAGGCTCTAAACTCCAACCCCTAAACTCCAACCCCTGGTCGACGTGTTCACGCGGGGGTGCGGGGTTTTGCGATAGCATGGCCGCACATCCTCAGGAGGTGAAGCGATGAGTTCCCCCGCTCAGAACCGTGTTGTACTCGCCCATTCCGACCGTGCGGTTCCCGCCAACGCAACCCACATCGGACGGACCGATCCGAAGCAGATCATCAGCGTATCGGTCATCGTAAAAAGGAAAAATCCACTGGACCTGGGCGCGCTGGGTGGGCGGCAAGTCTCGCGCGACGAGTTCGACGCGCAATACGCGGCGGATCCGGCGAGCTTTGAGGCGCTGCGCGNNCAGGCGATGGAGAAGGCGTTCGGCGTGGAGCTGCACGACTACGAAGACACGGCGACGAAGAAGCGCTATCACACGTTCACCGGGCAGGCTTCTCTACCGGCGACGCATGCGCCGCTGGTGGACGCGGTGCTGGGGCTCGATGCGCGGCCGATCGCGAAGCCGCACTTTCGATTTCTGAAGGATCTGAAGAAAAAGAAGAAGCCGAAGCCGAGCGCGCCGACCGAAGAGCCGGAACCGTTCAATCCGCCGCAGGTGGCGGAGCTGTACGATTTTCCGACCAGCGCGAATGGGGCCGGACAGACGATTGCCATTCTGGAGCTTGGCGGCGGGTACCAGACGAGCGACATTCAGACGTATTTCTCCGGGCTGGGACTGACGCCGCCGACAGTCGTGGCGGTCTCGGTGGACGGGGGAACAAATGCGCCGGGCGATCCGAATGGCGCGGACGGGGAAGTGGCGCTGGATATTCAGGTGGCGGGGTCGATTGCGAACGGGGCGCGGATCGCCGTGTATTTTGCGCCGAATACGGATCAGGGGTTCATCGACGCGATCACGACGGCGGTACACGACACGACGAACAAGCCGTCGGTGCTGTCGATCAGCTGGGGCGGGCCGGAGTCGAGTTGGGCGCAGGCATCAGTGACGGCGCTGGACGACGCATGCCAGAGTGCGGCGGCGCTGGGGGTGACGATCACGGTGGCATCGGGCGATAACGGATCGTCGGACGGGGCGAGCGGGAACAATGTGGATTTTCCCGCCTCGAGTCCCCATGTTCTGGGCTGCGGCGGAACGGAGCTGATTGGGTCGGGGACCACGATTGAATCGGAGGTGGTGTGGAACGACGGGAGCGACGGCGGCGCGACGGGCGGCGGTTTCAGCACGATTTTTGCGGCGCCGACGTGGCAGACTGGCGTGAAAGGGTTCTCCGGAACGATGCGGGGCGTGCCGGATGTGGCTGGGGACGCGTCACCGGAGAGCGGCTACAACATTTTGGTGGATGGGCAGCAGGAAGTGGTGGGCGGGACGAGCGCGGTGGCTCCGCTGTGGGCGGCGCTGATTACGCTGATCAACCAGATGAAGGGGACGCCGGTGGGGTTCGTGAATCCGACTCTTTATACGGATGCGTCCGATTTCCACGACATCACGTCGGGGAATAACGGATCGTTTTCGGCGGGACCGGGATGGGATGCGTGCACGGGGCTGGGGTCGCCGAACGGGCAGGAGCTGGCTGGGGCGCTGGGGTGAAAAGCAGCGTTCAGCGTTCAGCGATCAGCGTTCAGGAAATGCCGACAGCAGGTGCGGGTAGCTCGTAGGCTATTCACGGGACTCGTTACGCTATTCTGCGTTACGCGGAATAGCATAAAGACGGCTCGTAGCTGAGAGCGTGGTGCGTTCAGAAGACTTCGCGGTGGAAGAGGTCGTCCTTTTCCTCGCAGGGCGAAGAGGTGCAGCCGACTGCGCAGCTGACCAGGGCGGCCACGCCGAGCGTGATAAGGATCGCCGGCAGATAGCTGCTTAATTCCGACAGATGTGCCAAAAGGTCATGCATATTGAGGACCCGCACTTTCCAGGCTCCCATTTGGTGGGAAACCTGAAAGCCCGATCAGGTTTCCTTTATGTGGGGGACAAGTGACAGCCATGATGGCAAAATTTTCGTGGCATTGAAATCACCTATTAGGCATATAACCAGAGATTCGGGGGGGTATTTGTCGCATTGGGAATGCCAGTACTGTTGTAACAGGTTCTGGGAGGGTGTTGCATCAGTAGATTCCTCCCCCGTATCCCATTGAAACTGAGCGGTTTGTCAGGATGTTCGGGGAAATAGCCGCATCAGTCCGGCGGCGGGTAGTTCGGGGGCGAGGAAGGTCTGAGGAGCTCCGAGGGCGTTGGTTACCGCTGAGGCGGCTAAGTAACCGCTCCGGGTTGCGCCTTCCATGGTGGCGGGCCAGCCGGTAGCGATCCAGTCGCCGGCGAGGAAGACGCCGGGCCATGGGCTGGCGGATGAGGGACGGATCTTGTCGAGCAGCGGGCGGACCGAGTAGGTAGCCCTAACCTCTTTGACAACAGCAGCTTTGAGCAGCTTCGCCTGGGCGACGGCGGGGAAGAACTGCGCGAGCTCCTGGAGGGCGAGGTCGATGATCGGCTGACGCTGCATGGGGACGAGGGAGCGGGATGCGCTGACGACGAGCTCGAGGTAGCTGCCGGCAGAGCCTCCGACGGCGGGGATGCGATGGGCTGGCTGGAGGCGGGACTTGTTGAACATCCACTGGATCGTTGTGTCCAGGAGGACGGCGTGATCGTAGTCGGTGATTTCGCGGTCGAACCAGAGATGGATGCCGGTGATGGGGGAGTGCTCAAACTGGGCGAGGTCGGTGGTGAGCGCCTGGCTGGCTGGGTTTTGAGGCAGGGCGGGAAGGAGCGCCGCCGTGGCTTCGAAAGAGAGCGCGAGGACGACGGCGTCGGATGGGATGGCCGGGATCTCGGGATTTCCGGTGGTGGTGAGCCATCCACCAGTCGGTGTGGGGGCGATGGAGTCGACGCTGGTGCGGAGGTGGACTTCGCTGCCGCGGTCGCGGAGGTAACCGGTAGCTGTGCCGTAGAGTTCGCTGAGCGGGATGGCAGGGATGCCCATGCGGCCGGACTGGGGCGAGAGCAGGAAGGATTCGCGGAAGACTTTGGCGGCGTAGTGGACGGAGATGCGGTCGAGGTCTTCGTTGAGGGCGGAGACGAGGACGGGTTTCCAGAAGCGGGCTATTGAATTGGAAGTCTGGCCGTGGCGCAGGAGCCAGTGGAGGAAGTTTTCGGCGGAGTCGGGCGGTAGGCCGGGCATGAAGGCGGAGAGTCCGCGGGCGATGGCGAGCTTGTCTTTGAAGGAGAAGGCGGGGGCGCGGAGGAAGGCGAGGGTGGAGTGAAAGGGCGCGGGGAGCGGGCCGGGCTCGATGACAGTGGGCGGGCCGCCGGGGGTGAGGAAGGTGAAGCGGTCGTACCAGCGGATGGAGTCGAGGACACGGAGGCGGCGGTAGAGGTCGATGAGCGAGGTGCAGCGACCGATGAGGACGTGCTGGCAGTTGTCGATGACCTCGCCGACGCCCGGATGCAGGAAGGAAGACGCCCGGCCGCCCAGGTAGCTGCGCCGCTCGGCGAGCTGCACGCGCATGCCGGCCTCGGCAAGGGCGCAAGCCGCGGCCATTCCGGCCACGCCGCCGCCCACGACGGTGACGGTCCTCCCGGAACTCTGCCCCGGGCGGCTCAAACAAACAGCCGCGCCAGGGCCATGCGCGCCTGGGCCACGGCCAGAACCCCAAGCTTTTGCACCATCGGCACGCTGGCCCGGCTGGAGAACACATCGTAGTCCGCGCGCCGAATGCGCTCGAGCAGCCGGTGGTAGATCGTGACCAGCGCAAGCATGGCGGGCTGGCTTTCCCGGTCGATGAGCGGCAGCAGCATATGCGCTGACTTGTAGTAGCCCTCGGCGCGGCGGCCGATCTCGGCAAGCAGCGCGCGCTCGCTGGGCGTCGGCGGCGTGCCGCGCTCGCGGCGGAGCAGGGATTCCAGGGAGACGCCCTGGGCCCTCAGGTCCTCGAGCGGCAGGTAGACCCGGTTGCGCTCCGCGTCCTCGGCCACGTCGCGCAGGATGTTTCTGAGCTGGAACGCGATTCCCGTCTCCTCGGCCAGTTTCTCCGCGCCGGGGTCCTTGTAGCCGAAGATCCGGATGCAGACCAGTCCCACGACCGAGGCCACCCCGTAGCAATAGTCATACAGGTCGTCGAATGTGGCGTAGGTGTCCGGCGCGTCGCCCGTCCGCGGCGTCAGGTCCCTCGTGATGCCGGCCACCAGCTCGTCCAGCAGGCCGAGCGGGATCTCGAACCGCATCGTCGCGTCGCGGACGGCGAGGAAGACCGGGTCGGCCGTGGGCGCGCCCCGGCACACCTCCCTCCACTCCGCCAGCCATTCGTCCAGGAGGCGGCGGCGCTCGCCGACGGGAAGGCCCTCGTCGTCGGCCAGGTCGTCGGCGCGGCGCATGAAGGCATAGATGGCGCAGATGGCGTTGCGCCGCGGCACCAGCAGGGCGACAAAGGCGTAGTAGAAATTCTTCGCCCTGCTCCTGGCGATCGCCCGGCATGCCGCGTAGGCCGCGCCCGTCCCGGCCCCTTCCCCTGTGAGCACGCGCGTCAAGGAGCCCTCCGTGCGGATCGCCCGCCTGGGCGCAAGAGGCCGAGCGTCCGGCCGCCCACGGCGCCCATCGCCAGCTTGACCTTGGTGCCCCTTGATATCGCCGGCCGGGAGGCGAGCACGTCGTAGTCCTGGCGCTCGATCGCGCGCAGGATCTCCAGGCCGCCTCGGGTGAAGAGATCCAGGTCCAGCGCCAGGTCCCGGGCGACCTTGCCGACCAGCGCGCGTCCCTCCTCGAAGAGGCCGCGCGCAAAGTCGACCTCGAACCGGACCAGCTCCCGGAATCCGGGCGTGGCGATGCCGCCGGCG
>PMAD01000312.1:0-6028 GCA_003152415.1 Acidobacterium sp.
GCAACATGCTCGGCACCAGAGCATCCCGCGTTTCCAACGGAACAGCCATATCAATTTTCAGCCGCTCCCCCAGCCTTGTTTGCTCGATCGCCAGGTACCCTTCGGCAAAAGCCAGTTCCTGAGAAAGCGTCACCTCTGCTGTGACTTCGGAATCCAGGCTTGTGCGCAGAAGATCTCCTATCTGCGCCAGCATTTGCGTGGCCGCGGGTGCATTTCCATCCAGGATGAGGGTGGAGACCGCATTGAGCGAGTTGAATAAGAAATGGGGATTCAGTTGATAGCGCAGCGCGAGCAGCCTTGCCTCTCGAACCTCAGACTCGGCGCGAAGCAGCCGCTCCTTCTCCCTGCTCGATTGCTGCCATTGCTTAATGCTGAAATACAAACTGCACCATATGAGGAGAACGAAAGCAGACCGCGCCCAAACTGTAACCAAAGCGTGCCAGGGCACATGATAGAAATTCCGCAAAATGAGCCCGGCTCCGCAGGCAACGGGAACCGATGTGACCATGGCCGCCGCGGCCGCGTTCAACTCAAAAGCGATCCAGGACTGCGATTGTCGCAGCAGCCGACGGCAAAAAGGGTGCAAGGCACAGCTTCCCAGGAACATCAGGACGATAGGCACCGTCTCTTCATCGATAAACACACGCTTAGTCAAAAACGCGTGAATCGATTCCAAAAGATCGTAGAGATAAAAGCAGCCCCATCCAATGATCTGGATCTGCCAGAAGGATCGTATATGCAGGGCATTATCTCGATTCATGAATGCATTTTAGCGTGGATGGTGGATCGCACTCCACGGCATGGCGCACAAAACCCTCGACTCATCGCATAGCCCAATCGCCCAGCGGATTGGGTCCGCCTTATCAACTTCGTTGAGCTAGGCTCTGAACCGAATGGCGAGAGTGCAGCGTCACATGTCTTCCCGGAGAACCCGATGAGCCGAAATGGACTCGCTGCAGTCGCCTCCCTGATCCTCGTCCTGAGTTCTGTCTCTGGAGCCTCGCGACAGATCTGGGCGCAGGATGCCAAAACTCAATATTCCAGCATGGCGCCGCTTGACCAGTATTTGATCGCGGACCGGAATGCCGAGATAGCCCTTGCGCGGAGCGCGGCGCCCCCATCGATATCAAGCGAGGCAACGGTACTTGCCTTTGGGAAAAGTGGATACGAGACCGCGGTTGAAGGGAAGAACGGATTTACGTGTCTGGTTGAACGCTCGTGGATGAATCCATTTGATAGTCCAGGATTCTGGAATCCGAAAATGCGTGGGCCGATTTGTTATAACCCAGCCGCGGTACGGACAATTCTTCCGTACACAATAAGTAGAACGAAGCTGGTATTGGCCGGATTATCCAAAACACAGATCCGTGAAAGCACCATTGCCACGGTCGCGAAGAACGAACTTCCGAAGCCTGAAGTCGGCGCCATGTCTTACATGATGTCGAAGGCAGGGAACCTTGGTGTTGGCGTAGGACCCTGGTGCCCGCACCTCATGTTTCATGTTCCCAAGATGGATCAAGCAAGCTGGGGAGCAGACGTGGAAGGCTCACCGGTGGTGGTCGCCAATCAATATGTTGATGTTCCGGAGCCGCAAACCATTTTTATGGTGCCCGTTTCCCATTGGTCAGACGGCACTCCTGCGACCCATGAGGTGTCGCATTGAGGTCCCGGGTATCTTGCTGCNNAGGAAAAGAGCAATGGACATGAATTCTATGATCCATCGCCAGATTGATTCGTTCCAGAGAAACGGATTCAGGAAGCAGAGCGAGAAAAAACCTTTTTGGAGGCTGTGATGAGGCAACTCAAGCTACAGTGGTTCATCGTGACGGTCGCGGCTGTATTTTGCATCTGTGCTGGCGCGATCCAGGCACCTGGTCAGGCAACCAACACGGGCACGGTGGTTGGCGAGGTCTCCGACCCGAGCGGGGCGCTGATCCCGGGCGCGACAGTGACGCTGACAGATGCGTCGGCGGGCGTGAAACTGACCGACGTGACGAATGAGGACGGGAAATACGCCTTCACAACCGTACCTCCGGGAACCTACACCATCACCGTAACCAGGACCGGATTCTCGACCGCGAAGTCAGAGGGCGCGCAGGTGAGCATCGGCACTCAGCTGACCCTCAACATGAAGCTGAAAGTGGGCGGGGGCACGGAAACCGTCGAAGTGCAGACAATCGGCACCGAATTGCAGACGCTCAACTCTACAGTAGGACAGTCGATTCCGCAGGAAGCGATCGATTCCCTGCCCAGCCTGAACCACGACGTGAACACTTTTACGTCGATGCAGCCGGGCGTCGACCCCAGCGGCAGCGTGGCGGGCGCGGTGAACGATCAGAGCACCTTCCTGCTGGACGGCGGCCAGATCACGAATGACATGGACGGCAGCATGGCCGTCTACACGGGCAGCTTCGCGGGTGATCCAACCGGCGTATCCTCCGCCAACGGGGCGCTGGCAGCCGGCCCGACGGGCGTGATGCCGACTCCCCAGGACAGCGTGGAGGAAGTGAAGGTCAACACCGCGAATCAGACGGCCGACTTCGACAACTCGGCAGGAGCGCAGGTAGAGTTTGCGACACCGCGCGGCACCAACCGCTGGCATGGCGGAGTCTACGAATACTACCTGGATAACGGGTTCAACGCGAACACGTGGCAGAATAACCAGACGGCCACGCCGATTAGCCAATATCACTACAGCCGGTTTGGGGCGAAGGCGGGAGGGTTTATCCTGCCGGCGTTCTGGGGCGGCAGGACGTACTTCTTCGGCTTCTTCGAGGGCTTTCGTTACCCGCAGGCTGAGACGATTGAGAAGGAGGTGCCCTCGGCCAATATGGAGGCCGGCATCCTGTCGTTTGGCGGCACGAATTACAACATGAAGGCTCTGGATCCGCGCGGCATCGGCATCAATCCGGACGTGCAGGCGATGTGGACCAAGTACATGCCCGCGGGGAACGATCCGACGTGCGGCAATCTGGGCGAGTTTTGCGATGGAGTGAACGAAATCGGCTACAAGGCCAATCTGTTGCTGCCGCTGAGCAGCAACGACATGGCGTTTCGCATCGATCACGCTTTCAGCCCGAAGTGGAACTGGTTCGCCAGCTACCGCTATTACAAGTTGAGCCAGTTCGGTGATGAGCAGGTAGACGTCGGCGGGTTCTTCGCCGGCGACAAGCTGGGAGTTCCGGCAGCGCTGGCGCAGCGGCCGCAGCAGCCGTGGTATCTGGTGACAGGGCTGACGACGAGCATCAGCGCGAATACGACGAACGACCTTCACTACAGCTTCCTGCGCAACTTCTGGCAGTGGGGTGACGACAACGCGCCGCCGCAGATCTCAGGTCTGGGCGGGGCGATGGAACCGTTCGGCGAGTTGCAGGATTCCGTTCTGGCACCCTACAACGTGAACGCGCAGAGCATCCGCACCCGCTTCTGGGACGGACAGGACAATTTCCTCAGCGATAACGTGTCGTCGCTGAAGGGGAACCACCTGATCCAGTTCGGCGGACAGTATCAGCACAACTACGATTATCACCAGCGCAGCGACAANNAACTTCACGCCAACCTATGAGTTGGGCGATGGGATTGGTTCCGGTTTGGTGGATATGTCCGGTATCGGCGGCGGATTCCCAAACACAACTACAGCGGACCGCGCTGCCGCGGCGGTGTACGGGATCGTGACGGACGCGCAGGTGGCGTACACGCGCAGCGGCAGCAATCTGGCGCTGAATCCACCCCTGACGCATGCATTCGATCAGAGCACGATTCCGTACTACAACGTGTATTTCAGCGACACCTGGCACATGAAGCCGAGCTTCACGCTGACGTATGGCATGGGCTGGACGCTGGAGATGCCCCCGACGGAGGCGAACGGCAAGCAGACGGTGCTGGTGGACGCTGCCGACGAGCCCATCCGCTCGGCCGATTACCTCAACCAGCGCAAACTGGATGCGGAACAGGGAGAGGTCTACAACCCGGAAGTCGGTTTCGCTCTGGTCCACAACGTGGGCAACGGGTCTAAGTACCCGTATGACCCGTTCTATGGCTCGTTCAGCCCGCGGATAGGAGCAGCGTGGAACCCCAGCTTCTCCAAGGCGACGGTTATTCGCGCCGGTTACGGGCGGATTTACGGACGGTTGAACGGCGTGGATCTGGTGCTGTCACCCCTGCTCGGCGTCGGCCTGATCCAGGCAGTGCAGTGCCGGCAGAACTTCATGAGCGGGGTCTGTGGTCCTACCAATCCGACGGTGGCCAACGCGTTCCGCATCGGCGTTGACGGCAACTCGGCTCCGCTGCCCGCAGCCGCCCCAACCCTGCCGCAGCCGGCCTACCCCGGCTACAACCTGATCGCCGGGTCGGCCAGCGAAGCGATGGATCCCCAGTTCCGGCCGAACGATGTCGACTCCTTCGACCTGACCATCCAGCGGCAGATCGGCCAGAAGTCGTTGCTGGAAGTTGGGTACATCGGACGCCTGATCCACCATGAATACCAGCCGGTGAACCTGAACGCTGTCCCCTACATGATGTCAGTCGGCGGACAGCAGTTCCAGGCTGCCTATGCGGCTCTGGAAAAGTACATGGGCTGCGCCACCTCCGTTGGGGCGTGCGGCGCCAACGTACCGGCGGCTGGAAGCGCGGCCTACACCAGCTACATCAACTCCATGGCCATGCAGCCGTTCTTCGAAGCAGCGCTGAAGGGCTCCGGGTACTGCAATGGATATGCCAGTTGCACCGCGGCCGTGCTCGATCAGGAAGGTGTCTACGGAACCGGCAACCTGTTCACGCAGTCGGTCTGGAGCATGTGGTCCGATCTGGACGGCGGCGGCAGCTTTAGCTTCCCGCGCACGATGATGAACACCGCGATCCCGGGCCAGGCGCTCGGCGGCAGCGGGCAGTTCGGCAGCGGCGTCGCGGAGAACGCCAGCACCGGCTACGGAAACTACAACGGCGGCTTCATCAGCTTCGGCACGCGCCAATGGCATGGGCTGACGATGCAGCACAACTTCACCTACAGCAAAGCGCTGGGCACCGGCGCTGTGGTGCAGGCATCCAGCGAATACACGCAAGACGATGCCTACAACCTGAGAACGATGTACGGCAACCAGAACTTCGACCGGAAGCTTGTGTATAACACGTACATCGTGGCGTCGGAGCCGTGGTTCAAAGGTCAGAACGGTCTTCTGGGCCGCGCCGCCGGGGGCTGGCAGTTTGCTCCCATCTTCACCGCCGGGTCCGGACCGCCGGTCTATTGCAACACGTGGAACGATAGCCAGGGGTGGGGCGCCGGCGATGGGGCCAACTACTACGAAAACGAGCAGTGCGTCTTCACCTCACCCTATAAGGGAGGGCATTCTGCGAATTTCGGTGTGACGGGAGGCACGGATCCCTACGGTAATTCCATCGGAACCCAAACCTCGGTCACGCCCGTCAATTACTTTAAGAACCCAGCGGCGGTGTGGAACCAGGTGCGCGCGCCCATCCTCGGCATCGACACCAGGAATCCTGGTCAGGGCCCCATCACTGGCCAGCCCTACTGGAACCTCGATGGACAGGTGAAGAAGAACGTCCGTATCGCAGAGTCGGCAACGTTCGAATTCTCGTTCATCGCAACCAACATGCTCAACCACCGGCAGTTCAATGATCCGGCGCTCTATCTCAATTCCTCCGCCACCTGGGGCGTGCTGAATACACAGGCCAACCCGCCTCGCGCGATGGAGTTCGGAGGGCGGATCACCTTCTAATGGCTAAGTAAACCCCACGGCCCGAGCCTCCCATTCGGCTAGCTGAACGGGCGCTCGGGCATTTCAGGCACAGCTGTCGGCAACGAATGCTCATGCGCTATTTCGAGGCGCCATGGCACCAGTAGTGGGTGATGTTGTTTGAGCCGGTGTCGAGTGCATCACGATGGCAACGATGAAATACGTAGTGGGTAGGAGGGCCAGAACACCGACCGGGTAGAGCGTGCCGCCAATGACTTCTCGAAGCGCGCCAGTGTGTTTTCGCGGAGCTGTCGTCGATTTTGTAGCTGTCAAAG
>PMAD01000312.1:6072-22933 GCA_003152415.1 Acidobacterium sp.
TCGCAAGTGCTTTGAATTGAACCTGTTGCAGCCGCCTTTGTTGTTCTCTGAAGCTTCGTGAGGTTCTCGGAGGCTCCGGCAGCTACAAATTCGACTACATCGGGTGACTGTCCCTCGCCCGCGCGCAGAGTCAGGCGGTCGGTGCGCCGACTTCTTGTCTTACTATATATGCCGTGCCTCACCTTACTACTTACATAGAATCCCCCAGTGAGGCTGACGCTTCCTGAGCAATGAGCACGAAACCCCTTGCCCGGGCATCTTTGGCTAATCGCTGAAGCCGTGCGCGGCTCTCGCCGCGGCTCGACCGTAACTCAGTTCTTCCCAGAGCAAGTGAAGCTTCCAAATACAGCCGAAAAAGGCCGAGTTTCAGAGCTTCCGCCATTGCCTCGCGGGCAGTGCCCTCGGCGTCGGCAGTTCTTTTCGAGGCCGCAAGCAGATAGGCATTGTCCACCCGAAGCGAAAGTCCTCGGATGACTTCCGGCGTTTCCTTCCAAAGACGGAGGGCTTCACCAATACTCTCTCGCGCTTCACTTATTTTGCTCTGATCGATCAAAACTCTGGATAGCAGGCCCTCGGCGGCAATCTCCTGAACGGGTTCCTTCTCTGTGCGAAACTCCGCGAGGACAGTGCGTGCCGAAGCTTCCGCGTCCTTCAATCTCCCGGAATCATAGGTCAGTTCCGCAAGCGCGAGCTGAGTCTCCGCGGCACTCCCCTTTTCTCCCAGCTGCTGCTGTATCGTAAGAGCCTGCTGCTCGGCATCCAGCGCTCTTTTCGATTCGCCCTGCTGACGCCAGGCCTCTCCGGTACTAACGAGAGTCGAGGCATAATTACTTCTAGCACCGATCTCCTCCTGAATCGACATGGCCTGACGGAATTGTTCGAGAGCATCGGGAAGGTCGCCCTGCTCAGCCAGTACCTCGCCGATCGCCTGAAGGGACAGGGCTTCCGATCCTTTGTGTCCCAATTCTGTCGATAGCTTCAAGGTTGTCTCATAACTGGCGAGGGCCTCCGGCATTCGGCCCTCGGCGCGAAGGAGGCTGCCGGTATTGCCCGTTACAACCACAATTCCATTCTGGTCGCCAGCCTGCTGATAACTTCTAAGCGCCTGCGCGTACAAATTGCGCCCAGTGGCAAAGTCTCCGCGCCTGACATCAATCAAGCCGAGGTTGACAAGTTCGCTTCCCATCGATTTCTTATCGCCGGCTTGCTGGAGAATTGCCAGCGCCTGACGGTAAAGCTTCTCGGCGCCAGCGTAGTCGCCCTGGTTGAGAGGGATCTCGGCTGAGCTGTGAAGAGCCCGCGCGAGGCCACCGCGATCCCCGGCATCGGCATAGATCCGTCGAGCCTCGTTGCAGGCGGCGCTCGCAAGCTCGTTGTCTCCAAGATTGGCGAGCGCCCGGCACTCGGTGGTGCGAGCGCGTGCCACGAGCAGCTTCGCGCTCAGATGTCCGGCTTTCGCAGCGGCCCGGTCGGCGGATTCGCGGCGCAGCTTGTCGTCGCCCAGGGAGGCTGCTGCGTCCGCCATTGCCAGATCGACACCGGGGTCGGCCCCCGCATAAGCGCTCTCGCGCGCCAGGGCGGCCAGCGTAGTCAGAGCCTCCTTGCCTTTGCCGCTCGAGCTTTGCACACGAGCGAGACCGATTCCATAGTCCAGGCTGTCGGGAAAGAAAATGAAAAGGGTTTTGTAAGTGTCCATCGCCTTCGGCCAGTTCCTGCTGGCTTCGTAATAGCGAGCCTGAAGCATCAGATTGTCTTCGCGCGAGAGCCTGGCCGCCAGATCCAAAGCCCGTTTTGCCTCTCCCTGTGTTTCGTTGTCGTAACCAAGGGCCTGCCACGCCACGGCCAGTGCGGAGTGAGCGAAGGGGTAGGAAGGGTCGGCAGCAACAGCACGGGCGAGTAAATCCCGGGCGCCGAGGGAATCGAAGGCGCGAAACCTGATCAGACCCTGAGAGTAAAGCTGCATCGCCTCGGGATTCGAGGCCACCGAGGCTTGAATTGCCTGCGCCTCGAGCGCGGAAATAGGCGACAGGCCCAATCGCTCCCGTAACCGCGACCCAGTTCGAGAAACGAGGTCGAGCAGCTGCGCTTCACTGCCCATCTCGGACACGGTGGCAATCGTATCTTTGGTGACAGCATTCTGGAGTCTGAGATTCAGGCGAATCTGGCCTCCACTCTCTTTTCCCGAATCCATGTAGGAGCCGAGCACAACAAAATCGGAGCCAAGGTTGCTGCGAATTCGATCAAGCACATCAGGCGCAACGCTCTCCATATCGGACAGCCCAAGATCGATCCTGGTGCGCGCGACTGTCTCGCCCGGAACCGTCCGCAATTCCTGGCCGGCGGCGAGCTGCTCCGCCAGCACCTCGGAGAGGGCAGTCGACACCCACTCCGTATCTGCGCGGTTGGAGAGATTGTTGAAACCTAAAATCGCCAGTGCCGGGCGTACGTGAACCTGAGCAGTGTTCGGCTGAGGCGGGGTGACGATTTGTCTGAAGAGCCGATGCTCTTCCCACGCCGCCAAGGCGCCGATCACCGCGAGGGCGACGGCGACGGCTGTCGCGGTTTCCCGGTGACGGCGCAGAAATCTCGCTCCACGATAGGCGACGGTAGGCTGGCGCGCCATTACACGCTTGCCCGTCCGCAAGCGCTCGACATCATCCGACAGGGCCGCCGCCGAGCTATAACGATTCCCGGGCTCCTTGCGCAGGGCCTTCATCACAATGGCGTCCAGATCGCCGTGTAGTCGCCTTCGCAACTCACTCGGAAGCAGACCGCGGGCTTTGCTCACCTGTTCGGGAGTCAGCACGGTGTCGATCCCGCGTGACATTGGAATTTCCGTCCTCATAACGACTGTGCTCGGTTTCTCCACCTCGTCGTCGCAAATGGCCCGCTCCACTTCCACCGGGGATTCGCCGCAGCGATACGGCCGATGACCGGTCAACAGTTCGTAGAGGAGCACGCCCAGCGAATAAATGTCGCTTGCTCTGGTGATGGAGTGACCCCGCACCTGCTCCGGGCTGGCGTACTCCAGCGTCATCGGCCGAATGTTGGTTCGGGTGACCAGCGCCGTCTGGTGGAGATCGGGGGTGAGGAGCTTGGCGATGCCGAAATCCAGCAGGCGGGGAACCCCTTCTTTGGTTACGAGAATGTTTGCCGGCTTGAGATCGCGATGGATCACATGCTTTTCGTGGGCGTAATGCACCGCAGAGCAGATGGCCCGAAACAGGTCGAGGCGGGCGTCGATGGGGAGCTCGTGCTGGTCGCAGTACCGGTCGACAGGCAGGCCCTCGACGTAGTCCATTACCAGGTAAGGCAGCCCCTCTGCGGTGCTGCCTCCGTCCAGAAGGCGGACAATATAAGGATGATCGAGCGCCGCTAGCGTCTGCCTCTCATTGCGAAAACGCCGATAGATCTCCTCCGCGTTGGGGCCTGGCCGCACCATCTTGATGGCGACAGATTTTCGGAAATCCTGGTCGTCGCGTTCTGCAAGATAGACGACCGCCATGCCGCCCTGTCCGATGATGCGGACGATGCGCCAGGCGCCGATGCGCTTTCCGGCCATGACATCGATCCCGAACGAGAGCAGGTTGGCCGTCGGAGAGTTTTCGAGCAGGCTGTCGGCACCCTCGTAGTGCGAGGCCAGGGATTCAATCTCTGCCTGAAGTGCGCTATCTTCTCCGCAGGCCTCGCGAATGAAATCCCTCCGCACGCCGGGATCCTGTTCCAGAGCGAGAGCCAATATCTCCCTGACTCTTTCCCACTCGGGCATAGCTCACCGGCCTCCAGCAAGTTCCCTGGCCAGCCACGCCTTTGCCACGTTCCAGTGGCGCTTGACCGTTGCGGGAGAGATTTCCAGGACTCCTGCGGCCTCTTCGATGCTGAGCCCCCCGAAGAAGCGCAGCTCAACCAGACGAGCCTGCTGCTCGTCGAGCGCTGCCAGTCTGGTTAATGCCTCGTCCAGGGCAACTACGTCGGCAGGGCGCGCTTTGCTCGGGACGATCACTTCTTCCAGGAATACGCGGGGTGTATTTCCACCACGCTTGGCGGACTGGTGGCGCCGGCTGTAGTCGAGCAGGATTCTCCGCATCAGCTGCGACGCAGCCGCCATGAACTCGTATCGATTCTTCCAGACGATCCCGTGCTGATCGGCCAGGCGAAGATAAACTTCGTGCACCAGCGCCGTCGCCTGCAGCGTGTGGTTGCCGCGCTCCTGCTGCATGTAATGTCCGGCGAGCCGGCGCAGCTCGGAGTACAGCAGCGAAGTCCATTCCTCGGACGCTAATTCATCGCTTCTTCCGGCTGCGCCGCGGGTCTCTGGATCTCCGGCCGGCTTGCGCAATGGAGCCATCTAGCCCCCCTCGACCCCGTGAGGTCCCCCCCGCAGGGTTCTGAAAATATCATCCGAAGTGCGCCAGCCGAATCGAAGGGAAGTCAATCAACACTGCGGCCAGACCCAAAATGTCGCTTCGCGAGCAAGGTTCTCTTCCGGGGGAAGGGCGCAGCCGGATGAGAATTCGACACTGCTCCCATATTCGGCTCCTCGGCACGAACAATGTCTCAATAACCTGAGCCTTTTTACGGGAGTTCTGCGCATTATAGCCGACGGCTGCAAGCAACGGAAGGCACACGCTCACAGGAAACTCCCTGGATCGCAGTGAACCTGCGCCGGAACCCGTGGTTGAAGTCCAGGGTATGTGGAATACCGTTTGGCGCAAATCTGATTCGGCCGAAATTCGAGACCAGACTCGCTCCGGGCAGTCGGATTGGAAAAATAATTCCGTAACGTGAGCCTTTTCGCCTCGGTTTTGCGCATTTTAGCCGACACCAAGGAAACGCCGGAAAATCCCGACGAGGTCACTCCTCTTCCGGAGTGCTGGTGGCGAAATAGGAAAAACCGGGAGACACCTTATGAGCCTTCTTGACGTTCTGACATCGACCAAACGGCCGCCAGCTGGCATTCCTGTTCTGTCGGCCGACGAAGTACGAAAGCGCCTGCTGAGCGTGAGCCGCCCTACGGCGCCCTGGCGTGTCATTGACGGTGCTTCCGAAGGCGTTGATTTGATTGGGGAGTGGAAGATTGTTGACGCTTCGTGGAATGCGATCTTTGCCAGGGCCGGGCTGACCAAAACGTTCAACATTTTCATGAGGCTGCATCCGGAAGCGCATGAAGTTCGGGCGGTGGATCGCGAATACACGATTTCGTGGGCAGCGGGCCTGCCCACCGTCAGGTTGGCGGTGAGTGCTTTCCGGGGACAGAGTCAGACCATTGAATTCGGGAAGGCGTATGCCTTCACCGAAACATTGGCGCCGGGTCAGGTCTACAACTATCGCTTCGACACGAACGAGATCAAGAAACCTATTCAGGAATCTGTAAACAGCTGTGGCTGGACATATAAGGGCGTGGCTTTCGGCAAATTGTAAGCGCGTCGATTCCCTGGAGTTCAAGAAGACGAGGAGGAACAAATGGAAACGTCAATGGGCGCAGTACCTTTGCCTGCGGAGCCCCGCAAGAGCTGGTTCAAACGCAACTGGAAATGGTTTATCCCCGCTTGTTGCCTGTTCGTCTTCCTTCTCATCGTGGGAGGCATCGGGGGAATCCTCGCCATCGTCGAGGGTTCCATCAAGCAGAGCGGTGCCTACACTCAGGCGCTCGCCCAGGCACAAGCTAACCCACAGGTCATCGGCTTGATCGGCCAGCCCGTGACTCCCGGCTTCTTCATCTCGGGCAACATCAATGTCAACGGAGACTCCGGCGATGCCAATGTCTCCATTCCGGTCTCCGGCCCTAAGGGAAAAGGCACCGTCTACGCAGAGGCCAAAAAGATAGCCGGGCAGTGGGCGTTTCAAACGCTGTTGTTCGGTGTCGACGGCCAGACCGACCGCATCGATTTGCTCCAGTCCCAAACTACCGCACAAACTGCGCCCGATCCCCCCCCGCAACCGGCCACCTCCGCATCCACACCCGCAACTGCGCCGGATCCGGCCGCGTCCACTCCGGACCCCGCAACTGCCGCAACTCCGTCCGCCGATCCAGCGCCCGACCCCGCTGCCGCGTCCGTGCCTGCCGGCGGCGTGATTGCCAGCGCCCAGTTCAGCAATGACCCGAATATGCGTTGTGACTTGCTGGAGGTGAAGCGGGCGAGCGGAAACGCGCTGCTGGTNNGATTCCTCCGGCGCCCGGGTCCTGGATATGTGGTGGGGAACTCTGGGTCCTGGGGAGCAGCGGTTGCAATGGGCCAAGTTCCCGGCGCCACCGGCAACTTCAAAGAAAATCACCGTCTACATCCCCAAATTCATGCCCTTTGAAGATGTGCCGGTAGGCCAGTGAGGATCTGACCGCGATGCGCAAAAGGACGGCCCACACTTTTCTGCTCTGTGCCGCCATAGTTGGCGCAGCGAGCCTGCGACCTGCCGCGGAGGCCCAGAAATATAAGGTCGATGACCCTGTTCCTCCGGGGGCAACGGGGAAGGTGACCACCCTGCAGGCAACCGTCACCAACCTCGTCGGCCTCAGCCTGGCGGTCGGCGGCAAGGTCGATTCGCTCAACGCGGCGCTCAAGGACCTGGGCGCGCGCACCACAGACACCGAAATTCAGATCGATCTCGCCAGCGACGTCATGTTCGACTTTGACAAATCGACTCTTCGCCCAACAGCCCTCCCCAGCCTGCAAAAAGTAGTCACCGTCATGCGCGCCTACCCCGCCTACACGTGCACCATCGGCGGCCACACCGATGGCAAGGGCGACAAGGCCTACAACCAGAAACTCTCCGAGCGCCGGGCCGATTCGGTCAAGACCTGGCTGGTGACCCACGGAGCCTCGAATCCGATCACCGCGCGCGGCTTTGGCGACGCCAAGCCGATTGCGCCGAACAAAAAGCCCGATGGCAGCGACGACCCCGTAGGCCGGCAAAAGAATCGGCGCGTCGAAATCACCCTGCACAAGAGCTGAGGGTCAGTCCGTTTTTATTAGGTATGCGAGAAATCGAAGCGGAACGGAGGAAGACGATGGAATGGTATCTGATGGTTTGGCGGAAGTACGCGCAGTTCGATGGGCGGTCGCGGCGCAAGGAGTACTGGATGTTCGTGCTGTTCAACACGATCATCTTCTTCGTGTTGTATGCAGGCGGTCTGGCATTGCTGATGGGGAACAACAAGCTGGGCATTCTGTTCATGATTCTGTGCGTGGTCTACGGCCTGGCCGTCCTGTTGCCGAGCCTGGCGTGCGCGGTGCGGCGACTCCACGACACGAACAAGAAGGGATTGTGGATTCTCATAGCGTTGGTTCCCTTTATTGGCGGCATCTGGCTGCTGGTGCTGCTGGCGACCGACGGCACGCAGGGCGACAACCAGTTCGGTCGGAATCCGAAGGCACTGCCGGCGCAGACCGGCTGATAAGGGCGAGTGGGTTGCTTGGTTAGGTTCTCTTCGGCTAGCCCTGCCTTGCCAGATCGGCCTCAAACTGACCTGCGTAAAGTCTTCTCACTCTCTGCTCAATCGAGGGCAAGGCGATATTTGACTGACCGGCATTCCGGAGTTTCGCGGGTCCGTCCTTGCCCATCAGAACTTGTAGCCAATCCGGAAGGATGTGTAGTTCAGATCCTTCCCGTCACCTGATCACTGCAGGAAGGGACCTGCGAAAAAGACGCCATAGTCGGTCTGCAGATATGCGTGCCGGCCGATTTGCCAGCGCGCTTCGAGGCCGGGGCCGCGGTCTGGCTTGGACCTCGATTCTTCGGGAAAGATGGGCATTGCACTCCGCGCAAAAAGCATACCCTAGGTTCGTTGGCGGCCATTTACCTCAGCTTGATGCTGGAGGAGGCCGCAGGAGCGTCACAGAGAAAGCGGAGAGCGGAAAACACCGGTACGAACCCAATTCGTGCGAACGAACTCAGCAGGAAGTTCCACTGTGTCCCGGTGAACCTGCTTCCGGACCCGCGCCGTCGAAATCCGGGGTGCTTGGAATACTGTTTGGCGCAAATCTGATCCCGTCGAATGGAGAGCAAGACTTACTCCGCGCTCTCTGATTGAACAAAATAATTCCGCAACGTGAGCCTTTTTACCCCGGTTTTGCGCATTCTAACCGACCCTGGGCACGGCTCCATTGTCATTCTGCTCTGGTAGCTGGTCGCGCAAAACCACCTTGAGCAGAGACCTGTGAACCCGAATGCCGCCGTTGTGGTGAATGTAGCCGAGCTTCCTGAAGCGATTCATGAAGAAGCTGACACGNNTCCGCCATCAACAAGAGCGTCCGCGCCAACCGCCTCTCGCTGGAGTTGAATAGCTGATCGATGAGATCCGCCTGGGTTCTCATGCCCCGAATCACGATGAACTTCAGGAAAAAGGTGGAGAAATCATGCTCCTTCTGCAGGACGCGGAGTATTTCCGCTGTCGTGATCTTGATTACCGTGCAGTCGGTAATGGCTGAGGCGGTGACCGTTCGCCGCGTTCCCGCTCCGGCCATCGACTCCTCGCCAAAGAAATCCCCGGTGGAGAGCAGCGTAACCGTCGCTTCTTTGCCGCTCTTGGAAATGACGGCGAGCTTCGCCCGGCCAGTCTGAAGATAAAACACAGCGTCGGCTGGGCCTCCCTGCGAAAAGAAAATCTGCTTTGCCGTGTGATTGCTGATGGTTCGTCCCGGCCCTTCTGCCGCGAGAAAAGCAGCGGTTTTGAAGGGCTTCCTGGCTACTCTACCCATCTATACGGCCTCTTCCTGATTGTGGTCTGGTCGCGATAATCTTCATCAGCGCTGCGCCGGGGCGGCGACGGGGCCATCATTCCGTTCCAGAGTGCGCGACTCTTCTTCGGCCCGAAGATAGCATTGCAACCGGTAATTGTCTGTTCCGTTTAGCACACCTCGTTGCATCGATTCGGACATGCACCGAGAACCGGCCTCTCAAGGGTTGATCGAATGGGCGGGTCGCCATCTGGCCCTCAACCCTCTGAGAAGCGCGGGCCGGGAGTCACCAGAGGCAAAAGCTGGTCTGGCGGTTGAAGATGGCGTCAGCCGGGCGCCTCGGTCGCCGCTGTCCGATGATGAGGACCTCAGCCTCCACATTCTCGGCAGTTGATGAACTTTGCGGAGGTGATTGGGACCGGTCCAACCACCTCCCGTTAAACGCGTGATCATGATCGGGAGCCGAATCGTTCGGTCCGGGACGTATTACCGGCTATACGTCCATATCGATTTTTATAGGGGTATAAAACTTTGAAATGTCCGCATTGCCGACAATCCACCCATAACCAATCAGGTGCAGGTCAACGGAGCGCTTCAATGAGTGCACCGGCCTGTTTTCGACAGCTAAGACCGACTGCCATGCAGCGGGATGAGATTCGACCGGACAAGATACCTGCGCCCCTTGCGGAGGCTCAGGGAAGATCGAGTTCGAGGCGGTAGATATTCACTTCGTTGCGCACCAGAGAGACAACAAGGGCGCCGTCGGGAGCAAAGCTGAGCAGCGAGCAACGAACATAACCGGCGCGCAGCAGGCTCGCAAAGTCAACGAATGGGTCTGACTCGTTCGTCGCCGTCGAGTATCGGAACGCGGGCTGGCCATCGGCAAGAATGTCCTGATAGTAGAAAGTCTTCGAATCCTTCGACCACTCGACGGGGTTCACCAGCCTTCCGTGGGCAATCTCGGTCCAGTGGTGCCTCCGGGTGTCGAGCAGCATCACGCGGGTTGGCTGACTGGGATTCGAATCGAAGTTCGTGATCGCAGCGAGAAACCGGCCATCCGGGGAGAAGCTCGGATGGATCAGATCTTCGGAGTCTGCGATTTTTGTAATCCGGGAGGAGCGCAGATCGAAGAGAAAGATTCCGCTCTGGGCTCTGGTGACGGAACCTTCGGCCCACTTCGCGAAGACGATGGTTCCTGCGTCGGAGGACCAGACCGGCTCATTGTGGCCGCTGCCCATCGAGATTTCCGTGGCCGGGCCTCCGTCGGCAGAAACCATGAAGAACCTTTCGGCATTCGCGGTGTCCAGGGTGCGGAAGAGGATTGATTTTGCGTCGGGGCTCCATTCGACGCGCATGATCGGCGCAAAGCCCGAGCCAAGATGCTGACGACTGGAGCCGTCGGCAGCGCTGCGCCAGAGTTCGCCGCCGGCAGCATAGGTTAGCCAAGCACCGTCGGGGGAGAGACTGCCGACATGCGAGCGCACGCCGGGGAGCAAGGGCAGCACACGGCCGGAGGCGGGCGAGTACCGGGCCATCTCCCGCTGCTCACTGCCGCTCCATACAAAGACGCGGGTCGGATTGTCGGTAGTGACGAGGCCACCGTAATGGGCGGGGCCAAAGGTGAGCTCGACGGGAGCGCGGGGTTTCGACAGCCAGGCGCGAGGGCGGTCGCGGATGGCCCAGAGGGTGTGGAGGCCCTCGTGGAAGACCGTGAAGAAGAAATAGCGGCCGTCGGTGGACCAGCGGCCGCAGCACGCCGAGCCAGGCTCGGGCAGATGGAGGTTGACTGGGTGCAGGTGGCTGCCGTTAGCGCTTACTTCCCAAATGGAGGACGTGCTTGCCTCCGGGTCCCCGAGGGTGAAGCGCAGACGGTTGCCGTCGCGGGACCATTGCGGGTCTGTCGAACGGTCCGGCAGAGCGACGAGCCTTTGCACCTGGCTTCCGTCCAGGGCGCATGAGTAAATTCCGTCCGGGCCGGTATAAAAGATGCGGCGGCCATCGGAAGAAAAGACTGCGTCGTCGGCAACGATGTTGCCCACGCGCCGCGGCGGCCCGCCCACCACCGGCGTGAGCGACAGCGGCAAGTCCCGGCTGCGGCCATAAAAGGTAAACGACAACAGCTCGCCGCGATCGGGTGCGATATCGACGACGCGGATGTTCTGGGAGGGTTCCGGAAAGGGTTGCGCCTCACCGCCGGAGGCCGGCACCTGCATGAGCGTCCAGTGGCTCCCGGTGCGATCCAAATAGAAGAGACGCGCGCCGTCGGTGGTGATTTTGCCCCACGGGTCGAGAAGGCCCTCGTTGGTGATCTGCACCAGGCTGGAGACTTTCGGCAAAGGTCCGGGCCGTAGCGCGGCGATGAGGGCCACGGCGAGCCCTGCGATGGCAGCGAGGGNNGAGCGATGAAGCGGTATCCGCGGCGACCAGCGGTGGCGATGAAGCGCGGATTCTCCGCGTTGTCCGACAAGGCCTGGCGCAGCTTGTTGATGGAAGTGTTCAGGCTGGCGTCGAAGTCGACGAAGGTGTCCGCCGGCCAGAGGCGCTGGCGAAACTCGTCGCGCGAAATCACTTCTCCGGGCCGCTCCAGGAGGATGGCGAGCACGGCGAAGGGGCGCTCCTGCAGCCTGACGACGACGCCATCCCGGCGCAATTCGCGAGCGCCGAGGTCGACTTCATAGAGACCGAAGCGGATTCGCTGCGATGAAGCTTCACCCTGGGCGGTCATAGGGATCGACCTCGCCAGTTTCAAGAGGACGCCGATCGACGCAGGGGATACGTCTACCGTTCCGGCAAGATTATCCATCCCTGCAATTCATTGCAAGCAAAAAGGTTAGAGGATTAGCAAAAAACCATCCGGAGATGTGCGGGAGTCCATTGACGGGGCCCCGCGGGGGTCGCTATCAAGGGGCCTCGATGGTGAGGATCAGGCCGCACCACGACTCCTGATCCGTCGCGGCGGTCCGGCATTCCGCCACTTCTGCGAAGGAGACCTCTCGATGCAACGCACTTCAAAAGCAGCGATCTGGGCAGTGATTCTGGTCCTGGCAGCCTCGGCACCGGCGGCCCGCGCACAGGTGGCCACCTACTACGTCGCGCTGAACGGCAACGATTCGTGGAGCGGAACGCGGGCTAATCCCAACCCGAAGGGCACGGACGGGCCGTTTGCGACGTTCGATCATGCGCGCACCGTCGTCCAGGCACTCAATAAGACGGGGCTGACCCAGGTGGTTGTCGAGTTTCGCGAGGGAATGTACTTTCTCCATCACACCGAGGTCTTTTCGGCGGCGGACTCGGGCACGGCAAGCACGCCCATCGTTTACGAAAATTATCCGGGCGAATCGGCCGCGATCACCGGCGGGGTACCGGTGCAGGGCTGGACCAATGTGCGCGGGAACGAGTGGCAGGCGACGCTGCCCGCCTCGACACAATACTTCGAGCAATTGTTCTATAACGGCGAACGGCGGCTGCGCCCGCGCCTGGGCACGACCGCGCGAGCCGAGTGCGATCAGGTTGTGGATGAGGCTACGGAGGAGACGGGACACGACGATTGCCGGGACCTGGGTGAGTATTTGCGCATGGTTGGCCCGGTCTATCTGGCGTCGCAACCTGCGGCAGGCACGACGGACGCCGCGAACTGTCCGGTGTATGTGGCGGGCAGCGGCTGGGAATGTTTCGACCGATTCTATTACAAGGCGAGCGACCCAATTTCGGGTACGTGGATGAACCTCACTCCCCCAACGCCCTCCCCCAGCCCCACCTGCGACGCGTCCAGCGGGAGTACCGCGCCAGTGGGCGACATCGAACTGCTGGACTTTGAGAAGTACACCGCATCGAAGCTGCGCATCAGCTGCGTGGACTCGACGAACAACATTGTTTACCTGACCGGGCCGGCGGCGTTTGTAACCCAGCCCGCCGCGCACGGATTCATTCCCCTTCACCGTTACCTGGTGGAGAACGTTCAGGACGAGCTCAAGTACCCTGGGCAATGGTTTCTGGACCGCTCCAAGAGTCCGATGGTACTCACGTATCTGGCGAAGCGGGGGGAAAACCCGAACGCCGACAGCGTGATTATTCCTCAACTCACCCCGGTTCTGGAGGCATTCAACCTGCAATACGTGACCTTCCGGGGGCTTACTTTTGAGCACGATAACTACACGATTCCTGCCCAGGGTCATGCCGACACGGAAATTCCTTACGACATCGGCGCGGCGGTATCGATCCAGAATTCCCAGAATATTACTTTCGACGCTGACGCAGTTACACAGACCTCCGGTGCAGGGCTGGAATTCATTCCCTGCACCAATCCAGAGTTAGCGACCCGATGCCTGATGGGGATCGTCAACCCATCGGGGATGACCGCAAACAATGTGGTGAAGAACAGCGCCTTCTACGATCTGGGCGAGGACGGGGTGCGTGTTGGCATACAGAGCCTGTCACAGGACAGCGTGAGCAACGTGCCGCAATACATCACCGTCGAGAACAACGTGGTGGAAGGATACGGGCGGGTATTCCCGAACGCGTGGGGCATCTCGCAGGGCGACGGCCACAACAACACCTATACGCACAACGACGTGTATGACGGCTACCACGCCGCCATTGGTATCTGCCAATGCACTTCTGTGATGCCGGCCTCGGGCGGCGTGTACAACAACACGATTTCGTTCAACCGCGTTTACAACCTGCAGCAGGGTATCATGAATGACGCCGGCTCGATTTATATCGCCGCCGGCAACGCGGTCTTTACAGCCGCGGGCAATCAGATCCTCAACAACATCGTGCATGACGTGAACGACGCATCGGCGCTCGATGGCTCGCCCACCGAGGCGGTTTGTCCAGCGGGACTCCCCTGCGACGGTTACGGCGGGCACGGGATCTATCTCGATACCCAAACGGGCCTGGTGGATGTCGAGAACAACCTGGTGTATCGCGTGTCGGATGCCGACTTGAACTTCCCGATGACTCCGCCGGCGCCGAACGAGGAAAACACCGTTCAGAACAACATATTCGCGTTCGCGCGCCTGGCCGCGATCAATGACGGCGATCCTTATCCCACGGGAAGTGTTCCGCCCAGTCCTATCCAGACCTTCATCGCCAAGAGCAACATATTTTATTTTGACCGCAACTACACCTCGTCTCCTTCATTCACGGTGCAGGGTGGCTGTACCTACAGTGGTGGGTACACCTATCCGGACTACCAACTGTGGGAGAGCAACCTCTACTGGCGGACAGACGGCGCTTTTGCGAGCGATGCGACGGCCTTCCACGTACAGCCTCTGGCCGGCGCCGATTCGCCCTGCACGGACAACACGGCTAAGTGGACCTTTTACACATTTGCAGGATGGCAGCAGCAGCCGCCGACGACAACGCCGCCGCTGAACCCGGGAGAAGATGTGGACAGCGTTGTGCAAAATCCCGGTTTTGCCAACCCGATCTATCCCGTGGACGATTACCGGCTCCCTGGAGGATCGCCAGGAGTGGGCTTTGTGGTGTTCGACCTGAGCCGGATCGGCCGGTCCAATCCCGTGATTCTTCCACCGCCGATTTCGGGCACATTTGTGACGGCGACGTTTAATCCCGCCACGGATTTCTAGCTATTTTGCAGCGAGATGAAAGGCAAGAACTATTATGAACTCGCGTCGTAGTCTTGTGGCACTCCTGCTCGCTGCCTTCCCCTCGTTTGCTTTCGCTCAGCTTATTAGCGCACCTTGCGAGGTTGATGTTGCTCCGCCGGGATACGCAATCTATCCGGCGTCGCCATTGACCTATCCTATGACTTCGGACAGATACGCTGTGCAATACAGGTTGGGTGGTGGTGACTGGACCGACGCCCAGATCCACATGAGCGTCTATGGCGGGACGAACTCCTCGCCGTGGCTCAGTTAACCCGGTTATACCCAGCAATCTACGTCGATGTCGTTCGCGAGCATTACGGCCGTAGAGGCGTCGGGAAAGGTAGAACAGGTGGCTCACGCGCTGGCCGAGTCGCTCAACAGTCAAAACCCGACCGGGCGCTTGCATTCAGAGGCGCTCAGGCATACGCTGTGGGCTATCCCAAAATTGAAAATGGAAATTCCGGTTGAGCATCATCGAGCCTAATATGGAGGATTTATGGGCAAGTCATTAACTTCCGCGAAGACTGGAGATAGATTCCGGTTTGCGATGAAACGGATCCATGCGGGTACAGCCGTGCTGCTGGCCGCATGCGCCTCGTCAGTCTTTGCTCAATGTCCAGTGAACGATGCAACACCTCCGGCGACGCCGCTCACCTATCCTAAAACGTCGGACCGATACGCCGTCCAATACCGGATCGGCAGCGGAGCCTGGACGAACGCGCAAGTCTATATCAGCGACTATGGTGCCACGGATGGCTCGCCCTACCGTCAGGATTCCGGTTACTCTCTTGAAACATCAATGTCGTTCGTAAGCATTCCTGCCTCCTCGAAAGCGAACGTGCAGATGCGCGTGACGAAGCTGTTTGACACCCCTTTTCAGCCGGGCGATCACGTATCCGCCCGTCCCAGCGTCAAGCCCATCCTTGTCGATAGGCAGCCCGACGGCACTGCGCTGATCTCTACCGAAACAGGCGCCAATTTCGATGGAGAACAGTTCATTCTCTGGTGGAATCGAGGCACGGATAGCGCCGCCGTTGAGAGCCTGGCATTCTTCCTCGATCCGCCCTATACGCCGCCCGTCCCAGGCAACAACGTACTAACCGTTCATTCGCAGGCCGATCTGAACGGCGATCTCTCCTCTTACAACACCCTCAACTTCGAGGGCTACGTTGTAATCGGCCCTGCCGGAGCAACGGCATTCTCTGTCCCAGGCAATATCTACACCATCTTCCTCGGACCAAACTCCTGGGTCCAGGGCAAACTCCGCTTTGGAGATCCGGACGATGCCAGCCAGCCACGCCAAATCTACGGTCCAGGTGTGCTCGATGTAAGCCGATTCGACTATGAAAGCCGCGCATGCCCCGGCGACCAGGGCTACTACGCTCTCTCTTCCTCGCACACTCCGAATGCCCTTCTCAACGATTTCAGCATCGACGGAATTGTGATCACCGACATGAATCATGCTGCCAATGACATTCTGTTCAACAGTACTGTGAATAACGTCAAAGTCCTTGGCTGGAACGGTGAAAACGCCGCCCTCCGGCTCGGGGACCATACCAGCGCGTCCAACCTCTTCGTTCGCAGCGGTGACGATTCCCTCATGATGTGGGGCACCTACGTTACCATCAACAACGCCACGGTCTGGCAAAACTATAACGGCGGCGTCGTGAACCTCGGCTGGTCCGACAACTCGCATGGAGATTACGGCATGATCGACGGTCTTTACGTCGTAAAAACAGACTGGCTGACTCCCACCGCTTCCAGTTGGACCGCCATCGCCCCTGCCCCACTCCCCGCTCCCCAACCGCTGCAAGGTCAGAACAACGCGGTCTTCGCATCGCTCATGGTACCCGGCACCACCTTCGGGACCTTAAAACCCCCAACCTTCCAAAACATCTTCGTCGAAGATCCTCCGCAGGTGCTCTTCAGTCTAAAAATCCTCCCCCCTATCTGCGCTGACACCGGAATGTCGTGCCCTTCGGTTGCCTTGACAGATAATCCCAGCGAACTGAATCTCAACATCGAGAATCTCTTCTCACCCGCGTCTATCGTTGAGAATTCGATCGGATTCCAAACACTCCCGGCTGGTTATACGCAGGACGGTCAGACAATTGCGACAACAACCACGTTGACCGGAAGCATGACGATAGGAATGACCAACGTATTGATTGAGCTACCGGAGGGGATCTGGCTACCGTTGTTGGGATTTGACGCCGCGCCTGTAGGCAAAATAGGAACGAACGGCGCCGGCGTGGATGTCAACTATAGTCTCGAACTCCCATAGCGGAATTAAACTGCTTCGAGGACGTTTGGTTTGGGACTTACTGCCGAGGACTCCGATTCCAATCTCCCGCATGCTCGTCGTCATGCAGTTCTCTCATTTCTTCAGCGATTCCATGCCGGACCCGCGCAACAACGGCAACACGGACGTGCAATCAGAAGGTTTATTCACGTTAAGCCCACGCCGGTTGCATCGCGGGGTGGACTTCTACCTCTTCGTCGCGCACTACGGCATTCACTTCGCCGCTTAAGCACGCGGTGCACTGCACGGTTTCCGGGTCAGGACCGGTCTTG
>PMAD01000232.1:0-3952 GCA_003152415.1 Acidobacterium sp.
CTCCGCAAAACGCGGAGAATAGGTTTGTGCCGAAGGCTGCGTTCAGCTTTGTTGATCTTTTCGCCGGAATCGGCGGTATGCGCATGGGGTTCGAGGCGGCCGGCGGGCGTTGCGTCTTCACAAGCGAGTGGAATGCGTTTGCGCAGAAAACGTATGCCGCGAATTTCGGCGAGCGCGAGCTAATTGCCGGGGATATTCGCCAGCTGGGCGACGCCCAGATTCCGGACCATGACGTTTTGCTGGCCGGCTTTCCGTGCCAGCCGTTCTCGATCGCCGNNAGCAAGAAAAATGCGCTGGGGCGGCCGCATGGATTCGCGTGCGCGACGCAGGGAACGCTGTTTTTCGACGTCGCGCGCATTCTCGCGGCGAAGCGGCCACGGGCGTTCCTGCTGGAAAACGTCAAGAACCTCCTCAGCCACGATCACGGGCGCACGTTTCGCCTCATTCGACAGACGCTGGAAGAGGAACTGGGATACCACGTCTCCTGGCGCGTGATCGACGCCGGGCATTTCCTGCCGCAGCATCGGGAACGGATTTTAGTGGCGGGGTTTCNNACACCGGATTTTCTCTGGATGATGTGCCGTTGCCAGGAGCGGGCCCGAAGCTGCGAGCGGTATTGCATCCGGAGGACGGGAGCGAAGCGGCGGAGGAGCCATATACGCTGGCGCCGCGGGGAGCGGTGAATCCCAAATACACGCTGACGAGGAAGCTGTGGGAGTATCTGCAGGCGTATGNNATGCGGCGAAGCATCGCGCGGCGGGAAATGGATTTGGGTTTGGACTGGTGGGCCGCGACGATATTGCTCGGACACTGTCCGCGCGGTACTACAAGGATGGGTCGGAGATCCTCGTCAGCCGGGGAGCGCGGGAGAATCCGCGGCGGCTGACGCCCCGGGAATGCGCGCGGCTGATGGGATTTCCAGACAGCTTCCGCATTCCGGTTTCCGATACGCAGGCATACAAGCAGTTCGGGAACAGCGTGGCCGTGCCGGTGGTGGCGAGGGTGGCGCGGGCGATGCGGCCTTATCTGGTGCGCCCAGCGAATGCGCCCCGAGTTGTCCCGAGGACTGCCCCGGTTCAGCGAGTGCTTCCTTTTGAACGGGCTTCGTTACGCTCATGACAGACGTTCACACACGCGAGCAGCGGAGCCGCAACATGGCGGCGATCCGGTCGCGGAATACGAAGCCGGAAGTGCGGGTGCGGCGCGTGCTGCACGCGATGGGATTCCGTTTCCGGCTGCATCGGAAGGATCTGCCAGGACGGCCGGACATCGTTTTGCCGAAGTACCGGACGGCGATTTTCGTCCACGGGTGCTTCTGGCACTCTCACCGTTGCAAATATGGGTCGGTGGTTCCCGCGACGCGGGCGGAGTTCTGGGCGGCGAAGCGAGGCGGAAATGTGGCTCGGGATCGCAGGCATGCCGCGGCGCTCCGTAGACTGGGATGGAGAGTCGCGGTGTTGTGGGAGTGCGAAGTGCGGACGGACGATGCGGCGCGGGCAGCTGTCCGGAAGCTGCGCCTAGGCCGCTGAGGTAGCATCATCTCGAATGAATGAGCTGGGAAATCTTCCCACAGAGGCGCGCAACCCCGCGTCGGAGCGGATCGACGAGGTGTCGACGCTCGAGATGCTGCGGATGATGCACGCGGCAGACGAGGAAGCGGTGGCGGCTGTGGAGCGGGAGCTGCCGCGAATTGCTGCGGCTGTGGATGCGATTGCGGCGCGGATCGAAACAGGGGGGCGGCTGTTCTATCTGGGAGCGGGGACGTCGGGACGGCTGGGGGTGCTGGATGCTTCGGAGTGTCCGCCGAGCTACAACACGCCGCCGGAATTGGTTCAGGGGATCATCGCGGGCGGGGACGCGGCGCTGCGGCGGTCGATCGAGCAGGCGGAGGATAATCCGTCGCTGGGCGCGCGGGACCTCGAAGAGCACGATTTCGGCGCGGGCGACGTGCTGGTGGGGATTGCGGCGAGCGGGCGGACTCCGTATGTGCTGGGCGGCCTGGAGCACGCGCGGAAGCTCGGCGCGCTGACGATTGGGCTGACGTGCGTGCCGGGGTCGGAGGTGGCGGCGGCGGCGGAGATCGCGATTGTGCCGGCAACGGGGCCTGAGGTGGTGACGGGCTCGACGCGAATGAAGGCGGGCACGGCGACCAAGCTGGTGCTGAACATGCTCTCGACCGGAGCGCTGGTGCGGCTCGGGTATGTCTACGGGAACCTGATGGTGAACCTGCAGCCCACGAACACTAAGCTCGCGGATCGCGCGGCGCGGATTATCGCGACGATCACGGGACTGGGATATGGAGAGGCCGCGCAGTTGCTGGCCAGGTCGGAGTCAGTGAAGACAGCGGTGGTGATGAACAAGCTGGGGCTGAGCCGGCGCGATGCGGAAGCGCGCCTGGACGCGGCCCATGGACGGCTGCAGGAAGCGCTGCGATGATGAGCGCGCTGCACGAGAAAGAGACTGCATGAGAGCTACTCAGTTTGAATTTCGCTTCCGGCTCCTCATCATTCTCCTGATTTACGCGCTGGGTTTCTGGGCGCCGTGGACGTGGACACAGGGCCGGTTCGGGCCACCGGCGACGACCGCATGGCTGGCGCTTGCGACGATGCTGGCGCGGTGGGGCTGGCTGCATCTGGACCAGGCGACGCTGCTGGTGACGGGGCTGGCTATTCTTTTTGGCTTTGTGGGCGCGGTTCTGCGTGTTTGGGGGACGGCATTTCTCGGAGCGTCCATCGTGCACGCGGGGCCGATGCTCGCGGGGAGCGTGATGGCGGCGGGACCGTACCGGTATGTGCGGAATCCGCTCTATTTGGGGTCGTGGTTTCTCGGGTTGAGCATTGCCATCCTGATGCCGCCCTCGGGCGCGCTGGTCTTTGTCGTGGTGCTGGGGTTGTTCTACTTCCGGCTCATCCTGGGCGAAGAGGATTTTCTCACCGGGCAGATCGGCGGGGCGTATGTGGAGTACCGCAGGCAGGTGCCGCGTCTTGTGCCGAGCTTGCTGCCCAGGATTGCGGCGTCCAAGGCGCGGCCTCAGTGGCTGATGAGCCTGATAGCAGAGTTTTTGCCTGTGAGCTATCCCCTCTGCCTGGCGGTGCTGGCGTGGCGATACGAGCCGCTGCTGCTGATCCGGTGCCTGGTAATCTGCTTCGGGCTGTCGCTGGTGATGCGAGCGTTTCTTCCGAAGAAGGTGGCCGCATAAGTGAGGGCTGTGTGACCTCAGCGAGCAGATAGGGGCGGGTAATTTTTTTGTCCCCGTGTGAATGAGGAAACCTTTTGTCTGGGGGCCGCGTCTGACGTGGTCAATCAAGCACGCATGGATCGGAGAGAACCCCGATGAAGACCCCTTCCGTTTGGCTCGCCCTGGCTTTGTTCTCTGCCTTCACCTCAGCTCCGGCGCTTGCGCAGGATGACGGACTCGGAGTGGGTCCGCGGGGCACCAGCGTTTTCGCTGAATTCTCGGCCGCCCGAGCGGGACAGGGGGCGGGGATGCTGTGGGGTGGGAGCGGCGGCGGGTATATCCAGGGACATGTTCTGGGATTCGTCGCCCGCACGACGGCGCTGCCGGGCAACGCCAACCTGCGCGCCTACGACGCCGTGATTGGACCGCGGCTGGCGGTCACTCTTCCGTTCGTGCGGCTCTTTGTGGAAGCCGGCGGCGGAATGGGCCGGAGCGACTCTTACAACTCCGCAGGCGCATTCGGCTCCTCGTGGGGGGCGGCGTGGCAGGTGGACGCGGGCGTATCGCATGGCATCGCGCCTCGCCTGGACTGGCGCATTCTTGAGTTGGGATACGGGCATATCTACGCGGGGCAGGGCATCTCCCCGGTCATTGCGAGCACAGGGCTTACGCTGCACCTCTGGTAGGCCGCTTCCCTTCCCTTCCCTTCTTCTCCGACCTCTTCAGATCAGGACTCCGCGGCGATCATGGCTCGAAGGCCCGTCGGGCCGCGTC
>PMAD01000232.1:3972-4208 GCA_003152415.1 Acidobacterium sp.
GTTGTGAAGTCGGTGACGGGATCGGAAGTGAAAAACCAGGTGAACATAGAGCCGACACGGTTGGTGGTGAGGGGGATTCCGGCGCTGGCCGCGGCGGCAGACACGCCGTCGGCAACGGCTGCGCTGAGTCTTTCCAATTTTGGATAGACGTCTTTGCGGTGGGCGCGCAGGTACCCCACGGTGGCGATGCCGGCAGCCATAGCCAGGGGATTGCCGCTGAGCGTGCCGGCCTGGTA
>PMAD01000108.1:0-787 GCA_003152415.1 Acidobacterium sp.
CTGGAATGGGCGTCGCCCAGAACGCTGCGCAGGCGCAGTATTGGTCGAGGAAGGCTTCGAGCGGCCACTCGGACGACGAATCCGATACGCAGTGGGCTGACCTCGAGATTCGCGCTCCCGCTGCGGTGAATCCGGAAGCTCTGCCGCAGCCGGCCGCGTTGAGCAGCTCCGAGCCTTCTCCCGACGTTCCACCCTCAATGCCCACCCGGGGCGTAGTGGCCGAGGCTGCCGACTTAAGCCCCGCATCCCCCGTCGCCATCCCGCACAACTACGCCCTGATCTTCGCCACCGACGATTACGCGCATTGGCCGCACCTCACCAACCCCATCCCCGACGCTGACGCCGTGAACCAGGCCCTGACTTCGCTTTACGGTTTCCAGGTGGAAGAAGTCCGCAACCCCACCGACGATCAGATCCTTCGCAAACTCAGGGAATATCTCCACCGCAGCTTCGAGCCGCAGGACCAGCTGCTCATCTTCTTCTCCGGGCACGGCTATTTCGACACTGACCTCGGGAAAGGATTCCTGGTCCCGGCCAACGCCCTGCGCATCGAGGACGACATCGGCCACCGTTCGCTGCTCGCGCACGAAACGGTGATGGACTACGTGAACCGCATCCCGGCGAAGCACGTGGTGCTGGTGCTCGATGCCTGCTTCGCCGGCACCCTGGATCGCAAGATCGCGGACAGCGGCCTGCGCGGCGACATATCCTCGGACCCCTACGCCCACGCCACGCTTCCCGAACTGCTGGCCCGCAAGGAGCCGAAGCGCACCCGCCGCTACATTAC
>PMAD01000108.1:830-4693 GCA_003152415.1 Acidobacterium sp.
AGGATGACAATGATCCGGGGGCGGACTTTCTGCTGCTCACGCCTTCGGCGGTCGCGCAACTGACTAAACCCAGGTAGGGCCAGCCACTCGACGCGAAGCTCGCTCAGGAGCCTAAGGAAGACAGGAAAAAACAAGCGCGAGGTCTTTCGTCGCGCCGCTCGTCAGGATGACAGTCGGGTTGGTACGCAGGGGCTGAAGCCCGATTCATTTCGGCTGTTAGCGGCACGACTGAAGTCGTGCCCTGGCACAAGGCCAGCCGTAGATACTTCCGCCTCGCAAAGCTCGCCTGCGGTGTCCTCAGGATGACGGAAGCGCAAACGCGAGGTCCTTCGTCGCGCCGCTCCTCAGGATGACAGACAAAAACAAACGCAGATCCTTCGGCCCCTTCGACTCGCGAAGCTCGCTCAGGTGTCCTCAGGATGACAAACGAAAACAAACTGGCACCTGTTCAGTCGATGCCGAGTTTGTGTTGGAGTTGTTCGAGGGTGACGCCTTTTGTTTCCGGATAGAACAGCAGCACCACGACGAACTGCAGGACCATCATCGTGGAGAAAAACATAAACGGCGCTGCGGTGGAGTGCCTGGCGACCCAGGGGAAGAGGCCGGAGATGAGGGCGTTCATGATCCAGTGCGAGGAGCTGCCGAGGGCCTGGCCTTTGGAGCGGACGCGGGTGGGGAAGACTTCGCTGATGTAGACCCAGATGACCGCGCCCTGGGAAATCGAGAAGAAGAAGATGAAGCCGACCAGCAGCCAGATGAGGTCGGACTGGTGGCTGCTGGAATGGAAGATGGCCGCGACGCCGGCGAGGCAGACCGCGGTTCCGACGGAGCCGATGAGGAGCAGCGATTTGCGGCCGAGCTTGTCGATGACCGACATGGCCAGGAGGGTGGCGCAGAAGTTCATCGCGCCGAGCAGGACGGCCTGCTTGTCGGCGGAGAGCGAGGAGAAGCCGCCGAAGGTGAAAATGTCGTTGGCGTAGTAGAGGATGGCGTTGATGCCGGCGAGCTGGTTGAACATGCCGATGGAGATGGCGAGAAAAATCGGGAGCCGGTATTTGTGCTGGAAGAGCGGCTCGGATTTTTCCGCGCGCTCGATGTGGATGGAGTCGACGATTTCTTTCAGTTCCGCTTCGCTGTTGGGCGTGCCCATCATCTCCAGCACGCGGCGCGCTTCGTCGATGCGGTTCTGCGTGACCAGCCAGCGGGAGCTGCGGGGAATGCCGAAGAGGAAGAGCGCGAAGAAAATGGCGGGGAGGGTCGCGACGCCGAACTGCCAGCGCCAGGCGTCGGCGCCGCCGATGAATCGGGCAACGGCGTAGTTGGACGCGTAGGCGAGGAGGATGCCGGCGACGATGTTGATCTGGAAGAGGCCGACCAGGCGGCCGCGGAGCCGTGCGGGAGCGAGCTCGGCGAGGTAGACGGGACCGAGCACTGACGAGCCGCCGATGCCGAGACCGCCGATGAGGCGGAAGCAGAGCAGGGAAGGCCAGTTCCAGGCGAGCGCGCAGCCGAGGGCTGAAACGACGTAGAGCAGGGCCATGATGCGGAGGGCTTCGCGTCCGCCGATTTTCTGGCCCAGCGGGCCGGCGCCGATTGCGCCGATCACGGTGCCCCACAGTGCGATGGAGACGGTGAGTCCGAGCGCGCCTGCGCTGAGGCCGAAGACCTGGGTGAGCTGGTGGGTGGTGCCGGAGATGACGGCGGTGTCAAAGCCGAAGAGGAGTCCGCCGAGCGCGCCAACGAGGGTGCTGCGGATGAGGAGAGCGTTGAGTCGCATAGGGTGTGTTGGCACGAAACGCCAAGGATAGCATCGGGGGTGTGTGGGGTGCGCAGGGAGCGGACAGCGGATAGCGGATAGCGGATAGAAAAGCGACGGAGATGAGGACGGGCTGCGTTGCTCCTTGCTTTCACGCGCTGCGGTGATGCTCTCCCCGTGGGGCGGCGGGCGGATGGTCGATTGTGTCGCAGATCACTTCACAAGCGGGGCGGGACTTGTTAGACTTGGTTTAAGGGATCGACTATGAGCGATCCCTTTTTTGCTGGCGTTATTTTTTGCGGAGTTTCGAACGAGATTGTGGATTATGCTGTTGCATTCGCCATTCATTCACCGCGGTTTTTTGCCACGATGGGAACGAGAGAAGTTACCGTGGTTCATCGCCGCGCCAAGCATATGATTCTAACGGGACGAAAACGGGCGCAGGAAAGGGAAGTGGGAGTCCGGCTCGCGCCGGATTACCTGAGTACTTGGTCCCCCAAATGGTAGATTGACGCAGTATCAGCCGGCTGATAATTTTCAGGTAACAATCACTGAAGGTTTTTAATTTCTGCCTGGCTGTCAACGACGGATTGAGGGGTTGTTCCGGGAGCATCCGGAAGAGAATCTTGCGGAGACGTTTCTACATCATTTTTGTTGCGCGGGAGAAGGACGGACCTCTCCGCAAAATCCCGATTCCTATGCATTACGTTGGGGTTTTTGTGGCAGCGGCCGTAGTCGGCGCCTTCACGATCACCGGCATGGCCGGATCGTACACGCGCATGCTGTTGAAGACGGCCCGAGTCAATCAGGTGCTCTTGCAGCAGGAAGCGCTGCGCAAGGATTACAGCCAGCTGCAGCGCGTGGCGCACGAGAAGGATGTGCAGGCCGCTTCGCTGGGCTCACTGGCCAGCGAGGTGACGGAGCTGTACGGCTTGCGGAAAAACAGCATGGCGAAGTCTGCGGCGACGCCGATTGCGCCGGAGACCGACGCCAGCGTGGCGGATTTCACCGAGCAGGCTTACGCGCAATCGCTCGATCAGCTAGCCTCTCTGCGGACCAGCGCGCTTGCGGGCAGCGTGAAGTCTATCGATCTGGGCATCACTGCACCTGGAGTCAGAGACTGGATCAACGTTGCGGGCGCGCCGTCGTTATGGCCGGTGCTTGGGCCTATTACCAGTTCTTTCGGGGAGCGTGAAGATCCGTTTAACGGGGAAGGCGCTTTCCATTCCGGCGTGGATATTTCCGCAGGGTTCGGCGAAGTGGTTCGCGCTACCGCCGACGGCATCGTGCAGATCGCGTCGATGGCCAGCGGATACGGCCGCGAGATCATGATTAACCATGGCAATGGAATCCAGACGATCTACGGGCACCTGTCGGGTTTCGCCGTGGCGACGGGACAGCAGGTCAGCCGGGGTCAGGTGATCGGCTATGTGGGCATGAGCGGGCGCTCGACCGGGCCGCACCTGCATTACGAAGTNNCGCTATTTGCGGGAGACGGTTCAGCAACTGGCGAGCGCGGATGCGGATTCGGGTCTGGGCAAGTCAGGGAAGTAAGCCGCACAGCGGTTTCCATCCACAACTTACTTTTTGAAAGGCTGCTGGTTTGTGATGNNCCGGCCGTTCGGCCGACTGCGCCTGCAGCTGTTTGGCCGTGGCCTGGACCTCGCGGAAGAAGCGCAGGAAGTTTTCACCGAGAATCTTGCGGCAATCTTCGGCTGAGTATCCGCGAGCGATCAGGGCGGCGGTGATCTTCGGCAGATCCGCGGCTGAGTCGATGCCTTCCGGTGAAGAGGGGATGCCGTCGAAGTCGGATCCCAGACCGACGTGGTCGATGCCGGCGACTTTGGCGACGTGGTCGATGTGGTCGATCAGCNNCTGTTTGTCCATCGCGTCGGTCATCTCATAGGTGACGGTTTTGCCTTCGGCTTTCCACTGGGCGATTTGGGCGTTTTCGGCGGCCTGGCGCTCCGATGCTTGTGCGATCCAGGCAGTGCGCCATACGTCGCTGATGAACCCTGAGTAGAAGTTGACCATGACCACGCCGCCTTTGCTGTTGGGGCCGCCACTGCGGGCAACCGCGCGCAGCATGTCGTCAGTCATGTTGCGG
>PMAD01000198.1 GCA_003152415.1 Acidobacterium sp.
TATTCCTGGTGCGCTTTCGCCCGCAACGGCCGCCCCCACAGCACCCTCTCCGCCCGCCGCATGCGTCAGCATCCCCGCGAATTCGGTCGTGCCGCCACCTACGTCGAAACCATCGACGCCCCGGAAATCGACGACTACTCCGAGCGCTTCATCAAAGCCCTCAACTACCACGGCCTCGTCGAAATCGAATACAAACGCGACACGCGCGACGGCCAGTACAAATTGCTCGACGTCAACGCCCGCGCCTGGGGCTTTCACGCCCTTGGCCGCGCCGCCGGCGTCGACTTCGCCTGGCTCCTTTACGCCGACCGCATGGGTCTGCCCATCGAACCTGCCCGCGCCCGCGCCGGAGTCGGCTGGCTCCGCCTCCTCACCGACATTCCCACTGCCTTCTCTGACATGACGCACGGCTACATCACTGTCGGCGAATATTTCCGCTCCCTCCGCGCCACCGGCATCGAATCCGTCTTCTCCTGGCGCGACCCGCTCCCCTCCGTCTTCGACACAGCCATGGTGCCCTGGTCCGTCCTCAAAAAGTACCCCCAGCTCTTCAAACGCAAATCCTCGTAGCCACTAGACTGGGTGCCCGATGCTCGCAGAAGTGGGAAAGCGCGAAGCACCCGCCGTTCACACCGCACCGACTATCCGCTATCCGCTGAACGCTATCCGCTAACCCCCCAGCAGCCGATCCACTTCCCCCCGCCGCGGCATCGAAGGCGCCGTCCCCGCGCGCGTCACCGAAATCCCTGCCACCGCGCATCCGAACCGCACCGCATCGATAATCTCCCGACCCTCGGCCAGCGCGACCGCCAACCCTCCGTTAAACGCATCCCCCGCTCCCGTCGTCTCCAGCACCGGCCCTGCATCGACCGCCGCCACATGCTCACGCAGCCTCGCATTCTTCACCAGCGCACCCTGCGCTCCCAGCGTCACCACAACCGTCCCTACGCCGCGGCCCAGCAACGCATCGGCTGCCCGATCCGCATCTGCGAGCGAACCCACCCGAATCCCCGTCAGCACCTCCGCCTCACTCTCATTCGGCGTCAGGTAATCGCAGTTCGGATAAATCGATTCCCGCAGCTCGCATCCGGGAGCGGGATTCAGGATCGTCGTCACCCCCAGCGCATGCGCCAGCTCCAGTCCAAAACCCACCGTCGGCAGCGCCAGCTCCAGCTGCGTCAGGAACACCGCCGACTCCGCAATCAATTCGCGAGCCTCCGCCACTTCCTCCGGAGTCAACCCAAAACAGGCACCCGGCACGACGATAATCGCGTTCTCCCCGCTCTTCGCGTCCAGGATAATGGCCGCCGCTCCCGTCGCCGCCTCCGTCTCCAGCAGATGCCGCGTGTCGATTCCCTCCTCGCGATACGTCTGCCGCGCGATATCTCCCAGTGCATCGCGTCCCAGCTTGCTGATGAAGCTCACTCGCGCTCCGGCCCGCGCCGCCGCAACCGCCTGGTTCGATCCCTTCCCGCCCGGGCCCAGCCTGAATTCCTTCCCCATATACGTCTCGCCCCACGCCGGCAGCTTCTCCGTGCGAAACGCCATGTCCGCCACATAACTACCCATCACCGTCACAAATTTCATGCTCATCGTGTCTTTTCACGCCCAGGAAAATGGTATTCGTCGCAACCACCCGTACAAATTATCCAGCGTAGGCCCGCGCAATCAGCACCAGCGCCAGCACGTACGCCGCGAACATCGCCGCGAGATACCCCTTCGCCCGCGCATTAGCGCCACGGAATTCCTTCCACACAAACACTCCCCAGATACAGGCCACCATCGGCGACGCCTGCCCAATCGCGTACGAAATCGCCACCCCTACCAGCGACGCCGCGACAAAATTAAACACCGTCCCGCACCCCCAGATCGCTCCGCCCAGTAACCCCAGCGCATGATACGACCCCGAAACGCGGAAATACTCGCCCATCGCGACCGGGGCGCCGGTAATCGGCTTCCGCATCAGAATCGTGTTGAAGAAGAACAGGCAGACAAATGCCCCCAGCGTCAGGAAAACCGCTGTCGTGTACGGCGTCAGCGTTGCGCCGCGTGTCATCGCCCGCGTCACGAATGGCGCAAAAATCCCCATCAGGAATCCCGAAATCACGCACACCACCACACCCCGCCGCGAAACCGTATCCCCCGGCTTGCGCAGCGCGCCATACGCCTTCCCCACCAGCATCAGCGCCACCACCGCCATCAGAATCCCCAGCGCCAGCAGCATCGGATTCCCGCGCGGCTGCAGCGCATAGCTCAGCACCACCCCTTCTACCAGCGCAATCCCGATCGATACCGGGTAGGCAATCGCCAGACCGACGATCTCAATCCCCGCCACCAGCAGCGTGTTGGCAATGTTGAAAATGAACCCGCCCAGCGCCGCGTAGAAGAGATTGATCCCATCCGCCGCATGCAGGTTCGCGAGAAACGCCGTCGGTCCCCCCGCGAAGCTGCCCATGGTGAAGGCCAGCACGAGCGAGATCAGGAAGATCCCCAGCCCGTAGTCCCAGTAGTACAGCTCGAACCGGTAATTCTTTGTGACCTTGAAAGTGTTCGCGAATGATCCCCAGCACACCGTGCTGAGTACCGTCATCAACAACGCAACGTGAAACGTGGTGGGAACGAACATGGCGCCACACTCCATCCCGCGTTTGCGCCCCTGACCAAAGGCAACGCGAAACCCACGCCATTAAACCATCATCACTTTCGCGACGAAAGCGCCAAGTCCACCGGCTGCCGGGTGCCCCCCATCTGCCCGGTTTTGGCAGATGTGGGAAGCGCGAACCGCCGGGCTGTCCGCTGTCCGCTATCCGCTGTCCGCCGAGTTGCTCCCTGCTCCTCGCTCCCGGCTCCCGGCTCTCTTACGCCAGCCCCAGTTCCGTCCTCAGCGCCGCAATCTGCGCCTGTTTCCGGGCCGGCATCGGCTGAAACAGAAACTGCACGCCGCTTTCCTGCCTCTCCACCAGACTGGCAGCCACCCGCAGCGGCATTCCTTCTGTCCTCATCCACACTTCCACTGTCGTCCCCGGCTCCAGCCGGCACTTCGTCTGGATGACGCATCCTGCCGGACTCAAATCGGCAATTTGTCCCTGATACTGCAGTCCGCGCCCCGGCAATACAATCTCCACATCGCTCGCCGATCCCACTCGCGGTGCTGCGGGGTTCCCCCCTGCTCCTTCGCGCTGAACCGGGGGCGCCCCTTCCCATCGTATGGAACTCGATCCGCTTGGCATGATGCTTCCGTTATCGGCGCACCCCTCCGGGTCATCATCCTTCGCACCAGAAAAATCCGCGCCCGCCCTCCCGTCAGCCCAAAAAGGTACAATCCCTCTTTCTCCCTCTATGACTCGACCTCCCATTCTCCTCATCCACGGCGGCGCCTGGGACATCCCCCCCGACCTCCTCGACGCCCACGAACAAGGCGTCTTCGATGCCCTCCAGGAAAGCTGGCGCATCCTCGAACGCGACGGGTCCGCTCTCGACGCCGTCGAAACCGCCGTCACTTGCCTCGAAAACGACCCCGCCTTCGACGCCGGCCGCGGCAGCTTCCTCACCCGCGACGGCCGCGTTCAGCTCGATGCCCTCATCATGGACGGCGCCACCCTCCGCGCCGGCGGCGTCGCCTGCGTCGAACGCATCCGTAACCCCATCCAGGCCGCCCGCCTCGTCCTCGACAAAAGCCCCCACGTTTACTTCGTCGGTCCCGGCGCCGAGGAATTCGCTCAGGCGAACGGCATTCCCCTCATCGACAACTCCGAGCTCGTCCTCGACCGCGAACGCCGCCGCCTCGCCGAAGCCCAGGCCCGCGAGCAATCCGGCTCGCCCGACCGCACCTTTTCCGGTCCTCACTCCGATTCCCACGACACCGTCGGCGCCGTTGCCCTCGACTCCGAGGGCTGGCTCGCCGCCGCTACCTCGACCGGAGGCACCCTCAATAAAGATCCCGGCCGCGTCGGCGACTCCTCCCTCATCGGCTGTGGCTGCTATGCGGATAACGCCAGCGCCGCGGTCTCTCTCACCGGCTGGGGCGAGCCGATCATGAAGCTGGTCCTCGGCAAGTGGGCCACCGACCGCGTCATGGCTGGCCGCTCGCCGGAGCAGATCGCGCCCGAAGCCATGGCTTATCTCCTCCGCCGTACCGGCGGACACGGCGGCATCATCCTGCTCGCGCCGGACGGCCGCTATGGCCTCGCGCACAATACTCCACGCATGGCCTGGGGTGTCCACACCGCGGACGGCCCCCGCGTCGGAACCATCCTTCGCGACGACACCGAGACGGAAGAAGGATGAAGCCCACCCAATCCCGGCGAAGGCGGCAGACCCGGAAACAGGCTGATCTCTGACCCCGCTGCTCGCGCATCGAGCCGGCCGCGGCATCCAGCTCAAATTCTCGTCCCCCGCTCTGCCTGAATCGCTCCTATAATTCGCTCCAAACCCATTCCAGGGAGAACCCACATGCTGAAAGGCTTTCGCGATTTCATCCTGCGTGGCAATGTTGTCGACCTCGCTGTCGCCGTCGTCATCGGCGTCGCGTTTTCCGCAATCGTTAACGCGCTCGTCACAGACATCATCAATCCGCTCATCGCGGCTATCGTGCAGAAACCGGACTTTTCAGCGCTCATCCTTACCGTGCACGGCGGCAAAATCAAATACGGCGATTTCCTCAACGCCGTCATCTCCTTCCTCCTCATCGCCGGCACTGTCTACTTCTTCATCGTGCTGCCCATCAACGCCCTGCTCAAAAAGTTCCGNNATTCCTCTCGCGGCAAAACGCTGCTCCCACTGCGCCCAACCCGTAGCCCCAGCCACCGCCTGATCGGCCAACCCTCCACCCCCTTGTCCCACACGCTGTTTTCTGAACACTGAACACTGANNCGCTGTACCCTGCACCCTGTACCCTGTCTTACCAAGGAGCCCTTCGCTGATGCCCTCGCGCGCCCCCGCCCTCTTCGCCCTTCTTCTCATCCCCGCCATCGCCCTCCTGGTCGCGCAAACCCCTTCCTCCACGCCCCCGCAGGCTCCCGTCTTCGGCTACACCGATTTTGCCGCTGAGCAGGCCAGGATCGATCAGACCTTCCTCGCCGTTCCTGATCCCAAACTCGCCGGCGAAGAACTCAAAACCCTCACCGCCGAGCCCCACATCGCCGCCTCGCCCGAAGACCACAAGACCGCGGAATACGTCGCAGAAAAATTCAAAGCAGCCGGCCTCGAAACCAGCATCGTTCCCTACAAGGCCTGGCTCAACATGCCCCTGGAAGTCAAAGTCGACGCGTACGACTCTGACGGCAAGCTCCTCATGTCCGGCCCCGTCCCTGAACACGTCGACGGCAACGATCCCTACCAGAACGACCCCCGCGTCACTCCCGCCTTCAACGGCTCCTCACCCTCCGTTGACGTCACCGGCGAAGTCGTCTACGCCAACTACGGCCGCCCCGAAGATTTCCAGAAGCTCAAAGACCTCGGCATCGACCTCAAAGGAAAAATCGTTCTCGTCCGCTACGGCGGCAATTTCCGCGGCGTCAAGGTCTACATCGCCCAGCAGTATGGAGCCGCCGGCGTCCTCATCTACTCCGATCCCTCCGATGACGGCTACTACCGCGGCGATATGTATCCCCACGGCCCTTACCGTCCAGCGACCGCCGTCCAGCGCGGCTCGGTTCAATTCATGTTCAAGTATCCCGGCGACGCGCTCACCCCAGGCATCGCTTCGACTCCCGATCTGCCCGCCTCGAAGCTCCTCAAGCCCGGAGACGTCGTGAGCCTCCCGAAAATTCCCTCCGAGCCGCTCAGCTACCACGATGCCTCGCCCATCCTGGAACACCTCGGCGGACCCGACGCTCCCCGCGAATGGCAGGGCGCGCTCCCCTTCACCTACCACACCGGCCCCGGCGTCAAGGTTCACATGGTCCTCAAAATGGACTACCAGTACAGCACCATCTGGGACGTCATCGGCTCTGTCCCCGGCGCTGAATTTCCCGATGAATGGGTCGTCGCCGGCAACCATCGCGACGCCTGGGTCTACGGCGCGGTCGATCCCAACAGCGGCACCGCCGCCATGCTCGAAGCCGTCCACGGGGTTGGCGTTCTCCTCAAACAAGGCTGGAAACCGAAACGCCGCATCGTCTTTTGCAGCTGGGACGCCGAAGAAGAAGGCCTCATCGGTTCAACCGAATGGGCGGAGGACCACGCCACCCAGCTCGCTAACGCCGTCGCCTACTTCAACACCGACGTCGGCGTCTCCGGACCCAACTTCGAAGCCTCCGCCGTTCCATCGCTCAAGGAATTCATCCGCGACGTCACCAAAGCCGTCCCCAGCCCCAAAGGCGGCACTGTTTACGACCAATGGAAAAAATCCCAGGACGAGCAAGCCCGCCGCCACACTCCGGTCGAAGAGCATGTCGGGCGCGTCAACGCCCACGTCGATCACGAGGTCAATGTCGGTGATCTCGGCTCCGGCTCCGACTTCACTCCCTTCATCCAGCACCTTGGCGTCCCCTCCACCGATATCGGCTCCGGCGGACCCTACGGCGTCTACCACTCTGTGTTCGACAATTACGCGTGGTTCGTCATGAACGCCGACCCCACCTTCGTCTATGAGCAGGAAATGGCCCGCGTCTTTGGACTTGAAGTCCTGCACATGGCCGATGCCGACGTTCTCCCCTACGACTACGTCACCTACGGCAAGGAAATCTCCGCCTACCTGGACACCGCACAGAAGAAGGTTCAGGACGCCGGCCTCACCGGCATCGACTTTGCCGCCGCCAAAAACGCCGCAGAGAAATTCACGAAGCTCGCCCAGCAGGTGAGAGATAAACAGGCGCACCCCGGTACGGATCTTGCCTCCTTCAACACCCAGCTCCGCGCCGTCGAAGGCGACTTCCTCTCCGAGCCCGGACTCCCCAATCGTCCCTGGTTCAAACACACCATCTACGCCCCCGGCGAATACACGGGCTATGCTGCGGTCGTCATCCCCGGCGTCAACGAAGCCATCGACGCGAAAGACAGCGCCCGCGCCCAGCAACAGATGATCGTCCTCACCGAAGCCATCAACCGCGCCGATCAAACCCTTGAGGCCGCCGCCAGATAGCAACCGCCTCTGTTACATAAAATAAGCTTGTCATCCTGAGCGAAGCGAAGGACCCTGCGTTTGCTTTTGAGTTGTCATCCTCAGCAAAGCGAAGGACCTGCGGTGCTTTTAAGGTTGTCATTCTGAGTGCCACCTGACATTTGTCACCCACCCCACCTGACGAATCCCACTCCCGCACAAGCCCCAGGCACGCGATCATAACTTCCATGACCATCGCCGACGCGCAACGAGACGTCCGCACCACTTTCCTCGGAGGATTCGCTGGTCAGCTCGTCTCCGGCCTCATCTGGCTCGCCTCCGCCTCCCTCGCCACCTGGGCCTCGCCCCGCGCCGCCATCCTCATGCTCGTCTTCGGAGGCATGCTCATCTTCCCTCTCACCCAGCTCACCCTCCGTCTCATGGGCCGCGCCGCGTCCCTGCCCAAAGGCCATCCCATGAACGCCCTCGCCATCGAGATCGCCTTCATCGTCCCCCTCTGCCTGCCGCTGATCGGTGCAGCAACCCTCCATCATCTCGGCTGGTTCTATCCAGCCTTCATGATCGTCATCGGCGCACACTACCTGCCGTTCACGTTCCTTTATGGAATGCGTCAGTTTCTCGCGCTCGGAGCGCTGCTCATCGTAGCCGGTGTGCTCATCGGCCTCTATCTGCCGTCCAGCTTCTCACTCGGCGGCTGGATCGCCGCCGCTCTGTTCTTCATCTTCGCCTTCACCGGCCGCAGCACAGCCAGCCAGGCCGTCTGACCCCGATCAACATCTCTCAACTCCGCGGCCACATCAGCGCGCCCTCATAGTGCTCCACCATCGGAGGAGCCTCGAAGAACGGCCCGATCAGCGTCCGCCATTCCACGAACGCCGACGACTGACGAAAACCCACCGTGTGCGCCTCCACCGTCTCCCATCGCACCAGCAGCAGATACCGCCCCTTCGTCTCCACGCACCGCTGCAACTCGTGCCCAATGTACCCCGGCGACCCGGCAATCGCCGGCGCCGCCTTCACCATCGCCTCTTCGAACCCAGCCTCCGCCCCCTCGCGAACCTGCAGCACCGCCGCTTCCAGAATCACCACGCCCTCATTTCCGGCTCAAATCGCCCGCGCCCGGCTGGAGTTCATCAAAACTGCCGCGCCTCTTCGGCACCCTCTCGCCGGAATCGATCCGCCGCCCGTGCGAGCTCGTCAGCGCAAAAGCGCCTCCGCCCGCGATCAGCAGGAACACCAGCCCCAGCACCATGCTGAAATCGACGCGCGCCTCATGCAGCATCGCCCATACACCCTGCTGATAGAGCATCGGAATCTTGGTCGTAACGATGGCGGTTCCAATCACCGCCAGCAGCGGAATCGTTGCAAGCCGCGTCCACAGCCCCAGAATCACCATTGCCCCGCACACAATCTCCACCGCCCCCACCACCGGAGCCATCACGTGCGGATTGGGAATCCCGATCTTTCCGAACCGATCCACGCCCAGCGCCGGAAACAAAAACTTCTGGATCCCCTCGGAGACGAACACCCAACCCACCAAAATCCGTATCAGAATTACCGCTCGCATGCGCCGCCCCCTGCTCTCTATGAGCCTGGCCCAGGAGCCCACCCCGAACCAAAGATCGAAGCAGGACCAGCGTACCTGCGCCTGCAACCGCACACAACTCACCTTCGCAACCGCACCGTATCAGCCGCACGCCTGCACAGCCTGCGGAAAAACCCCGACCTGGATTTTGAGACCCGGGATTGCGCGAAGCGCCAGCTTTTGCCTCCGGGCTCTGCCACCATCACCTCGCCAACCGCGCAGCCAGGAGCAAACGACCGCCCGGAGTCGCCACGATGAGGTTCGTATCAGGGCCCGACTTCAAACAGCTCGCGGAAAAACACAGTCTTGCGGAAACACACAGTCTTGCGGAAAAACACAGTCCCGTGAAGGGGCACGGCTTTCAGCCGTGCCATAACAGCAGCAAAATGAACCGGGCTTCAGCCCCTGCGGGCCTTCCCTCCCCTTCCCGAACCGTACCTGGTCAAACTCACAAACGACCTGCTGCCGTCCCCACGGAATTACCATCCGGGATCACCGCCATGAGGTTCGTATCAGGGCCCGACTTCAAACAGCTTGCGGAAAAACACAGTTCCGTGAAGGGGCACGGCTTTCAGCCGTGCCATAACAGCAGCAAAAGGAACCGGGCTTTAGCCCCGGCTGCCCGCCCTTTCCGCCTGTCAAGGTTCACCCCAAACCCACCATGGTCCCCGCCAGGTTCACCCCACAGCAAGAAGCTCATACCCCTCCCGTCCGATAATCAAGAGATTTGAGCCCTGCTTCAACCCAAAGTACCGTGCCCCGGAATTCTGCGGTGCCCTTTTGGGAAATCAGCCCTACTTGCAAGCTCATCAGCCGTGCCGGAGCCGTCGCAAAATAGCTCAGGCTCCAGCCAGCGCCTGATTTTCTATCTGAGTTTCGCGTTTCTCTGAACGCCGAGACGCAGAACGTGTGCCCCCTCGCGAACGAGCGCAGCGAACGAGCGCAGCGACCGAGCGCGACAACCCCCCGAAAAACGAACCAGACGGCAAAAGCCCCGGCTTTTAAGCTGGGGAATAGAAACACCAGAATGAAGGGCCTTCAGTGTGAGCGTGAGAGCGCGATTTTCGAGATGTTCGACCACAATATCTTGCGGTGCTTTGATATTCAAATCGCAAACCGTGGCCCGCAAAACTAGTTCTCACGCACACACTTCAGCCCCTGCGTGCTTTTCCCTCCCCTTCCCGAACCGTACAGGGTCAAACTCACAAAGACCTGCTGCCGTCCCCCACGGAATTGCCATCCCGGATCGCCGCGATGAGGTTCGTATCAG
>PMAD01000078.1:0-6704 GCA_003152415.1 Acidobacterium sp.
AAGTGGAGACGAAGCGGGGGACGGCGGACCCGACGTACCTCTACTACACGCTGGGCAAGTTACAGATCATGAAGCTGAGGTCGGACCTCCAGAAAAAAGAGGGAGCCAGCTTCTCGCTGGAGAAGTTTCACGACGACTTTATGCACCAGGGCGGCGCGCCCATCAAGGTTGTGCGGAAGGCGCTGCTGGGGGACGACTCGCCAACGTTGTAGGAAGGGGTCGCATCCTGGTCCAGTTTCGCTGTAGAATGCCCGGTTCGTGGTAGAGGCCTCCACGAGGAGAGAATCTAAAGTAGAGAAATGTCAACACAGACGAAGGTACGCAAGGCGATTTTTCCGGCAGCGGGATTCGGCACGCGCTTTTTGCCGGCGACGAAATCCATCCCCAAGGAAATGCTGGCCTTGGTCGACAAGCCGATCATCCAGTACGGCGTGGAGGAAGCGCTGGCCGCCGGCTGCGATCAGATTGTGATCGTGACGGGGCGCGGCAAATCGGCCATCGAAGACCATTTCGACGTGAGCTACGAGCTGGAATGCACGCTGGAGAAACGCGGGAAGACCGACCTGCTGGCGGTGAGCCGGCAGGTTTCGCACATGGTGCGGCTCTCCTACGTCCGGCAGAAGGAAGCGATGGGCCTGGGGCACGCCGTGCTGATGGCGCGCGACCTGGTGGGCGATGAGCCCTTCGCGGTCATTCTCCCCGACGACGTGATCGATGCCGAAACTCCCTGCCTGAAACAAATGATGGACGTTTTCGAGAAGGTCCAGTCCTCGATCGTGGCCACCCAGGTCATCGAAGGGGATGCGATTTCCGCGTACGGCGTGCTGGACGGAAAGCCGGTGCCGGACAATCCGAGGTTGTTCGACGTCTCGGGCCTGGTTGAGAAGCCGAAACCGGCGGAAGCGCCGTCGAAGAATGCCATCATCGGCCGTTACATTCTCACGCCGGCGATCTTCGATCTGCTCGAGCACACGCCGCTGGGCGCCGGTGGCGAGCTGCAGCTCACCGACGGCATCAAGGGCCTGCTGGAAACCGAGAAAGTCTACGGATACAGCTTCGAGGGAGTTCGTCATGATGCCGGCGACAAATTCGGCATGCTGAAGGCGACGGTGGAGTTCGCGCTGAAGCGGGAGGATCTGGGGCCGCAATTCCGCGAATATCTGAAGACCGTGAAGCTGTAGGGGGCTTGGCAGTGCACCTCCGACGCTGCCGTTTCATGGATTTGCGTTCGCGATTTGTTTTCCCTGCTGTCTGAGGCGTATCGTCAGTAGCTGGTTCGGGCGGCATTCTCTGCACAAGGGAGAAGCCGCACTGGAGACAACATGAGCGTTCCGCAGTTCCGCAATGATGAGCTGGCTTCCGCGCTGGTTCCGGTGACCTTCCAGACAATCCANNTCGCTGGCCATGGTGGTGATGGGCTACGACAACACGCTGTCGGTGACCGTGGACGAGATGCTGCACCACACGCGCGCGGTACGCCGGGCGGTGCGCCGGGCGATCGTGGCCGCGGATATGCCGTGGGGCTCGTATCACCTGAGCCTGGACAACGCGGTCGCCAACGCGGTGCGCTTTGTGAAGGAAGCCGGCGCGCAGGCAGTCAAGATTGAAGGCGGCGCAAGCCGGGCCGAACTCGTGGAGCGGCTGACGTCGGCGGAGATTCCGGTGATCGGGCACCTGGGACTAACGCCGCAGTCCGTGCATCGGATGGGCGGATACAAGGTGCAGGGGAAATCTGCCGCGGCGATCAACGAACTGCTGCACGATGCGCACGCGCTAGAGTCCGCGGGCGCTGTGATGCTCGTGCTGGAAGGGATGCCCCGGGAAGTGGCGGCGCGGATCACGACGGAAGTGGGGATTCCGACAATCGGGATTGGCGCGGGGCCGGATTGCGATGGACAGATTCTGGTTTTCCATGACCTGGTGAATCTCACCTTTTCCCAGCCCGCGAAATTCGTCCGCCAATATGGCGATGCGGCGGCTCTGTTCCGGAACGCGGTGGAAGGCTATCGGCGCGATGTGGAAGAGCGGGCGTTTCCGGCCGACGGCGAGAGCTATCATCTGCCGAAGGATGTGGCGGCGGCGCTGGGAACGCCGGTGTTTCGCCAAAAGGCCTGATCCGGCGCGATGCTGACCGTAAAAACCATCGCCGGGGCGCGGGCCGCGGTTGCGAGACTGCGCGTCGAGCGACACTGCATCGGACTGGTGCCGACGATGGGCGCACTGCATGAAGGCCATCTCTCTTTAGTGCGCGCGGCCAAAGCGGCGTGCGATGCGGTGGTAGCCACGATCTTCGTCAATCCCACACAGTTCGCGCCCGGTGAAGACTTCTCGACGTATCCGCGGAGGTTCGAGGCGGATTGCGCTCTGCTCGAAGCCGAGGGCGTGGATGTAGTGTTCGCGCCGGAGGCGGCTGAGATGTATCCAGCGGGAGCCAGCACAATTGTCGAAGTCGAGGAGATTTCGGATCGGCTGGATGGATTGTCGAGGCCGGGCCACCCTCGTGGCGTGGCGACGGTGGTGGCGAAGCTGTTCAACATCGTCCAGCCGGACAAGGCCTTCTTCGGGCAAAAGGACGCAGCCCAGGTGGCGGTGCTGCGGCATATGGTGCGCGACCAGAATTACAACCTGGAGCTGGTGGTCTGCCCGACGGTCCGCGAGACCGACGGTCTGGCGATGAGCTCGCGCAATCACTATTTATCCGCCGACGAGCGACGGAGCGCGCTGGTGTTGAGCCGGACCTTACGCCACATCGAAGCGCGGATCGCCGCTGGCGTCGTCGAGTCTGCGCCGCTGATCGATGCGGGACTGGCGGTTCTGGCCGAGGAGCCGGAGATCCGGCTTGACTATTTGCGCATCGTCGATCCGGAGACGCTGGAAGACGTGGCGGATGTCAGCGCGGGCGCGCTGGTCGCGGTCGCAGCGGCGGTTGGTCCTGCGAGACTCATCGACAATGTGCTGATCCCGCCGCGCTGAGCGAGTTTATTGCGGCGCTTGGGCGCCCTCATCGTCGTCGGAGGGGTGATGGCGCGGCTCGGCCGCGAGAACGAAGTGTTCCGGCATGGTGTGGCCGCGATGGCAGGTGCCGCAGGTCACGTGCTTGTCCTCGGGCATGGCGTCCGGATCATGAACCTGCGTCATGTATTGCTCATTGATGGTCTGGGTCATCTGGATCATGGTGCGGGCAATCGTCTTGTCATCCTTAGCGTCAGAGGGGAAGTCGAGCTTATGCGTCGCAGGGTTCACAGCGTGGCAGAAGTTGCATTCGATGCCAAGGGCGCCGGCATAGCTGCGCATGATCTTGACCAGGTCCTCACGCGCGATGTTCTTCGGCAGCACTTTCAGGTTCACCGGCTTTGTCTGCGGGTGCCGGGGACGAGCGCCGGATTGCGCCTGCGGCGTGGTTTGACCGGCGGGAGCCGGGGCTTGCTGACCGAAGAGCGGCTGAGTGGCGAGGGAGAGCGTGAAGATTGCAGCGAGGAACAATGGACTCTGCATTGCGGGCGTTTCCTGAAGAGGGAGAATTGATTGCGGAATCTTCGCTTGTGAATCATGGTACACAAGGCGCGAACCATTCATTTTGATACGAATCGATTGCCGGCGATGGCAAAACGGAGCGGGCGCTCCGCTGCTTTGCGGATGCCTACGCGCGGCGAGGCGACGATCTCGGGCGTCGCAAAGCCATCGTCTTCGACATGCAGACCGGAGCGCGCGCTGGTGACGTCGATGCCGTTGTGCGTCTCTCGCTCGATATCGAGAGCCTGGCAGAGGCGGCCTGGGCCGGACGTGAGAAGGCGGGGATTTGCGGTAGAGGAAAGCCCTCGCAGGCGAGCCATGGTCCGCAGTCCCTCAAGCGGCTGAAGCGCCCGTAGCAGCACACCTCCTGGCTGGCCATCGGGCTCGCAGGAGAAATTCAGGCAGAAGTGCATGCCGTAGATGAAGTAGACGTAAGCGAAACCAGGAGGGCCAAAGAGGACCTGGTTGCGCTCCGTCTTGCCGGCAAAGGTGTGGGCGGCGGGATCATCGAGGCCAAAGTAGGCCTCCACTTCCACGATGCGGCCGGCGAGGCGCTTCCCGTCGTATCGCCGCACCAGGACCTTACCGAGAAGGCGCTGCGCGACGATATCCGGAGGGTCGAGGTAGAACTCGCGCGGCAGGACGGGTAATTTCGCCATTTAGCTGGAGGGCAATCCCTTCAGCGTCGCGAGGACCTCCTCGGCATGGCCTTCGGGCTTCACTTTGGGGAAGATCTTGAGCAGGCGCTGGTCAGGGCCGATGAGGAAGGTGGTGCGCTCGATGCCGATGACCGTCTTGCCGTACATATTCTTTTCCTTCAGCACGTCAAACTGTTTGCAAACGGTTTCGTCTACATCAGCAAGGAGGGGATACGGGAGGTCATACTTTTCGCGGAACTTCTTCTGCGCTTTTGGCGTGTCGCGGGAGATGCCAAGGACGATGGCGCCAGTGTTCTGGATCTTTTTGAACTGGTCGCGGAAGCCGCAGGCCTCGATGGTGCAGCCCGGGGTATCGGCTTTCGGATAGAAGAAGAGAACGACCGGCTTGCCGGCGAAATCTTTCAGATGGATGGTCTTCTCCGAGTCGTCCTGGAGCGCAAAGTCGGCAACCTTATCGTTGATTTCCATTTTTCCCCTTCAAAAAACGCAGGTGAATGTCCGCGCAGTGGCGGGCGATTAAAATTGTCTGGTAGCAGTGAGGATTATGTCACGGGTTCGCACAGCATGTTTTGAGTTGGCCTCGATCGCTGGGGTGGCCGCCGCCTGCGCCCTTCCTGCGTATGCACAGTATCCGGGGCATGTAGACGAGGCGAAGCAGCAGAACGGGACGCACCTTCGCGCCACGGCGATTCTGGAATACACCGGCGATCTCGGAAAAATTAAAGAGAGCCGACTGGTGCCGATTGTTATATGGGACGGCATGCAGTACCAGCCGGGCGGGCTCTACCTGGCGCAGCCCGCGCCGCTGGCAGTGCTTTCGGGCACGCAGTACGAGCTGGAAACGGCGGGAAAGCCGAAGGGGTTTTTCAACATAAAAGACTCGGAGGACCTGGCGGGACTGTGGATCGGCGTTGGCAGCTTTGAAGCGCCGCCTGCGCCGAAGCCGAGGGCTTCGCCGGCAAAGAGCGGACACACCTACGAAGTGCGCGACGTCGATCCGGACAAGCCACACTTTGCGCATCGGCCGGCGGACGAACAGAACCAGGCCGGGCCCGCCGGGACCGAGGCCAGCAGCGGTGGCGCGGGTTCCGGGGCAGGGACCGGCGCGCAGAATGCGCCTCCGGTCGATCCAGACCGGCCGACGCTGCACCCGCGGCCGAGCGGCAGCGACTCGGGGTCGAGCGGCGCAGGCTCCGGCCCTTCGAGCTCGAGCCAGCCGGACACCGACACGGATCGGCCCACGTTTCACCGGCGGTCGAACGCATCCGGAGAGGTGGCTAGCGCACAGCCGGCCATCGATCCGGATAGGCCGCATCTGGGATACACAGCGCCGGTGGATCAGTCGAAGCTGGATAAGCCGACCGCGCTGTTCGGGCTGCCACCGGACATGAACCAGATGGCGGGCATCTCGGACGATCGCGCGGGGGACACGGAGTCCCTGGTGTTCACGTGGTCGAATCCGGATGATGAAAACAAGATGAAGACGGCACTGGAAACGATCGCGCAGCAGGCGATTGTTCCACCGGCAACCGCGGCGGCTACGACTACGAAGACCGCGAGCGCTGCGCATCGCAGGGCGCACGCGCCAGGCGCACCTGCTCCGCCGGCGCTGGCGGATGAGGATTTCCGGTGTTACAGCCTGAGTTTTGGCGGCGGAGCAACCATGGTCCTCACCGCACACTCGACGGGAACACCGATGAAATATGTGACGATTGTCGCGCAGCCCGATTTCTATGGGCAGCCCAAGGTGCTGCTGAAGCAGGTGACCAGCGACAACGCACTGGATATAGCGCCGCGATATCGCCTGGTGGATGCCGTGGATACCGAGGGCAACGGGCGCGCAGACCTCATCTTCGAGCTGCGCGGGCAGACCTACCGGCAGTTCGCCATCTACCGCATTGCGGGCGGCACGGCGACGCAGGTTTTTGAGACGCAGCCGACGGCCAATTAGCGAAGGAACGGTTACAGTTTGGGGAGCTGGGCCGTGTCCCAGCCGCCACCCAGAGCCCGGATGAGCTGGACACTGGCGACGAACTGGCGTGTAGCGATGTCCGCCAGGGTTCGCTGATCGGAGAGCTGCGCGGTCTGCGCGGTCAACACTTCGAGGTAGGTGGTGACGCCGCCTTTGTAACGGTTGGTGCTGATGGCCAGCGAACGTTCGGCGGCCTCAACAGCCAAATTCTGCTGCGCAGATTCCTGATCGAGAATGCGAATCGCCGCAAGATTGTCTTCCACGTCCTGGAAGGCGGCGAGCACGGTCTGGCGATAATTGGCCACCTGCTGCTCATAAGCATCGCGCGCCTGCTGGCTAACGGCGTGACGGCGGCCCGCATCGAAGAGAAGCTCGACGGCAGATGCGCCGAGCGACCACATCTCGCTCGGACCCTGAATCCATGTGCCTGGGTTGCCGCTCTCGAAGCCGCCGGTACCGGTGAGCGAAATATTGGGGTAATACGCGGCGATGGCGACGCCAATCTGGGCATTGGCCGCGTCCACCTGGCGCTCGGCGGCGGCAATATCGGGCCGGCGCTC
>PMAD01000078.1:6796-19173 GCA_003152415.1 Acidobacterium sp.
TTGCAGATAGTCTTCGTAGGATTTGACGGTGTTATCGAGAAGCTCTTTCTGCGAATCGAGACCGCGCAGCTGGAAATAGTCGACGGCGAGCTCCGCGTGCAGGCTAAGTTCCACGTTGGCCAGCAGCGCGGCGGAAGCCTGCGCGTTGGCGCGCGTCTGTTCGACCGTGCGACGAACCTGGCCCCAGAGGTCGGGCTCCCACTGCGCCTGGCCAGCGATGGCGAAGGTGTTGAACTGATAGTCGGTCAGCCCCCGCGTCGTGTTGGGCTGGTTGTACGACTCACGAGTGCGCCCGATCGACGGCCCCGCGGAGAGGGTCGGAAAATATTGCGAACGCGCAACCCGCACCTGCTCGCGCGCCTGAAAATACTGCTCTATGGCCGCGCGCAGGGTCTGATTGGAGACAGCGACTTTGGCCTCCAGAGCGCTTAGCCGTGCATCCCCGTAAAGATCCCACCACGGCCCGCGCAGCGTTCCGTCGCTGGGCTCGGCCTGCTTCCATGTGCCGTCGGGAGGATTCGGCGGCGGCACAGCGTTCTCCTTCCACGCGGGAGCCGTGGCCGCATCCGGACGGTGGTAGTTGGGGCCGACCGTGCACCCGGCAAGCAGCAGCGCCGTCGCTGTGGACGCAAGTGCCCCTGGGCGGATGCGGATCATTCACCGCCCTCCGGACCCTGGGTGCTCTGGTTTTCCTCCACCCGCGGAGCTCCTGGAACGCCGCCGTTGCTGGGGGCGACGACACGAACTCTTTCTCCATCGACGATGGAGTCAGGAGGACTCTGCACGACTTCGTCGTTCGGCTGCAGGCCCTCAATCACCTGCACCACACGGCCATCGTCCTGCCCGATCGTGATCGGCACGAGTCTTGCTGTGTCGCCGTCCTTGCCGTGGATTACGGTGACGACGCGCAGACCCTCCTGACGGAAAAGCAAGGTCGATACGGGCAGAATCAGGGTCTCGCGAACGACGTTGAGCTGGAAGTGGACTTCGGTGTATGCACCGGGTACCAGCGAACCATCGCGATTGGGTACGTCAACTTCGACGAGCAACGTGCGGGAGGTGGGATCGATGGCGCGCGCTGTGCGCACGACTTTGCCGTGGAAACGGCGGCCCGGATATTCCTCCAGGGCCAGGTCGGCGGGAGTTCCCGGCGTGCAGGAAGGCGAATCGATCTGCGGAACATTCACGTAGACGCGCATGATGTGCTCGTCATCCATGTGGAACATCTCGCGTGCGCCCGAAGTGCCGGATCCGGCATTGATCAGCGTACCGGTATCCACCCCGCGCGCGGTGACGATGCCATCGAAGGGCGCGTAGACGCTTTCGAAGCCGGTGAGCTGCTCGAGGCGCTGGACGTTGGCCTGGGCCGACTTCACCTGCGTGTTCGTGGAAGCCGCCTGAGTGACGAAGTTCTCCGTGTCCTGCTGAGCGACAGCGTTGCTGGCCAGCAGATCGGTGTAACGAGCCGCCTGCTGCTTTGCGTAACCGGCGTTGGCTTCGGCGGTGGCCAGGTCGGCTTTGGCCTGAGCGAGCTGCTGATCGACTTCAGGGCTGGCAATGGTGGCGAGCAATTGCCCCTTGCGCACGCGCGCGCCAATGTCGAAGTACCACTTGTCGAGATAGCCATCGGTGCGGGCGTAGATGGGCGAGTCGACATACGCAAACATATTGCCGGGCAAAACGATTTCCTGGCTGGGCTCGCCGACTTTGGGCTTGTCGACGATGACGTCGGCCAGGGCGAGGTCGCTGGTGCGCGCCTTCAGGGTCTTCTCCGCGCGCAGGCGCGGAATGAGTTCCGCAACCGCCACAACCGCAGCCACAACAAGGACAACGGTTAGCGCCAGAATCGCCTTGCGTCCTGAAATCGGCGGACGGTCGTCGTCGTAGCCGTGGATTTCGGGGCCGTGGCTGTTGGGTTTCCGGTCGGGCTGGGATTGGTTGATTTCGGTCATGGTTTAGCTCCCGGTCACAAGCTGCTGTTTGTGGGCGTGGCGGCGCGATTCGCGCTCGTCGCGGCGGCGCTCGAGACGTCCGTGCAGCACGCTGAAGATGGTCGGCACGAAAAACAAGGTCGATATGGTGGCAAAGAGCAGGCCGCCGATGACGGCGCGTCCGAGGGGCGCGTTCTGCTCGCCGCCGGAGCCGAGGCCGAGCGACATGGGAATCATGCCGAGGATCATGGCGAGCGCGGTCATGAGGACGGGGCGGAAGCGGACGAAGCCGGCGTTGAGCGCGGAAAGGGAAGCATCGCCGACGGTTTCTTCCAGCTGTTCGCGGGCAAAACTGATCACCAGGATCGAGTTCGAAGTCGCGACGCCCATGCACATGATGGCGCCTGTGAGCGCAGGCACGCTAAGGCGCGTGTGAGTGAGGAAAAGGAACCAGACGATGCCGGAAATGGCGGCGGGCAGCGCGCAGACGATGATGAAGGGATCGAGCCACGACTGGAAGTTCACAACGATGAGCAAATAGACGAGAAGAATCGAAAAGATAAGGCCACCGAACAGTCCTTCGAAGGAAGTGCGCATGGTCTGCACCTGACCGCGCACGACGATGCGCGAGCCGCGCGGGAGATGCGACTGCTGGTCGACAATTTTCTGGATGCCCTTGCTGACGCTGGCCAGATCGGTACCGACGACGTTGCCGTAAATATCGATGACCGGCGTGATGTTGTAATGCGTAACCGTGGCTGGTTCCTGGCCAGGCTCGATGCCGGCAACGCTGCCGAGAATCTCGATAGGCTGGCCTCCGACGGGGCCGGAGGGAGGCGGCGCTCCAGCGCCATAGGAACCGGTGTTGGGAGACGTGGGGACGGCGCCGCCACTCGCACCGCTGCCCGGGGTCACGGCGATATTGCGCAGGTCCTGCATGGTGTCCAGCCCGTATTGCGGCGCCTGAACAGCGATGCTGTATTCGACGCCGTTTTGCGGGTCGAGATAGTAGGTGGGCGAGGTCTGGAAGCTGCCGCTGGTGGCGACGAGGAGACTTTGGGCGACGTCGCGCTGCGCCAAGCCGGCGCCCTGCGCCATGGTGCGGTTCACATTGACCTGGAGCCGCGGGTTGTCGAAGGGCTGCTGGATGCGCATGTCGGCGGTGCCGGGAACGTACTTGATCTGGTTCAGCAGATTCTGCGCGAATTCAAGGTCGCCCTGCTGATTCGGCCCGACGATCTGAATGTCGATGGGCGCGGGCAGGCCGAAGTTGAGGATCTGCGTCACCATGTCGACGGGCAGCGTGTAAAACTCCGTCCCGGGAAAACGCCGCGGTAGTTCTTCGCGCAGCCGCGCCACGTAGTCGTCTGTCGGATGGTGATGCTCGGCCAGCGAAACCTGGATGTCCGCGTCGCCAGGCCCGACCGGGGCAGAGTTCGAGTAGGACAGGTTGATGCTGGAATAGGGCAGACCGATGTTGTCGATGATCGTAACCAGTTCGCTCTTCGGAATGATCTGGCGGATGGTGTTGTCGATGCGGTCGCACAGGGCAGCGGTGTCTTCAATGCGCGTGCCGGTGCGGGTCCTGATATGCAGCTTGAATTGGCCGCTGTCAACCGTGGGGAAAAAGTCCTCGCCAAGGAACGGGTAGAGCAGGGCGGCAGAGCCCATGCTGAGGACGAAGAACAGAATGATGAAGAGGCCGGCGTGGTGAATGCACAGCTTGAGAATGCGGCGGTAGCCATGCCGAAACTTCTCGAAGCGGCTTTCAAAAGCGAGCTGAAAACGGGTGAAAGGGTTGTGGCTCTGCCGCTTCCGTTCGCCTTCCTGGGGGTCAATCTCACGCAGGAGATATTTCGCCATGGTGGGCACCACGGTGCGCGACAGCAGGTAGGAGGCAAGCATGGCGAAAACAACCGCCTCGGCGAGGGGGACAAACAGGTATTTCGCCACGCCACCCAGAAAGAACATGGGCACAAAGACGATACAGATGGAGATGGTGGCGACAAGAGCGGGAATCGCGATCTGGGCGGCGCCGTCGAGAATGGCCTGCTCGATGGCTTTGCCCTGCTCGAGGTTGCGGTTGATGTTCTCGATTTCGACGGTTGCGTCATCGACGAGAATACCGACGGCCAGAGCAAGGCCGCCGAGAGTCATGATGTTGATAGTTTCCCCGAGCGCGCTCAGCGTGAGCAGCGAGGTGAGGATCGACAGCGGAATGGAAACGGCGACGATGAGCGTGCTGCGCCAGCTGCCGAGAAAGATGAGGATCATGACCGCGGTGAGGCAAGCGGCGATGATGCCTTCATGCACGACGCCGTCGATGGAGGCGCGCACGAAGATGGACTGATCGGCGAGAGGCGTGATCCTGAACTGCGGGGGAAGCTGGGATTTCAGGCTGTCGGCCTTGGCCAGGATCCCTTTGACGATGTTGAGTGTCGAGGCATTGCCGGTCTTGATGACGGAGAGCAGCGCAGCGCGCTGACCGTCCACGCGGACGATGTTGGTTTGCGGAGGAAAGCCGTTACGGACGTGAGCGACATCATGGATGTAAACCATTGCGCCATTGACCTGGCGAATGGGGAGATCGTTCAGTCCCTGAATCGTGGTTGGGGCGCTGTTGGTTTCGAGCTGATATTCGAAGGGGCCGATCTTCATGGTTCCGGCGGGGAGGATGAGATTTTGCTGGCCGATGGTGTTGACCACGTCGGCAGGCGAGAGGCCTTTGGACTGTAGGGCGGGAAGGTTGAGGTCGACCTGCACCTGGCGCTGCTTGCCGCCATAGGGATAGGGAATACCGGCGCCGGGCACGGTGACGAGCTGGGTGCGAATGAAGTTCAGCCCGTAGTCGTTGAGTTGCATTTCCGAGAGGCCCTGCCCGGAAAGTCCAAGCTGGATGATGGGGACGCTGGAGGCGTTGTACTGGATGACGAGAGGCGGAGTGGTTCCGGGCGGCAGCTGGCGGAGCTGTGCCTGCGCGATGGCGGTAACCTGAGCCACTGCATTACCGATGTTGACGCCGGGCTGGAAAAAGATTTTGACGACGGCGATGCCATTCAGCGAATTCGACTCGGTGTGCTCGATGTCGTTGACGGTGGTGGTCAGGGAGCGCTCGCTGAGCGTGACGATGCGGCTCGCCATCTGTTCCGGCGAAAAGCCCGCGTAGTTCCAGAGCATGGTAACGACGGGAATGTCGATGTTGGGGAAAATGTCCACCGGCATATTGACGATCGCCAGCGGCCCGAGAACCATCAACAGGAGCGCGACCACGGCAAAGGTGTAGGGCCGTCGCAGCGCGAGGCGGACTATCCACATATCGGTTCAGCGTCTCCTGCAGTGAGCGGCTTTCGCGGCGGTCGAGATACTTCAGTGAAGGATGCGAAATGCCGGAGAATCGTCAGTTCTGACGGTTGGGGGACACAAATCTCGCTGACAACAGTATCCATCCTTTGCCTGTTGGGTAGGAATTTGAAGCGCGACAACGGTTGTACGTCTGTGAAGACGGCTGGACCTGCGAAAAAGACGACGGGCGCAGCGTATTGAGCTTTACCGAATAGATGTTGTCCAGGCAGTACCCGATGCAGATTTCGAGCGCCATTAGCGCGCCCGGCTACATGTTCATCTTCTTGAAAATGCGCCTGGGGATGTTGCGAACCACTAACATGATGAGGGCCCAGAAAGGCGGGACATAGGCCACGTCTTTGCGCTTCTCGATGGCCCGTACGATGTGTTTTGCGACCCGGGCCGGCTCGGCGAACAGGGCGTTCTTCGGAAGGTGCGCGGTCATGGGCGTGGCCACGAATCCCGGCTTGATGGTGAGAACATGCACACCAGCGCGGTCGATGCGGTTGCGCACCCCGTCGAGGAAGATGTCGAGGCCGCCTTTCGAAGCGCCGTAGACGTAATTGCTCTTGCGGCCGCGATCTCCGGCGACCGAGGAGATGACAGCGATGGTGCCGCGGCGTTCCGACTCAAAGTAGTTCGCGAGCCAGGTCACCAGCGAAACGGCCGACAGAAAGTTGGTGCGCAGGATTGCGTCGGCGGCGACATAGTTTTTTTCCGCTTCAGACTGGTCGCCGAGCACACCGTGAGCGAGGAAGGCCAGGTCAATTCCTCCCAGCGCCGTAGCCGCGTGCGCCAGCATAGCGGGATGGGCGGCGGTGCTGTCGAGATCGGCGGTGAAGGTGGTGGCCCCGGTTGCGCCCCGGGTGAGCAGGTCGTTGCGCACAGCTGCCAGCCTTTGCGAATTGCGGCCGACGAGAAAGAACGTGGCGTGCTGTTCGGCGAGCAGGCGGAGTGTGGCCTCGGCGATGGCGGAGGTAGCTCCGAGCGCGAGGACGTGCCTTGAGGCTTTGGCGGCGGGTCGATCAGCCATCGAGAGGCCTCCGTCCCGTGACGCGTTGCCAGAAGGCGGAGTCGAAGCCTGGATCGACATAGCGAGCGAAGTCTTGCCACTGCGGATAGAAGGCCTGGAACTGGGCGGCGGTCATACGCGCGTCCTTGGCGGAATACATGCGGCCCCCGTGCTCGAGGGTGATGCGCGCGAGCCGGTCGACAAGCTCGAAGGTACGGTGCCGGCGAATGGGAAAATCGAGGGCCAGCATCACGCCGGGCACGGGGAAGGACATGGCGCCGACGGAAGGAACGTCTCCGAAGAACTTAATGACCGCCAGAAACGATGCGAGTCCGGATTTGGTGATGGCCCTCAGGATTTCGAGCATGCCCTCGCGGCCGCTTTCGTGCGGCAGAACGTTCTGGAACTGCAGCAGGCCATGCTTCCCGTACATGCGATTCCAGTGCTGGACCGCGTCGAGGGGATAGAAGAACGGTTCGTAATCGACAGGGCCGACCTTTTGCCGGCCCAGCTGCTTGTGAAAGTACAGGGAGTTGAAGGCCGCCATCGAAAAGCGGTTGAGAGCGAACTCGGGCAGATCGAAGGGAAACGTGAGCTTTGGCTCTTTGCTTCTGGTGAGGGGTCCTGGAGTTTCGGAGTGATCGCCCTGCATGAAAATGCCGCGCGCGAAGTTGCGGCCGGTGGATACGCAGTCGATCCAGGCCACCGTGTATTCGCTGGATGCCGCCTGGGAAAGCGCGAAGAACTCGTCGATACCGTGAAACTTGTCGCCGCGATAATCGATCCGGCGGGAAACGATGGGGCGTAGGTGAATTTCGGCCCAGGTCATAAGCCCGGTGAGCCCCATGCCGCCGATGGTGGCGGCAAACCACTCGGGATTTTCAATGGGGCTGCAGACGAAGCGGGTGCCGTCGGAGCGCACCAGCTCGAAGCGCAGGACATGCCGGCCAAAAGTGCCGGCGACGTGATGGTTCTTGCCGTGAATGTCGTTGGCAATGGCGCCGCCCACGGTTACATATTTCGTTCCGGGCGTGACCGGCAGAAAGAAGCCGCGGGGAACAGCAAAGTCGAGAATCTGTTGGAGCGTGGCGCCCGCCTCGCAGCGCAGCATGCCGGTCGCCTGATCGAAATGAAGGAGCCGGTCCATTCCCACCGTCTGCAGCAGGAGGCCATTCTCCAGCAGACAGACGTCGCCGTAGCTGCGGCCCAGCCCGACGGGCAATTGCGGCGTGCCCGGGGACGGCTTTAGCGGAAAGTCGGTGGCCCAGTGAAGCGGAACAACATCAGCGTGGAACTGCGGATAGCGGCCCCAGGATTCGAATTGTGGGGTTTGTTCCGCTTTGGTGTCTGACTTACCCATGGATCGTCGCTTTCTTGAGCGCTACAGAGCTGCAAGGGCTGCAATCACCGCCACCGCGAGGCCGGTCAGCAGGCTCAGAGGATCGGTAACGGCAAAAATGACGGGGTCTTCGTCGAGTTGGCCGCGCGAGGCCAGGAGCCACACCCGGCTCAGCCAGAAAATCATGAGCGGCGTGATGAGCCACAGCCGGTTGGAGTGTATGTAGAGGCTGGTGACGTCGTGGGCGCCGATATAGAACGAGAACACAACGACGGCGGCATAAGCGCTGGAGGTGCCGAAGCTCCGCAATTGTTCAATGTCGCCGAGCAGGTAGCCGCGACCGTTGGCGAGGGCCTGCCCGCGAGCGCGCGCGTTCTGCAGCTCGCTGAAGCGCTTGACCATGGCGAGACTGAGGAACAGGAACACCGAAAAAGCCGCCAGCCACGGAGAGATGCCGACTCTGGTGGCGGAGGCGCCTGCGAGCATGCGCACGGTATACAGGCCGGAGAGCAGGATGACATCGACCAGCACGACCCGCTTGAGAACCAGCGAATAGGAGAGCGTCGCTACCAGATAGAGAAACAGCCACAGCAGGAAGCCGCGGGGAAGAAATGCGGCGGCGATCGCGACCCCTCCAGCCAGGAAAGCGACGCTGAGGAGCACGCCGGTCATCACGGACAAATCGCCGGAGGCAAAAGGCCGGGCGCGCTTGGCGGGGTGACGCCGGTCCGATTCAATGTCGAGCAGATCGTTGGCGATGTAAGTGGAAGAGGCGCAGAGGCTGAAACTGACAAAAGCAATGGCCGCATCCCCGAACACGCTGGTGCGGAGAACGTGCGCAAGCAGCATGGGCAAAAAGATCAGCACGTTCTTCGCCCACTGATGCAGCCGGATCGCTTTCAGAGCAGCCTTCGCCGGCGCAATGCGATCCCGGAATTCCCGGTCGACGGCGACGCCGCGCGAGCGCAGGCGAGCGCGCAGCGCGGGGGCCGGGTTGGCGATCATCGCCGCTCCCGCATGCTGCAGCAGGGGAAGGTCGGGCCCCGCGTTGCCGATGTAGTCGTAGCCCTCATCGCCGAAGGTTTTGCGCAGGCCCTCGAGCTTGTTGCCGGCGGTCAGATTCGTCTTTCCGTCGCTGGCAAGTACGCCGTCGAACAGGCCCAGGTGGTCGGCAATGCGGGCTGCCAGCTGCTGATCCGCGCCGGTAGCCAGATACAGCTTGCGACCCTCGCCACGCTCGATTTCGAGGTATTCGATGACGGAGCGGTTGTAAGGCAGATGGCGCACATCGAGGGAGACGCGAGCGCCGACTTCGGCCTTGAAGGCGGCCTTGCCGCGGAGGACCCAGAACGGAAGCTGCAGCGCCGCCAGGGGACGGCTGCGCACCAGAAGGAGCAGAGAGTCCATCAGCGTGTCACTCTTGACCAGGGTGCCATCCAGGTCGACGCAGAGCGGCCGCCGGGAGACTTCCGGCGCCACCTGCTGCACGGATGACTGGTTCAAAGGAATCTCTCCCATGGTTCCGGATGCAAAACCGAGTGAACAGAGCCGCAAAGGCGCCGTTTGCGGTCCGTCAACACTATTGTGGACGAGATTGCAGAATTTCAGCGCAAGTATAGCATCGCAGATTTGCATGCCGAAACGAAGGAATCAGCGTCAGCACACGTTACCGCAGACGCGTCGAACCGTCTCGACTCGCCTGACAGATTCCTATCCGGCGACGGTCTTCTCCAGATCAGGCTCAGGCGATTCGGAAACCTTCTCCACGCGCTTCTCTGGGAAATAAGCGTTGATGACGTACTGCTCCAGCATGCGCTGCGTATTGAAGAACGATCCGTTGAGGGCAATGGTGGAGCGCATGATGCGCCGCCACTGTCCCGTGTCTTTGCAGAACAGCGGCAAGATCAGCTTCTCCAGGTGCTCGTAGAGGGATTTGGCCTCTCCCGCCTCATCGTCATTGTCGTCGATGGCCCACCCAGTGACGCCTTCGATCCAGCCTTCAATCCACCAACCGTCGAGGATGCTGAGACTGGGCACGCCGTTGAGCGCGGCTTTCATCCCGCTGGTTCCGGAGGCCTCATACGGGCGTCGCGGGGTATTGAGCCACAGGTCGACGCCGCCCGTGAGCAGTGCGCCGAGTTTCCACTCGTAATTCTCGAGGTAGACGATGCTGAGAGGCGTGTCGCGCAGTTCCTTGGCCAGTTCGATCACGCGACGAATTTTCCCCTTGCCTGGCTCGTCGGCAGGGTGAGCCTTGCCCGCGTAGACGAGCTGCATACCGCCGAATTTCTCCGCCATGCGCACCAGGCGCTCAGGATCGGTAAAGAGCAGGTCGGCGCGTTTGTAGGTAGCAGCGCGGCGGGCGAAGCCGATGGTGAAGACTTCGGGCCGCATCTCCACGCCGGTGGCTGCCTTAACGGCATCGATGAGCGCCTGCTTGGAGGCGGCGTGGGCCTCCACAATTTCATTTTCGGGAATGTCGATGGCGTAGCGCAGCGTGACATTGTCCTGACGCCAGCGCGGAAGATGGCGGTCGAAGATCGCCTGGACGGAGGGCGCGGTCCAGGTGCCGGCGTGGACACCGTTCGTGATCGCGTCGATGGTGTACTCGGGGAACATCTGCCGGGAGACCTTCCCATGCTGCATGGCCACGCCGTTGACGAAGCGCGAGAAGCGCAGGGCAACGTAGGTCATGTTGAGCAGCCCGTCGTGGAAACAGCCGAAATGCTCCAGCATGCCCGCGCGTTCCGTGCCAAGGATGCGATAAGCCTGCTCGCCGGAGAAGCGATCGTGCCCCGCCGGCACGGGAGTGTGCGTGGTGAAAACGCAGCGGCGGCGGACCGCTTCAATGTTGCGTTCGGTGGCTGTCTGCAGGCCGGCGCCGTGGAGTTCCTGCTCAAGGACCGGGATGGTGAGCAGAGCGGCGTGACCTTCGTTCATGTGGTACACCGAGGGTTCGTATTCGAGAGCGCGCAGGAGGCGCGCGCCACCGATGCCGAGGATTGCCTCCTGGCGCAGGCGGTAGTCCGCCTCGCCGCCATACAGGCGATCGGTCAGCGTGCGATCGGTCGGGTCGTTCTGTTCCAGGTTGGTATCGAGAAAATAAACGGGAATGCGGTGCCCGGTGACCCCCTCCATGTCGTAGCGCCAGGCGCGGACCGCGACTGGGCGGCCTTCGATCGTGACGCTGACGACCGGTTCTTCCGCCGCCAGCGTGGTTTCCGGACTCCACGGCTGGGGCTCTTCGGTTTGAACGCCGGTGGCATCCAGATGCTGCCGGAAGTAGCCCTTGCGATGAGCCAGGGTCACCGCAGCCAGAGGCAAGCCCATATCGGCGGCCGCGCGGAGCGTATCCCCGGCCAGCACGCCGAGGCCCCCGCTGTACGTGGGGAACTCCGGCATCACCGCGATTTCCATGGAGAAATAGGCGACCATGCCGCCTTCGCCTGGTTCCTCTGGGGATAGGTACTGGGAACGATTGATAAAACGCATCGCTAAAACGTTTTCTCCGGCCTGCCCAGGTGCAACTGTCCTTTCAGGATATGACATCTTCCCTCATGCACGAAGTCCCCCCGCCAGCCCGTTCTGATTGTTACATCCGCGTCAAAGGTGCCGGTATGACCCTTCTGTGGAATACTTGCGCCCTGTCGAAACGCTGATTCCGCTAAGCGGGACCTTCGACGAAAGCGACCCCGAGAGCATGCGCAGCGGCCGAGGCATGACAGCGGTAGATCTCCGCGTCGATGCCGGTCCGGGCGCGATATTCATCATAAAGGCGCGCGGCAAAATCCTGGGCCAGCTCCGCATGCACGAGGTTGACCGTGCATCCGCCGAATCCGCCTCCGGTAAGACGCGCCCCGACCAGTCCGGGCAACCGCTGCGCCGCTTCCACCATGGTGTCGGCTTCCTCGCAGCTGGCTTCAAAGTCGTCGCGATAGCTGGCATGCGCTGCAGCCATCAGGTCGCCCAGCTTCTTCAGGTTTCCCGCGGCGAGGGCGTCGGCCGCAGCCACGGTGCGGAGATTCTCGGTAATGATGTGCCGGCAGCGGCGCAGGACATTGCCGGGCATCTCGGCGCCCCACTGCTCCAGATCCTTCGTCGTCGCATCGCGAAGAAGCTGAATCTCCGGGCGACGCCCGCGGAGGATCGCAGTTCCCTCCTCGACCTCGGCACGGCGGATGCCGTACTCACCACCGGCAATGGCGTGCTTCACCATCGTGTTCGCGATGACCAGGCTGATCGTCTCAGGAATGGGCGCGAGGCGGTATTCGAGAGAGCGGCAGTCGAGGAGAAGTGCGTGATTCACGGCGCCGCGGCAGGCGATGAACTGGTCCATGATCCCGCAGGATGCGCCAACGTATACGTTTTCCGCGCGCTGGCAAAGTTTGGCGATCTCCTCACGCGCTGGATCTGCGTTCGCCAGACTGAGAGCCGCCAGAGCGGTCGCGACTTCGATGGAGGCCGATGAGCTGAGCCCCGCACCCAGCGGTACGTCGCCCTGGACAGTCAGGCTGAGGCAGGGGACGGGGAAGCCAGCGTCGCGCAGAATCTTTACCACGCCCAGGGGATAGCCGGACCAGTGGCCGCCGCCATTTTTGGGCAGGCCGTCGATCTGGTGGCTAACCTGCTCGTGGAAATTCTCGGACCAGATCACGACCCGGCCGTCGTTGCGTGGCGTGATGGCAGCGAGGGTACCGAAGTCGATGGCTGCGGGCATGACAAATCCGCCCGCGTAGTCGGTGTGCTCGCCGAT
>PMAD01000237.1 GCA_003152415.1 Acidobacterium sp.
TCGTTGTTGTGCTTGATGATCATGCCCGGGCGCAGCTGGGTGGCGGGAATCGCCATACGGGTAAGGCTCCTTGCAGTCGATAAGTGCGGAATGTGGCGGCGGGATGGCCGCGGCGGGCGGGCCTGAAGCGGTCCGCGCTGTGCATACTCCGGCAATTTCGATTTTATCGCAGCGGGTCTGAGCGGCCCGGCTAATCCAGCCGTCGGGCGCACTTCAGTGACTGGACGATTGCCACGTTTGGCTGCTGAAATCGCGCGCACACGCGGCACAATCTCCCGAAAAAGATTATGGTGGCAGGGGCAATTTATTTCGGAATTTGGGGGATGGCGCGTGAATCGCAGGAGCTTTCTGAAGGTGGCGGGGACGGCGACCACACAGGCTATGCTGGCAGCACGGTTGCACGCGATGGTCGAGCAGGGACAGCCGGGGACGCTGCTCACGCCTCAGCAGACCGAGACCCAAAAGCTGGTCGCGGCTAACGATCACATCCAGATTGCGCTCATCGGCGCGGGCGGCCAGGGCCAGTACGACACGAAAGTTGCCGTCACCGTGCCCGGCGTCAAACTCGTCGCGGTCGCCGACTGCTACGACGGGCGCCTCGAGCACAGCAAAGAGCTGTGGGACTCCGACATCCTCGCTACGCGCGACTACGCCGAGGTCCTCGCCCGCAACGACATTGACGCGGTCATCATCGGCACGCCCGACCACTGGCACAAACAGGCTTCGATCGACGCCATGAAGGCGGGCAAGGACGTCTACTGCGAAAAGCCGATGATCCACCTGTACAGCGATGGACCGGCCATGATCGAGACGTCCCGCGCGACAAAGCGCATTCTGCAAGTGGGCAGCCAGCGCGTCAGTTCGATTGTGTACGCCAAGGCGAAAGAGCTGCTCGCCGCAGGCGCGATTGGCCAGCTCAATATGGTCACCGCGTGGTGGGACCGCAACTCGTCGATCGGGGCCTGGAACTACACGGTTCCTCCTGACGCCTCGACCGAAACCTGCGACTGGCCACGCTTCCTCGGCACCGCGCCGAAGATTCCTTTCAACGGTGAGCACTTTTTCCAGTGGCGCAAGTGGAAAGCCTACGGCAGCGGCGTCGCTGGCGACTTGTTTGTCCACCTTTTCAGCGGAACGCACTTCATTACCGGCGCGCACGGGCCGACGCGGGCGATGGCTACCGGCGGGCTGCGCTTCTGGAAAGATGGACGCGACGTTCCCGATGTGCTGCTTGGCCTCTTCGACTATCCCGAAGGCTTCAACCTCACCCTGCGCGTCAACTTCGTCGACGGCGGCACCGAAGGCGAGGGCTTCATCTTCTCCGGCTCCGAGGGCACCATGGAGATCGCCGGCAACTCGGTCAGCGTGAACCGCGTTCCACGCGAAACCGAACCCGGGCTGATGATCGGCTCGTTCACCGATGCGATGCAGAAGCAGATCACTGCCACCTACCGGCAGAAGTATCCGCTGGTCGAACCGACCGAGCCCACCCGCGTGGGCTACGACAAGTACGTCGCGCCTCGCGATTACAGCGACAGCTACGACCATCTGAAAAACTTCTTCGCATCGGTGCGCTCGCGGCAGCCGGTCATCGAAGATGCCGTCTTCGGATTCCGCGCCGCCGGCGCGGCACTGCTCAGCAACCTGAGCTACGAGCGCGACGCGATCGTGAAGTGGGATCCGGAAGCGATGAAGATCGTGTAACCCCCGCTAATCGAGCGCCCGCACCCAAATGTTCCGGAAGCTGATCGGCTCGCTCTTGTCGCCGTGCGCCTGCAGCTTGATGGGCGCGCGATCATACGCCTTGTAGAACGGCTGCCCGATGTACAGCGTTTGCCCCTTTAACTGGAAGTGATTCTGCACCAGCACGCCATTAAAGAAGGCCGTGACGTAGGCCGGAGTCTTCAGTGAACCGTCGGCGTTGAACGTCGGCGCGGTCCACACCACGTCATAGCTCTGCCACTCGCCCGGCTTGCGATTCGGGTTCACCAGCGGCGCGCTCTGCTTGTAAATGCTCCCCGCCTGGCCGTTCACATACGTCGTGTTGTTGTAGGAGTCGAGCACCTGCAGTTCGTAGCCCGCGTCGCCCGGGCCCAGCGAAGCCAGAAACACGCCGCTGTTGCCGCGCGCCTGCCCGCTGCCGGTGATGTTCTCAGGAATCTTCCACTCGATGTGCAGCTGGTAGTCCTTAAAGCTGCGTTTGGTTTCGATGTTGCCAGTGCCCTTGGCCACCAACAGCACGCCATCGCCAACGATCCACCGGGCGGGCGTGTGATCCTGCGCTGAAACCCACTCGTCCTCATTCCTGCCATCGAACAGAACGATCGCGTCCGAAGGCGGCGCCGAGTCCGTGGCCCCCGGCGTCACGATGGGAGGCACCGGCGTCCAGACTTCCGTCTCTTCCGGCTTCGGTTGTGTCGCCGGTTGTTGCGCGAAAGCAGAAACGGCGACGCTCCCGAGCGCCGCCATAACAAAGAACCTCAAAACTTGTCTGCGCATAACGCAACGAGGATACCTCAATTGCCACAGGGCTGGCGGCAATCGCGATGCGCGGTCATCCCGACACGGCAGCTTTGGCGAGCGAATCAAGAACTACGTGGTTGGAACGAACCTTATATCGGTAACCAAGCCGGAAGAAATTGCGGAAGGCAGAAGGCAGACGGTCGAGGCGCTGTGCGACATTCTCCACAAAACAGGCAAAACCCCAGTCGAGCTCGTCGGCCGCTGGGGCACAAAGCTCACTGAGGAGCAGATCATCCAATTGCGAGATTGGATGAAGGCACTAAAGGTTTCCGTGAACTAGATGGAACCATGATCGCTGATCCTATCGGTCGGCGCGGAGGAACGGCTAATGTCGTCGAGGCGTGCAACCAGCGGAAATTTGTTCACTAAGGGCGTCCAGAAAGACCCCTTCTCATCGACTGATGCCCCGACCTTACATCGAGCCGCCACGTCGAACGTCTGCAACGTAGTCGCCGTTGGCAAGCGTCGAGACGGAGGGACCAGATATTGGTGTATCCAGCACAAGGCTGACGCAACGGCAAAGTATGGGAAGCCGGCCAAAGTTTGCCGGGCTGCGCACATTCCGCCAATCGACCCCAAGGAAATGTTCTCCCTGAACATCGACAAATATAAGGGGGGCATTGCGCTTTGGGGGGCCGTCCCCATCTATGACACCACGACTCTCCCTATGGACCGAGGCATCCACGTTCACGCGCGCAGACACGTCGGTGCCAAGAAGGAAATGGACCGAACCTTTCGGGCAGTCCGAATTATGGGTGATCGCCTGCCGAAAGAGGGCATCTTCGTCTCCGAACTCGATGCCATCTACTGCATGGCCACGTCAGTGTTCGGTTTCGAGATGGCGCACGTAACCTGCTCGTACTGTGGGCGGCACTTCAGCGATGATCGGACCGCCATCGGAAATCCCATTTCCGGCATTCGAGAAGCATGCGGTGTAAAGAAGCAGAAGACCAAGCCAGCCGGAAGAAAACTCGATATTCGGCAGGCGGACTATCCGGGAGGCATTCAGATCTGGGGCTCCAATCCTGCACTAGTCTGGACCAGTGACGATGCTGAGGAGGAAGGGATTCACGTGCATGCATTCGCCAAAGCTGGGGCACACCCTGCGAAAGACGATACGTTTTCGAAGGTGGTCATCGATGGAATCGAATTGGATCCACGAATGGTCCGGGTCCTGATGGCACAAATGTCGCTTCCCTCACTGAAGGATAGGGTGACAGTTATTACTTGCCCATCCTGCAAAATAGCGCCCTTTGAAACCGCCGAATCGGCATTCACACCAACCGTGGGACACGCTTGTGGACGATGCGGGCGCAAACTAACGGCCCGCGGCAGGCTTCGAAAGACAATTAGCAATCCACTACTTGAAACATTGAGCCGACTCGCCAAGCACGCTGTGAGAGAGCCGCAGCAGCATGACTTGGGGCTGCTGCCTGAGACTCTCTGACGCTTTCGGTCGGCGCTCGCCCCAATTGGCGGAATCCTCAGAAATTGTCAAGCCCCGCACCTCTTCACCAAAGTAATGCCCCCTCATTCCACACCATTTCCACCCTTATACCCGCAAAGATATTTGGCGTGTTCTTAGGCTGGACTTGGTATTCTGATA
>PMAD01000302.1 GCA_003152415.1 Acidobacterium sp.
AGCCAGCCTGGTGGGCGGTCTACACCCGGCATCAACACGAGAAAACTGTTGCGGAGATGCTGTCGACCAAGGGGTTCGAAGTCTTTCTGCCCGTTCATGACTCGATGCGGCGCTGGAAGGACAGGCAAAAGGTTCTCTCGTTGCCGCTTTTCCCCTGTTACGTCTTTGTCCGGGGCAGGCTCAGCCGGCGATTGCAGGTTGTGACCACGCCCGGCATTCACATGATCCTCTCCCGCGGAGAACAGATTGCGGTCGTTCCGGAAGATGAGATTCTGGCCATTCGCCGGGCGGTCAACGGCAACTATCGCGTCGAGCCGCATCCTTTCCTGAAATGCGGCGAGCGAGTCCGAGTGACTCGGGGTTCGCTGGAGGGAGTGGAAGGGATCCTGGTTCGCAAGAAGAATCTTTTTCGCCTGGTNNCAGTCCGTGGGCGTGGAAGTCTCTGCTTCCGATGTGGAACCGGTGGGAGTGGCCACCAACAAAAGTTCGTTCTCCGGGATACCCGCCGCAGGTATTGCAGATATCCAGAAGAATTTTCCTACCGCTGTCGCCGTTTACGATGCAAGATTAGACAGCACCCATTAAAGTTCAACCGAATCCCAAAGCCAGGCCAGCCGGCATTTCTGGTTGCAAGAAACGCGCAGCCGCCAGGGCAGCCGGTGCGATGGGGTTTCCCCGTGGGGTTGTTGCGGTTATGAGACTCAAAGCTGATTACGCCATCGTGGCAGGCATACTGCTGTTTACTGCTTCCGGTTCTCTGCTGGCCCAGACGGTGTCCGGCAGCTCGAATCCGGAATCGGTTCGCGCCGCAGGGTCTGCGCCCGATCAGGTGACGCCTCCGGCCAGCCGGATTCACAACAACGGCTATGTGATCGGCGACGATGACGTGCTGGAGATCAACGTCTGGAAAGAGCAGGAGCTGAGCCGAACCATTCCAGTTCGCTCGGACGGGAAGATTTCGCTGCCTCTGGTGGGCGAAATCCAGGCCGCCGGCCGTACTCCGGTGCAACTGGAAGAGGAAATCACGGACCGGCTGCGGAACTTCATTACCGAACCGGCCGTCACGGTCATGGTCCAGAAGATCAACAGCCTCAAGTTCAACGTCATGGGCGAAGTGAGCAAGCCGGGAGCGTACCCGCTGACGACGTCGATGACGGTGATGGATGCCATTGCTGCGGCAGGCGGTTTCAAAGACTTTGCCAAGAAGAAATCCATTTATGTGCTGCACACGGGTCCGGATGGCAAAGAACTCCGCGCTAAGTTCAATTACGAAGATTTTGTGAAAGGGCACAATCCGCAACAGAACGTCAGGCTCCAGCCTGGAGACACCGTCGTGGTGCCGTGAGCTCGATATGATCACGAGATTCTGCCTGATCTTCGCGCTGCTGGCCGCCATCCCCGTGTGGTCTCAGACAACTGGCACGGGCACAGGAACGGGTACAGGGACCGGAACGGGCACAGGGACAACGACCAGCACGGATGAAGAACCGGACAACTCGGTGTTGAACGGCGGCATGCTGACGCCGCCTCCTGTTAGCGGCCAGGCTTACCCGGTCGCCACCGGCGACGAAGCCCGGGTCAATTATGTGAGCCTCGGCCTGATCGGCGAGGTCGCCTACGACGACAACGTATTGGCCGGCTACAGCGCGACGCCGGAGGGCGATGTCATCTATTCCATCTGGCCGACCGTGACCCTCGACAAGAGCACGCTGCAGCTTCGCGAGCAGTTCACTTACAGCCCGGGGTTCAGTTTCTATCAGCCCACCACCGACTTCAACGAGACCGATCAGAACGCGTCCATGAACTTTCAGTACCACCCCGGATCGAACGCAACCCTGATCGTGCAGGATTCCTTCCTGCGCAGTTCCAGCTTGTTCAATCAGCCTTTTGCCACGTCGCAAGGGGACATCGGCGGAGGGACGCCGTTGCAGGCCAGCGGCGTGATTGCCCCGTTCGCCGACCGCATTTCCAATGTTGCCAACGTGGGGATCAACGATCAGGCCGGCGAAAACGAAATGTTCGGTGTGAGCGGGCAATATGGCCTGCTGGACTACCCCAATTCATCGCAGGTGCCAGGCCTTTATAACTCGACATTGTGGGGTGTTACTGCTTTCGCGAGCCAGCGCATCGCCAGCCGGCAGTATCTGGGAGGAGAAGTTGAGCACTCACGAATCGTCAGTTTCCTCAAAGGGACTGACAGCGGGGTGCAATCCGACAATATCTTTCCCTTCTACACGATCTATCTCAGAAACTCTGAGACCAGCACTCTTTCTATTTCCGTCTCCGGCGGACCGGAGCATTACATAGCCTCGCAGTCTCCTGAGACCGAGGTTCAGGCATGGACACCGGCGGGGACCATTGGGGTCGGATGGCAGGGACATTTTTCCACCGTGGCCGGCAGCTATTCGCACAACATAACCGGCGGAGGCGGTCTTCCCGGAGCCTATGAGGAAGACAGAGCCAGCGCTGCTTTCCGGCGCGAACTGACCCATACGTGGGAGATCAATTTCTCCGGCTTCTACGCGCTCAACAAAAACAAGACTCCGTTTTTCCCCTTCTCCGAGCCCGGAGGGCACACCATCACCGCCAGTGCCTCCGTGCAGCACCAGCTGAGCAGGAGCCTGAAGTTCCTCATCGGGTACGACCGGATGGAGGAGAGTTACAGCGACATCGGGGCACTGGCCAAGCTCCCCAACAGCGATCGGGAGTACGGTCAGATTTCCTGGCAGTGGGCCCGGCCCATAGGAAGATAACGATGGCAGAAGTCTTCGAAGCAGAAAATAACGAGAAACTCGATGTCGCGCGCTATCTCGACATAGCCCGGCGCCGCCATATCCACTTCCTCATCCCGCTTCTTGTCGGCTGGATGCTGGTGTGGGGCAGCAGCTGGCTTCTCTCGCCGCGCTACAAATCGAGCACGCTCATCCTCGTCGAAGAGCCCTCGTCAAAGAACTACGTCACGCCCAACGTCGACGACGATCTGCAGGCACGCCTGCAGAGTATGCAGCAGCAAATCCTCAGCCGCACCCGCCTGCTGATGATCATAAACAGCCTGCATCTGTACAACGATGGTCATCACGCGATATCCGAAGACGACAAAGTCACGCAGATGCGGAAGGAAATCAATATCGAACTGGTGCGCGACACGCAGAACGCCGGCATTACGGCGTTCCGCATCGACTACTCGGCCCAGGATCCCCGCGTCGCCCAGCAGGTGACCGGGCAACTGGCGGATCTGTTCATCAGCGAGAATCAGCNNGAGGGCGAGCTGGAGAAGGCCAGTGCCGACCTTGCCGACATGGATGCGAAGAAGAAGGCATTCGAGGCCGGCCACCTGGGCGCATTGCCCTCGCAGGAGGCCAGTAACCTGCAGATCATGACCGGGCTTCAGGCTCAGCTGACCAATGAGCAGGATGCGCTCAATAACGCCTCCTCGCAGCGCGCCTTGCATCAGACGATGATCGAGCAGCTCCGCACCAATCCCACCCTGGCGCCGCGCACCGGCGAGGTGGACCCGAACGGCGTGGAGGCGATCGATATCCAGCTTGCCAAGCTGCGCGACCAGCTGACCGATCTGCAGTCTCGTTATACCGACAGCTATCCGGACGTGGTGAAGGTGAAAGCGCAGATCGCGCGGACCGAGAAACAGAGGCAGGCCGCCGTTGCCGCGGAGAAGGCCAAAGGCACCACCGCCACTTCGAACGACACCATGACCATGTCGCAGCTGCAGGGGCAGCTGGAATCCGATCAGGTGGACATTCAGAATCGCGGNNAAAGAGATCGCGTCTCTGCAAACCAGAATCGCCGAATATGAGGCGCGCATCAATGCCGAGCCGGCGAGCGAACAGCAATTGGCCGATCTCAACCGCGGATACGATCAGTCGAAAGCGCACTACGACGACCTGCTGAAGAGAAAGCAGGATTCTCAGATGGCGACCAGCATGGAGC
>PMAD01000239.1 GCA_003152415.1 Acidobacterium sp.
CCGCCGATATTCAAAAGCATCTCCAGGCATTCCCCGGCGTCATCTTTAACTTCACGCAGCCCGCCGAGGACGCGGTGGACGAGGCTCTCACCGGACTGAAGAGCGCACTGGCGGTCAAGATCTACGGTCCCGATCTCAACGTTCTCCAAAACCAGGCGCTGGAGATCAAGCGCCGGCTCGAACAGATTCCAGGATTCACGGAGTTGACCGTGGTCCGCGAACTGGGCCAGCCCAGCCTGCTGATCGACGTCGACCGCGACAAGATCGCCCGCTATGGAATCAATGTTTCCGATGTCGAGGCTATTGTGCAGGCGGCCATCGGCGGCCAGGCGGCAACCCAGGTGATTCAGGGGGAGAAGCTGTTCGATCTCGTGGTCCGCATGCAGCCTGAGTTCCGCGAGGGTCAGCAGCAGATCGGGAATCTATTAGTTCCCACTCCGGCAGGGCAGCAGATTCCCCTGCGCGAGCTTGCCGACATTCACGAGGCGGGCGGCGCCTCCTTCATCTATCGCGAGGATAATTCGCGCTATATCGGCGTGCAGTACAGCGTGGAAGGGCGTGACCTGCAAAGCGCCGTACTCGCCGGCCAGCGAGCCATCGCCGGCATCACCAAATCCCTTCAACCCGGCTACCGTATTACGTGGGGTGGCGAGTATAGCGAGCTGGTTGAATCCCGGCGCCAGATGGAACTCATTGGGCCGCTGGCTCTGCTGATCATTTTCATGATCCTGTTCGCGCTCTACGGTAATTTCAAGTTCCCCATCACCATCGCTCTCGGCGTGATCCTGACCGAACCGGTCGGAGCCCTGATCGCTCTCAAGCTGGCTCATGTACCGTTCAGCGTTTCGTCCGTTCTGGGCCTGCTTGCGCTGATGGGGGTCTCAGTCGAGACCGCGGTCATCCTCGTCTCCTACATCAATAAGCTCCGCCTCGAGAACAAAGACATCCGCACCGCGACTCGCGAAGCTTCGCTGCTGCGTCTGCGGCCCATCATGATGACCGCGCTGGTCGCCTGTCTGGGACTGTTGCCGGCCGCTCTTTCCACCGGCATCGGTTCGGATACGCAGAAGCCCTTTGCCATTGTGATCGTTGCGGGCCTGGTCTCGCGGCTCTTCCTCGGCTTCTTCGTCAACCCGGTCTTATACGAGATGGTTGCGCGCGAAGGCGATGTCCTGCAGGTCTGACCAGCAGTTCAGCGCGTGCGTTATTCCCTTCGCGGCAACCGGGGTTGGGCGCGGTTCGCCAGGAATACGGAGGCCGATGCTGCCGGCCTGAGCATGGGGTCCCTTAACGAAGCTGCGCCGCGAAGATGAGACGTCGACTGTAATCGGAATCCGCGAAGGTAGCTGCGTCCTGCTGGACGAATTGGGGAGACCATGCGTTGCGCCGATTGCCTGACTCGGGCGGCCGCGACAATCCTTTTTACTTTCCCGCGATCGAGCCGGTCTCCGCGAGCGCTTCGCGAGCGTGCAGCGCCTGGGGTAGCCCGGGGTCGGCGGAGGGCCAGGCCTTCAGAAAGGTGCGGTACTCCGTTTGCGCCAGGGCTGTGTTGCCGGCGAGCTCATCCGCCCGCGCGATGCCGTAGAGTTCGAAGCCTGAAGCAGGCCGCTCCACCAGTGCCGCCTGATATGCGGTTTTGGCATCGGCGTAGTCCTTCGCGCGCAGCAGCGCCTCAGCCTCAGTTTCGGCGACCGGGCGGATGTAGAACGGCGGCTCATGGTAGCCGAGCTTTTTCTCCGCCAGCACGGCCTCGTCGTACAGCTTCTTTGCGGCATCGGTTTTCTGATCGAGTAGAAGCACGCCCGCGCGCAATTCCATCGAAGCAACGGTCAGCGTGCTCACCACGGGTCCCGAGTCGGCATCGGGGTTGAGAGGCGCCATGGGCGGTTGCGTTGCGGCATCGGGTTTCGTCGCTGGGGCGGTTGATTTTGCCTTATCGGCATCGGCCTTCGCTTTTGCGGCAGCTGCGGCCCGGGCGTCCTGACCCTGGCGCCAAAGCCCGGCGTCCATTTCAGCAGAGGACATCTTCGCCGATGCGAGGTCGCCACGGTCGAGGGCCTGCATTCCAGCAGTAAAACTGCGCAGCTCGTCGCGGAGGAAGCGCAAATGGGTGGTCTTGTCGTTGTCGGGAAGATTGGCATCGTCGAGCATCGCCAGGACCGCGGTCCAGTCCCCGACGCGGAGCGCAACCGGAAGGCGCCGGCTGACGCGAGCCACCTGGTCGCGCGCGCTCCAGATGTAGAGTGTCGCCGAGAGCTCGCCGCGCGCGGCGGCCAGATGATCGGACAGCGCATTGGCATCCTCGAGCCGGCCCTGCTCCATCAGGTTGGCGATGGCGTACATCATGTTGTGGACATAGTTCCAGTCGTCGTCGACGCTGACGTACTGCTCGTGCAGGTAGCGCTCATCGGCCGCGGTGGAGGCGGCAAACCAGTGATCGGCGCTGGCGTAGTCGCCGACCCGGTAATAAATGTGGCCGGGCATGTGCACCATGTGGCCGCTGTTGGGCGCGAGACTGGCCAGCAGCGCGGCGCTCTGGATCGCGCGCTCCGGGTGATTGCTCGGCTCCATCGCGTGAATCCAGTAGTGATTCGCGGCAGAGTCATTGGGAGCGTCTTTGAGCACGGCTTCGAGGATCGCGATCTTCTCCTTCAGGCCGGGGTTGGGGTCGCCCTTATCGTCGAAACCATCGCCGAGCGCATTCGCGAGGAAGATGCGTGCCTCAATATCGCGCGGTTCTTTCTTGACCAGCTTGCGATAGAAGGTGATCGGCGACCCTCGCTGACCGGGGTCCTCGCGCGATTCGGCCGCGGCGGCCCGGATATACAGCCGGTCGGTCCCGCTGGCTTTGCGCTCGAGCTTCACGGCCTGATCGAGGGCCTTTGGTGCATAAACCTTGTCCTCTTCGCCGCGGAACTCGAGCGCCTGCGCAAGCCCCCAGTAGCACATGGCGCACTGCGGGTCGGTGCGGATGGCCTGCTCAAAAGCCTTCGCGGATTCGTAGTCCCAGAAGTCGTGGAGCAGAGTGAGGCCCTGATCGAACCAGGCCTGGGCTTCAGGAGTGGCTTTGATGGTGATGTGGGAGTTGCCGATGCCGGTCATATGCACGGGGACGGGCAACTGTTCGGGAGGGGGAAAGGCGTGCATTCCGTCCATGGGGGGCATGTTCGCGCCCATGCCGCTTGTCTGTGCTCTCACACCGAGGGCTGCGGCCAGGAGTGTGCCGACGGCCGCCATCCAAACTGCAACTTTTACCATGCTGACAAATTTACCTTGTCGGCGTGGTCCAGCGCACCCGGCAAAGTTATTCGGCGCGGAGGGTGATGGAGGGGTCGACGCGGGCTGCGCGCCAGGCCGGGAGCCAGCAGGCGCCTCCGGCAACGGCGGTGAGCAGGGCGACGACGCCGAAATAGGTCGTCCAGTCGAGACTCGATATGCCGTAGAGCAGGCTGATCAGCGCGTGGCCCGCGACGAAGGCTCCGCCGAGTCCGATGAGGACGCCGAGGGCGGTGAGGCGCATACCGTCGCGCAGGATCATGGCCAGGATGTTGCTGCGCGAAGCGCCGAGGGCAGCGCGCACGCCGATCTCGCGGGTGCGCTCGACGACGCTGCCCGCCAGCACGCCGTATATGCCGACCGCTGCGAGCGCCAACGCCGCAAGGCCGAAGGCTTCAAAGAGGATCAGGACAAAGCTGCGCTGCGCGTCGGTGACAGCGAGCAGGGCGTCCATGGTGGCGACGCGGACGATGGGCTGATCTTTGTCGACGGACCAGATGGCGTTTTTGATGGTGGGCGCGAGCACGGCCGGGTCGCCGTGTGTGCGAATGACGAAAGAGAGCGTGTCATCGGCGAACCAGGTTTGCTCGGTCGAGAGATAGACGGCGTTAGGCTGATCGACGGCGAGGGAGTCCTGCTTCACGTCGCCGACGACGCCGACAACGGTGTACCACGGCCGGTCGGTGGGGCCGACATGCAGACGCTTGCCGATGGGATTCTTCCCGTGAAACTCCGCTCGTGCCAGCGATTGACTGATGAGTGCTGCCTGCGGCGCGGCGGCGGTGTCGCGCTCATCGAGAAGACGGCCGCTGAGCAGAGGAATGCCCATGGTCTGGCAGTAATCGGGGCTGACCGCGTAGCGCGATACGTCGTAGCCACCGTTGGGGTCGTCACCTTCGAACTGCGCGCCGTAAGTGCTGACCCAGGAGGGATCGCTGCTGAGCGGCAAAAGGCTGGTGAAGGCTGCCTGTCTGACGCCGGGAACCTGGCGCACGGCATCGAGGGCCTGCCGGAAGAAGCGGCGCCTGACGCCATCGCCTGCACCGGGCGCGGAGGGCAGATCGTCAAACTGATGGCCAGAGGTCTGCACCTGCATGGTGAGCAGGTGCTCGGGATTGAAGCCGGGATCGACGGCGAGCAGGCGACGCATGCTGTGGAGCAAGAGTCCTGCGCCGACCAGCAGCACCAGAGCCAGAGCCACTTCAGTCACGACGAGGGCGCGACGGGTGAATGCATGGCCACCTGCGGTGCGGCGCGAGCTCTGCTCGAGCCGAGGACGGACTTCTTCGCGGGAGACGTGCAGGGCGGGAATGAGGCCAGTGACCACGCCGATGAGGGTGGTGACAGCGAAGGCGAAAGCAAATGCCATGGAATCGACGACGATGGCGTCGACCCGCGGGAGTCCCGGAGGACTGAGGGCGACGAGCGCGCGCACACCAGCGACGGCCACGCCCAGGCCTAGAGCGCCGCCGAGCAGAGCCAGCAGAAGGCTCTCGGTAATAATTTGCCGGACGATGCGCTGCTTCGACGCACCGAGCGCGGCACGAACGGCGAATTCTCCGCGCCGTTGCGCGCTGCGGGCGAGCAGCAGATTGATGACATTGACGCAGGCGATGGTGAGGACGAGGAGGACCGCGCCGAGAACCGCGAGCAGCGCAGGCCTGATGGTGTGGGCAATGTCATCCTGCAGCGAGTCGACGATGAGGCCGTGCTGGAGGGAGGCCCAGCGTGGGCGCGGAAAATCGGGCCACGGGGTGCTTGCAATCTGCGAGATCTCCTCGATGGCATGCGCGCGCGAGACGCCAGGCTTGAGACGGCCCGCCAAATGCAGATGATTGCCCCACTCCCAGGTATTGAAGGCGGACGTAATTTTCCGCGTGTCGTACTGCACCGGCGTCCATATCTCGGTTGAAGGGGACAAAGCGTTCTCAAACGAGTGCGGCATCACGCCGACGACGGTGTAGGTGTCACCGTCGAGTTTGACGGCGCGGCCGAGGATGGCGGGATCGCGGTGAAACAGCCGTTGCCATAACGAGTCGCTGAGAATGACGACTCTGGGTCCGTTGAAGACATCCTCGCCGGTGCGGAAATCGCGGCCGATGGCGGGAGCGACCCCGATCATGCGGAAGAAACCTGCGCTCACGCTCTGACCTTCGAGACGCTCGGGCCGCGCGCCTCCGGTCATCGCCGGTTGCCAGGGCTCGAAAATGGCCATGGCGTCGAAAGAGCGGTTGCGTTCCGCCAGTTCGCGATAGGTGCCGAAGGCAATTTCGGATCGCGCTCCCTCGAAGGTGCTCCAGACCATCAGGATTCGGTTGGCGTGGGGATAGGGCAGCGGCTCGAAGAGGATGGGGTCGACGGCGCTGAAGATCGCCGTGCTGGCGCCGATACCGAGGGCCAGGGTTAATACGCTGACGATGGTGAATCCGGGGTGGCTGCGCAGCTGGCGTGCGGCATAGCTGAGGTCGGAGGCGAAGGTTCGGAGCGCATTTTCCCAGCCGTACGAGCGGACCTGTTCGCGGACGACGGTCATGTTGCCGAGCTCGAGGCGAGCCGCGCGCTTCGCGTCTTCGGCGGTGAGGCCGCGCGCCTGCCACGCCGCGACGGTTTCTTCGAAGTACTGCCGGAGTTCGTCGGCGGTGTCGTCGTCGGCCTTGTTTCGATGCAGCAGGCCCCGGATTCCGTAGGTGAGTTGACGCCAGAGGGACATGGATCAACCTTCCTGGCGGAGCAGGCGCGCAATGGCGGAGGCGCGGCGGGTCCAGTCAGCGGTTTCGAACTCCAGCTGCTTCTTGCCGGCGCGGGTGAGCCGGTAGAACTTTGCGCGGCGGGCGTTGGTGGTTTGCCGCCACTCTGAATCGAGCCATCCGGCGCGTTCCAGGCGCTGCAGGGCCGTGAGCAGCGATCCGGGGTTGACCTTGAAAACGCCGCGGGAGATTTGCTCGACGCGGCGGGCGATGCCGAAGCCATGCAGCGGCTGGAGGCTGAGGGTTTTGAGAATCAGCATGTCGAGCGTGCCCTGGATGACGTCGGTGCTGGAATCGCTCATGGGAGAAGACGCTAGCAAGCCTTCCATATGATTGTCAAGATGTGACGGTCAAAGGAAGCCTGGAACGGGTCTGCCTGGCCGTCGAGGGTTATTGGTAGATGAGAAGGGCCATGAGCCGCTGCTTCACCTCAGGCCACTCTGAGGCGACGATGGAAAAGCGCGCGGAGTTGCGGGCCGTTACGTCCGACGCGATGCGATGGGCGCGAAGAATGCCCTCGAATTTGCCGCCGATCCGTTCTATGGCCGCGCGAGAGCGCTCGTTACGCTCGTCGGTATGGAGGCAGATACGGAGTACTTGCCACACCTCGAACGCGTGACTCAACATGAGCAGCTTGGCTTCGGTATTGGCGCCGGTGCGAATGGAGGAGCCGGCCAGCCAGGTGTAGCCAATCTCGCAGACGTCGGGACGAAGGCGGCCGTGCCGGTCGTGCCCCTCAGGCCAGGGGAAGCGCTCAATGTCAAAGAAGCGCGTGGAGCCGATCACGACGCCGTCGGACACGCGCACAGTAGCAAAGGGGACGGCGGCGTCCGCAGCGCGCCAGCTGATGGCCGTGTTGACATACTGCGTCGTCTCGTCGATTCCACGCGGCACAAAGCTCCAGCGATAGAGCTCCGGATCACCCGAAGAAGCGGCCGCCAGGGGCTCGATATGGTGTGTGTCGAGCGGTTCGAGTCGAATGTGCTGACCGGCAAGCTGGAAAATTTCCTGACTCATGGTTGCCTCGAATTGCGACTGGAAACGCGCGGGGAAGGTTCGCCATAGAGTACACCGCGGCCATGGGTTCCGACATAGACGCGTCCGTAGATGCGCGGATCGCCGGCGATTTGGAGGATGAGCCCCCACTGGTGCTGGTCGTCGTTGATGCGGACCCAGGTGCGGGCTTCGTCGATGGAGCGGAAGATGCCAGGCTGGCCGCGGACGGATCCGGCGAGGTAGAGGGCCGGGTAGGGGCGGCCGGGAGCGGCTTTGCCGAAGCCGAAGGCTTGGATTTCTGTGATGCCAGGCAGGCGCGCGAAAAAGACAGTGCCAGTGGGGTTGCTGAAGGTGAGGGATGGGGCGTGATAGAGGCCGTCGAAGGCGGCGAGCCAGAGATCGCCGGTGTGGCCGCGTGTGGCGTAGAGGCGATCCTGTCCGCCGCGAGGATCGCCGCGCGGGGCGGACGAGGCTGGCGGCGCGTTTTGCAGCGTGAAGTGCTGGGCGATGAAGGTCGCGGCTGCGTCGTTACTGCGATAGATAGTTCGATCCGAAAGCGAGATGGCGTAGAAGACGCTCGGGTCCTGAGGATCGGCGATGACCCGTGTTCCGGCGGTGAGTCCCTGGGCGGGTTTCCAGGTGGCGCCGAGGTCGTGCGTGACGGCAGGAGCTTCGCGATCGGGGGTCCAGACCCACGAGCTGCCATCGGCAGAGACAGCGATGGAGCCGGCGCGACTGGTGGGTGTTGGATGAGCGGCGGTCGGCTTCCAGGTGTGGCCGGAATCGAGCGAGTAGCTGATGCTTTCCCCGGGTCTGTGCTCGGCGCTCACGCCGACGCGGACGACCGTGCTCGGATGGAGCGCGGCGGAGACGACGCCAGTGGTGTTGCCGAAGCGCGGTGGCGCTGAAGAGCCATCGGGCGCTGGATGGTCGAGGTCCCAGTGCACGAAGCCGCCGTAGTCGCCGATGGCGGTGATGAGATGCGCGCCGTCGCTGGGCGAGTCGAGTTGGAGCGCGACGGTTTCCTCGATGCCGGTGGCGAGGATGCTCCAGTGGGTGGGCTGGCCGCGATCGACGGCAGTAAGGTCCAAGGTTTCCCATCCGCCATAGCCGGTGGTGAACACAGCGTGGTCGGAATTGGCGGGATCGATTTCGATGTCGAAAAGCCAGTGGATCGGCGTGGGCTTCACGTACGGCGCGAGGGAGTAGTCGTAGACGCCGCCTTGCGCGCCGCCAAAGACAGGCTTCCAGGTCGCGCCGGCATCCGTGGAACGGAAGATGTTGTCGCCGCCTTCAGACCAGGGATGGCCGAACGTGCTGGCGATGAGGGTTTGCCGGTGATGCGCATCGACGGCAACAGCAGCGAAGCCGAACTCCTTGCTCCCTGGAACGGGACGCTCGGGCGTGATGTCGGTCCACGCGCCGGTTTGCAGGTTGAGCTTCCAGACTGCGCCGTTGGTCATGCGCGAAGGGCCAGGCGCGGTGCCGTAGGCGATGTAGAGCGATCCGTCAGAGGAGAGCGCGGCGCGCGTGGGGCGATATTGCATTGGTGCACCGGCGACTGGCTGCCAGGTTTTGCCGCTGTCGGTGGAAACGAAGAGGTTGGGCCGGTTCATGAGCGAGACGCCAACGTAAATGGCCTGCGTGGCGGAGTGCTGTTTGTTCGNNCTGCCGGTGCTGTTCGGGTGTTTCGCCAGGGACGGGAGCGGGCGTGGGAGGCGCGGCCTCGGTGACGTCGGGAAAGCCGGCGACGCGGATCCAGGTAACGCCGCGATCGCGAGAGCGCCAAAGGCCATCGTGGCGCGTGCCTAAGTAAAGGATGCGGCCATCCTGCGGATCGACGGAGAGGCGCTCGCCGTTGCCGCGGCCATCTTCGTTGCCGCCAAATTTGATGGGGACGTTGGTGCGCTGGAAGGTCTTGCCGCGATCGCCTGAGCGGAGGATCGCTCCATCGGGTGCGTCCTGGTTCGTGTAGGTGCCGCAAGCGAGGTAGATGCGATTGGGATCGGCGGGATCGATGGCGATCGACTCGATGCCCATGAGGTTCCGGTCCTTATACGAAATCCAGTCGAGGATCGGTTGCCAGCGACGCGCGGCCTTGTCCCAGCGGTAGGCGCCGCCGATGTCGGTGCGGGCGTAACGAACATCAGGCGCGGCGGGATGGAAGACAATCCCGTCGACGAAACCGCCGCCGACGATCTGCACGTTTTTCCAGACGTAGCGCTCCGATGTGGGATTTTGCGCGGAGGCGGCCAGCGCAGTGAGCAGAAGCAGAAGAGCTGCGAGTCGGGGGAGCTTCAAACGGCCGCGTTCCTTTCGTGGCAGGCGAGAGGACTTGTCCGGTCTAGTCTAGTGCACGGCCACGAGGCGGGGCTGGCGCGTCGAGTGGTTCCAGCAAGAGATGCGTCAGACCATTCCCGGCGATGCGGAGCGAGGCTCAGGGAACAGGCAGAGCCATGAGGGGTCGAGGCAGAGCCAGCGCTGGGTGCTGAACCAGCTGGTGGGCAGCTCGGGAATGTGCAGGAAGCCGTGGCCACGGGCGCAGAAGAGTTCGGTGCCGTTCCACGAGAGAAAATTGCAGGAAGCCTGGCCGACCCGAGCAGGATTTGAAAGCAGGCGGAGGCACTCCGGGCAGCGCCTGCGCTGATCCTGAAGGATCCAGCGAAAGCCGAAGAGCAGAGCGGGGAAAGCCGTCGCCAGCTGGATATACAGAGCCCGGATCGGGTCGCTCGCTGCGAGGCCGTACGCCAGGCCGGTGGAACAGAGATCCACGATAGCGAGTATGAGAAGAAATTTGGCGGCAAGGAAAATCCAGCGGCGGCCGTCAATGGTTCCTGGCAAGCGGCGGTGGCGCAGCGGGTAGTCGCCGAGCGGCAGGGCTGTAGTGGCCGGCAGCGCGAGGCTGGCAAGCAGCAGCGCGAAAAGAAATACCGAGAAGGGCTGGCCGAGCGTGTGGGTGACGGAGATGCACTCGAAGCCGCGCGTGACCCCATTGCGGGTCTCGACCATCTTGCGCCAGCCGCCGCGCGGCGCAGGGAACGCGGAGGGGCGAATCCTGGCAACGACAAACCCTTTGGTGGTCGATGGCAGCGCAGCGAGGTTGCGTTGATTCTCAAGCAGCAGCGCATCGATGTGGCCGGCAAAGTGCCAGTCGCCGTCGGGCATGATGGCCGCGATCAGCACGGACTGGCCGTCGATCTCAGCGATGCGGCCGACGAGGTGAGGATCGCCGCCGTAAATCCTGCGCCATGCGCTGCGGGCGAGGATGAGACGCCGTTGTCCTGGTTCTGCGACCGATGTGCCCGCGTGGGCGACGGGCAGGTTGAGTAGCTGGAGAAGATTATCGCTGGCCTGCGCGATGGCAAGTCGCGCCGCGGGCCTGCGCGGCAGATGTACAGACTTGGCAGCGGGGCGGTAGAAAGCGATCTCCGTAAAGAGCGCGGCTGTGTCGGTGGTCCACTCCTGGTAGTCGGCCAAACGGATAGAGGGTGCCTGGGTGCCGGCATAACCGTCGCTGGAGATCATGACCAGATTGCCGGCGCCACGCCGGGAAAGCGGCAGCAGCGCGGAGCGAGCGCCGGGCAAGCACAGGCAGAGGACCAGCGCGGTCAGGGCGATGGCGGAGAGGAGAAGCGCGCAGCGCGCGGCCGATCCGGGCTGGAGCATCGGCAGGCCGCTGGACCGGATACGGTCGCAGCGAAGCCAGAAGGCATCGTGAAACGCGCCCAGGCTGAACTCGACTGGATCGGCGTCCGGTGCGTCGCCGGGTTCGCAGCAGCGCCGATGACACAGGTGCCACAGCTCTGCGGTCCATTCGGCCCTCCAGGCAGACCGATTACGATGCGGGACGAGCAGGGACGCCGAGCGGACGATGAGGCGGGCAAGCTGCGCGGTGTGAGTGGAGGCGGGCTTCATCGCCGCACCTCGTGCTCCGGCTCCGGCGAGGGGATCATTCTCTCCAGAAGCGGGTAGCGCCTGTAGACGGCCTCCAGCGTGGACTTGCCGGCACGCGTGAGCCGGTAGTACTTGCGTGGCGGGCGCTGCTCGGCATCGGCAATCGACTGCTGTTCCCATTTGGAGACGATCAGCCCATCGCGCTCCAGACGGCGCATGGCGGGATAGACGGTGCCGCTGGGAAGGCCGGTCATTTCCATGACGCTGAAACCGTAGATCTGGCCTGCGTGGATGGCCTGGAGAATCATGGCGGCGGTATGGGAAAGCTTCGCGTCAGCCGGCATGGCGGTAATTGTATACCCTATGTAGCATTCTGTTGACTATAATAACAGCAGTATGCTACATAGGGTAATGAAGGCGGAGGTTGGACGCCGTGCTCGAGCTGCAGCATCTGTCGCGAAGCTATCGCGGGATTCCGGCGATCAGCGATGTGAGCTTCCAGGTCAAAGCGGGGGAAATCGTCGGTTTCCTGGGACCAAACGGCGCAGGGAAGTCGACGACCGTGAAGATCATCACCGGGCTACTGCGGCCCAATGACGGGCGCGTGCTGTTCCAGGGCAGAGACATTCACGCCGATCTGGTGGCGTGGCGCGCGACGTTCGGGTACATCCCCGAAGAGGCGCACCTCTACGCGTGGATGTCGGCGATGGAGTATCTGCAGCTGGTAGGCAGACTGCGTGGCATTCGCGAGCGGCTGATCGAGGAGAAGGCGAGCGCAATGCTGCAGCTGCTGGGTCTCGAGTCGTGGCGACATTCGCCCATGACGGCCTATTCGAAGGGCATGCGGCAGCGCGTGCTGATGGCAGCGGCGCTGATGCACGACCCCAGGATGCTGGTGTTCGACGAGCCACTGTCGGGGCTGGATGTGCTGTCGTCGCGGCTATTTCGGGATCTGCTGCATGAACTCGCCAGCGCGGGAAAGGCAGTCCTGTACATCTCGCACGTGCTCGAAATTGTGGAGAAGATGTGCGATCGGGTAATCGTGATCGCGCAGGGGAAGGTCGTGGCCGACGCTGCGCCGTCGGAGCTGACCCGCCTGATGGAGCTGCCCAGCCTGGAAAGGGTCTTCGCGCAGCTGGTGCGCCAGCAGGACACGCTGACCGCGGCGCGCGAGATGGTCGAGGTGATGAGGATTGGCGATGCTTAGCGTGGTCCGGGAACCAAAGCCGCCGCGCGACGGGGTGCTTTCGCTCGAAGTGCTGGCGCGCAGCTCCCCCGAAGAGGCGGAGCAGCCGACGCAGTTCCGCGTGCTGGTGCGGCACTTTCTGGATCGCTTCTTTACGAATGAGCTGGCGTCGGGCGATGGGGACGCGAAGACGCGCCTGGTCCAGGCGGCGTGCGCGATTGGGATGCCGGGTTTTGTGGTGGCGCTGTATCTGTACACGCCGTATCACATGCCGCATCAGGTGCGCCCGTACTGGGCGCAGGTGGGGGATCACTACTTCTATGTGCTGTATTCGATGGTGGCGATGGGCGTCGTCACGATTTTCGAGTGGGATTTGCTGTTTCCGGACCTGTTGGATGTGTTTGTTCTGTCGCCCTTGCCGGTGCGGAACGGCAGAATGCTGGGCGCCCGCGTGACGGCGATCTTCATCCTGATGGGCGCCGCGCTGTTTGACTCGAGTTTTCTTGCGCCGATCGTGCTGCCAGCGGCCGTGGATCCGCCACACCTGTTGCGATTCTGGGCGGCGCACCTGCTGGCCGTCGCGGCCAGCGGGATTTTCGGTGCGGCGTTCTTCCTGGCTCTGGAGGGAATTCTGCTGGGGGTGCTGGGAGATCGGCTGTTCCGCAGAATTGCGCTCTGGCTGCAGGGATTCTTCGTCCTTGCGCTGCTGACGTTGCTGTTCTTGTATCCCGTGCTGACGGGAGCGCTGGGACGGGTACTGCAGTCAAAGAGTGCGATGGTGTATTGCGTACCGTCGTTCTGGTTTTTGGGAATCTATCAGCGCGTCCTGGACGGACCCGCGGCGTTGCCGGTTTTTGTCCGGTTATCCCACATCGCCTCTGGAGCCCTGGCGTTGGCGGTCGGGTTGGCGGTCGCTTCCTACCCACTGGCCTGGTGGCGAAAGACGCGGGGTCTGGTGGAAGGCACGGCAAAACGCGAACGGCGCAACCTGATGGCAGTGCCGTTGTCGCGTGTGCTGCATGCCACGCTGGCGCGCAGTCCCGCATGCCGGGCTATCTGGCAATTCATCGGGCAGAACCTGCTGCGCGTGCCGCGCTACCGCATGGTTTTGGTGATGTATGGCGGCATGGGCGCGGCGCTGGTCTTCGCGACGGTAATGCGAGTCAGCCTGGCGCACGGCAGGATCGCCTTCGTTTTTTCCCCGGAAGGACTGCGGGCGACGGTGCCGATTGTTGCGTTCTGGACAGTGTCGGGTTTGCGCAGCACGTTTCTGGCGCCGGCCGATCAGCGGGGCAGATGGATTTTTCGCGTGATCCTGGGCAAGGCGGGCCTGGCGGAAGCGGGCGCGGCCAAGCGATGGGTGTTTCTGTGGAGTGCACTTCTGAGCCTTGCGGCGGCCGGGTGCGCGTGGATGTTTGGCGGTCCGGCGGCGCGCGGCTGGACGTTTGTGGCGGGGCAGGTGGTTGTGGCGCTGGGCTGGAGTTTGGTTCTCACGGACTTGTTCTTCCTGAGCGTAACGACCATTCCGTTCACGGGAGCACGATCGAACTCGGCGACAAACTTCGCACTGCTGCTCATCCCGTACCTCGGGTTCTTTCCCGCGGTAGTGATGTTCACCGTCGGTCTGGAGCCGATCGTCGAGGCCAGCGTGGCGCACCTGGCGATCGCGGCCGGTGTCATGGCCGCAGCGCACCTCGTGTTGCGCGCGATGCATCGCAGCCGCATCGCCGAGCATGTTCAGCGCATCGACGCCGACGAGGACGAGGAGGAGTTTCCGCTCCGGCTTGGATTGCGTTATTAGCTATTAGTGCCACTCGTCCGCGCTGGGGCCGTAAATCGCCGGCACCTTAGCCTCGTTGAGGCGCAGGTAGACCGTAAGCTGCCCGCGATGATGCGCGAGATGGCCGAACGCGCCGTCGCGAATCTGCTGGTAGCGAGGACCGTCGGTGATAACCCGCTCGCCCATTTTCAGACGCCACGACTCCAGCAGGTGATCCTCCGTAGTGTTTTTCAGAGCCTGGCGCGATTTGGTCAGGCCCTGATCGAGGAGTGCGAGCAGCTCCTGGCGCGTCGACGCAGCTCGCGAGCGCAACGACCCGGCCGGGTCGTTCAGATCGGTCACGTCGTTCTCGATCATCGTCCCGATCCAGCCGGGAATGGCAGCGACCAGGGAGGCAAGATAGCCGAGCTCCATGGAGCGCTCGTGCGGCTTCCAGGTATTACGGCCTTCGGGTACGCGTTCGAGGACCTTGCGCGCGGACGCGGCTTCGGTTTCGAGTTGCTCGAGAAAATACTTCTTCAATTCCAATTGGGGTTCCTCCGGCGGGTGTGGACCTTCGAAGGGAATATTACATCGAGTGCGCGAGATCCCGATTACGCGGTGACGGCGGCGGCGACCGACTGCAGGCCACGCGCCTCGACCTCGAACTATTCAGGATTTGGGTCAGGGATCGGGGTGTGGTGAACGCAGCGCGTCGAGCACGAGAAGGATGCCGCCGATCACGATGGCGGAGTCGGCGACGTTGAAGTCGGGGAAGTGGTAGTGGACGATGTGGACCTCGAGAAAGTCGGTGACCATGCCGTAGCGCAGGCGGTCCCACGCATTGCCGACCGCGCCGCCGAGGATCAGGGCCAGCGCCACCATGGTGGGCGTCATGCGACGGCCGAAGCGGAGGATGACGAACAGGACGATGGCGGCCGCGATCAAAGAGAAGATGGTCAGCATCCAGTGGGTGAGCGAAGGACGCGCGGTCTCGGTAAACATCGAAAACGCGGCGCCGGGATTGCGCACGTGGCTGATGCGGAAGACATGGCGGATAACGACGATGGCGTCGCCTTCGGGGATGTGCCGGCTGACCCAGTACTTCGTGAGCCGATCGAGGAGAAGGATCAATGCCGAAAGAAGCAGGAGCCACGGCCGGCGGTCGCGAGCGCTTTCGGTCATGGGGCGTTCTCGGAGTAGCCCATCTGGCGGAGGGCATCGGCGCAGCGCCCGCAGACGTTCGGCCAGGAGCCGAATTGGCGGACTGCCTTCGGTGAGTCGTCGGGGTAGTATCGCCAGCAGCGGTCGCACTTGTGGCCGTCGGCGGGGGAGACCACGATCGCGTGATTCAAGAGGACAAAGGTCGCGCTAGGCATATCTCCCGCTGGGAGCTGCTGCGACGGATCGACCTCCACGATTGCAACCTTGGATACGTTCAGTAGCTCTTCCAAGACTGGTTCATAGCGCCTCAGAAGATCAAGGACGCTACCCCGGGCATAAATACAGATCTTTGCCTCAAGGGATTTGCCGATTGTCTTTTCCTGACGTTTCGCCTCGATACGTTGAAACACCTGTTCGCGGATTGCCAGCAGATTCGTCCACTCATCGAGCAGCGATGCCTCAGCCGCGCCCAAGTCATCGGCCTTCGGAAACAGGGCGAGGTGGACACTGGCGGGTCTGTCGGACACGGCGGGGAGATATTGCCAGACTTCATCCGCGGTGAACGTGAGAATCGGCGCGACGAGGCGGACCAGTGCCTCCGTGATTCTCCAGAGAACCGTTTGCGCGGAGCGGCGTTCGACCCCCTTCGGCGCGAAGGTGTAGAGCCGGTCCTTGAGGATGTCGAGATAAAACGCGCTCAGGTCGACGATGCAGAATTCGTTGATCGCATGATAGACGCGGTGGAACTGGAAGTCGCCGTACCAGCCACCTTTGCCATCCACTCCGCTGACCTTTTCGACCAGCTCGCGGGCGCGCGCGAGCATGTAACGGTCGAGAGGCAGAAGCTCGGAGTCGGCCACGGCGTCGCGCGCGGGTTCGAAGTCTGCGAGATTCCCGAGCAAGAAGCGAAATGTGTTCCGCAGCTTGCGGTAGTTCTCCGCGAGGCGCTGCATGATTGGCTCGCTGGAGACGACGTCTTCGCGAAAGTCGACGCTGGCAACCCAGAGGCGGACGATCTCCGCGCCGAGGCGATCGGCGATGTCGACGGGGTCGACACCGTTGCCGAGCGACTTGGACATGGCGCGGCCCTGCTCATCGAGCGTCCATCCGGCGGTGCCCACCATGCGATAGGGCGTCTCGTGCTTTTCGCCGACGCCGACCGAGGTGAGCAGGGAGGTGTGGAACCACCCGCGGTACTGATCGCCGCCTTCGAAGTAGAGATCCGCGGGCGGCGCGAGGCCGGGTTCCTGTTCGAGAACGGCGTGCCAGCTGGAGCCCGAGTCGAACCACACGTCGAGGATGTCGTTTTCCCGGCGAAAATTCGATCCGCCGCACTGCGCGCAATGCGCCCCGGATGGCAGCAGCGTGTCAGCTGCCGGAGTGTGCCAGGCCTCCAGGCCTTCCTTCTGGAACAGCTCGACGATGCGTCGATTGAGGGCATGGTCGCGGTACGGAGCATGACAGCTTTCGCAGAGAAAAACAGCAATGGGCACCCCCCAGACGCGCTGGCGCGAGATGCACCAGTCGGGGCGAGTGGCGATCATGTTGGCGATCCGCTCCACGCCCCACGCCGGGTCCCACTTCACGCTGTTCTTGATTTCGTCGAGGGCGCGCTGGCGAAACGTCGTGGGCGAGCCGTCGGGGTTCTGCATCGGCGTGTCGATAGCGATGAACCACTGCTCCGTGGCGCGGAAGATAACAGGGCGGTGGCAGCGCCAGCAGTGCGGGTAGCTGTGGTAGATGTCCGACCGGCCGAGGAGCGCGCCGCTTGCGGCGATCAGGTCGATGATCGGTTGATTGGCCTGGAAAACGGTCTTGCCGTCGTACTCGGGCAGGCCATCGTGCAGGCGTCCAGCATTGTCGACGTGGCAGGTTTGATCGAGGCCGTAGCGCGTGCCGGTGTTGAAGTCGTCGGCGCCGTGGGCGGGCGCGGTGTGGACGGCTCCGGTTCCCTGGTCGGCCGTGACGTAATCGGCGAGAACGCCCAGGATCGACCGATCGAGAAACGGATGCTGGAATGTGACGCGTTCCATGCGCGAGCCTTTGAAGGTTGCGATGGGAACGGCGGCTTCAAGATTGCAGGCTTCGCGGACCGAGGCGGCCAGGGTCTGAGCGACGATATAGACCTGGCCCTCCTGCTGCAGGGCAACGTAGTCGAAGTCGGGATGGAAGGCGACGGCGAGCGACGCGGGCAGCGTCCAGGGCGTGGTGGTCCAGATGATGGTGGTGACCCGTTTGCCGGCCAGCGCGGGATGGATGGCAGCCGGGTCGCTGGTGAGATCGTAACGAACATAGATGCTGGGGCTGGAGTGCTGCTCGTACTCGATTTCGGCGTCGGCCAGCGCGGTGCGATCGTGGATGCACCAGTAGACCGGCCTGAGGCCCCGATAGACGAAGCCAGCCTCCAAAAAGCGATAAAAAGTCTCCAGAGTGCGCGCTTCGTAGGCGCGAGACATGGTGCTGTACGGATCGTCCCAGCGCCCAAAAACGCCGAGCCGGACGAACTGGGTGGTCTGCAGATCGACGTACTTTTGCGCGTACTCCCGGCAATGGCGAAGGAACTCGGCGGCGGGCATCTCCAGCTTCTTGCGGCCGAGCTTTTCGTCGACCTTGATCTCGATGGGAAGGCCGTGGCAGTCGAATCCCGGGACGTACGGGGAATCGAAGCCGGCCATGGTTTTGCATTTGACGATGAAGTCTTTGAGGCCCTTGTTCAGGGCGTGACCCAGATGGAGCGGCCCGTTGGCGTAGGGAGGGCCGTCGTGGAGGATCCAGCGGGGGGCGCCGCGGCGGGCCTCACGGATCCGCTCGTAGAGGCGGGATTCCTGCCAACCCTTCAGGCGCGCTGGCTCGTTTTGAGGCAGGTTCGCCTTCATGGGGAAGGCGGTGCGGGGTAGCGACAGAGTATCCTTCAATACAACGGACTTTTGGTCGCCGGATGGCGGCGCAGAAGACATCGTTTCTCCAGCTGGTTCGGCTAAAACTTCATTGTATCCGGCGGAACAGCAGTAACTTCCTGCCGAATCGAGCGTCTATCCGTGAAGGGAGAAGTGCAGGTAATATTCGGGACGGGCCCCACCCTCAGCCAATGCAGCGACAGCCGGGCGAGACAGAGAGGGCGCCTGTCATTGATAATCAGGAGAACCCGGGCGGCGACGTCCGGTGAGGACACTTGGGGAATTCGGTCTTGACGTCTCCGAACCTGGAACCGGACACAAATCGGGGTAGCGAAGCACAGTTACCGGCTCTGCACTTTGCGGGCCTGGATTCGATCGTCGAAGAGCCGATCTGGAAGACGCTGTTTGCCGGCGTCGCCGACGTGCTCTTCCCGAAGAAGCTGCCCCCGCTGAAGCTAAGTTCGACGCCCATCGCGGTGAAAGACCCGATGGCCGTGAAGCGGAACCCGGCATCGAGCGCGGTTTCGTTTGTCACGCATGCGGTGATCATTGGGCTGATCCTGCTTTTCACCCTGGCACAGTGGCACGAACGGGCGGTCAAAAGGGCGCAAGTCGTGCCCGTCGACGTATCGCCGTTTATTCCCGCCGCGCCGGCGAAGGACGTCATGGGCGGCGGCGGTGGCGGCGGCAATCATGAGACAGTCGAGGCGTCGAAGGGCAAGCTGCCCAAAATGTCGAAGACGCCGCTAGCGCCTCCGCAGATTCTGAAGATCGATCATCCGAAGCTGGCCGTGGAGCCCGCGGTGCTGATGC